>NZ_JACZCQ010000002.1 GCF_014904705.1 Nisaea sediminum
GCGGGCGCCCAGCAAAAAGAAAAAAACAAAAACGCGGGCCCGCCGCGGCGCCCCCCCGCTCGGTCGTTTCTGTTTCTGGCGTCGATCAGGCGCCGGTGAAAGCCTGCAGGCCGGTCTGGGCACGGCCGAGGATCAGGGCATGCACATCGTGCGTGCCTTCATAAGTGTTCACCGCCTCCAGATTCACGACGTGGCGGATGACGTGATACTCGTCCGAAACACCGTTGCCGCCATGCATGTCGCGGGCGACGCGGGCGATGTCGAGAGACTTGCCGCAATTGTTCCGCTTCATCAGGGAAATGGATTCCGGCGCGCAGGTACCTTCGTCCATCATCCGGCCGAGACGCAGGCTGCCATGCAGGCCGAGGGTGATCTCGGTCTGCATGTCGGCCAGCTTCTTCTGGATCAGCTGATTGGCGGCGAGCGGCCGGCCGAACTGCTTGCGGTCGAGGGTATACTGACGCGCCTGGTGCCAGCAGAATTCGGCGGCACCGATCGCGCCCCAGGAAATGCCGAAGCGGGCCTTGTTGAGACAACCGAAGGGACCCTTCAGTCCGGCGACGTTCGGCAGCATGTTCTCTTCCGGGATTTCGACATTGTCCATGACGATTTCGCCGGTGATGGAGGCGCGGAGGGAGAATTTACCCTCGATCTTCGGCGCGCTCAGACCCTTCATGCCCTTCTCGAGGATGAAGCCGCGGATCTGGCCGTCATCGGTCTTCGCCCAGACGACGAAGACGTCGGCGATCGGCGAATTGGTGATCCACATCTTCGCGCCATTGACCAGGTAGCCGCCCTGGACGCTTTTCGCGCGGGTGACCATGCTTCCCGGGTCGGAGCCGTGGTCCGGCTCGGTCAGGCCGAAACAGCCGACCCATTCGCCGGTCGCGAGCTTCGGTAGGTACTTCTGCTTCTGCTCTTCGCTGCCATAGGCATAGATCGGATGCATCACAAGACTGGACTGCACGCTCATGGCGGAGCGGTAGCCGCTGTCGACGCGCTCGACCTCACGGGCGATCAGGCCGTAGCAAACATGGTTCACGCCGGCGCAGCCATAGCCATCGATGGTGCAGCCGAGGAAGCCGAGCTCGCCCATCTCGTTCATGATCTCGCGATGGAAGACTTCGTCACGGAAGGCTTCCTGTACCCGCGGCATGAGTTTGTCCTGACAATAGGCGCGTGCCGCATCGCGGATCATGCGCTCTTCCTCTGTCAGTTCCTGTTCGATGAGAAGGGGATCCTCCCAGTCGAATTGAGGCCGCGACGAACTTGCCGCTTTGGCGGAACTGACGGCAGGTTGGACAGACATTGGGTGGCTCCCGAAGTTGCTGTATTCGATGGATGAGGTATATACGCCGAAGCAATATAGCTTCAAATTTCCGTTGGAGCATTGATGCCGTTCTGCCCTGTCGCTCCGGATGGCCGAACAGCGGGATCTAAACGATGGCGCGCAAACTAGACGAACGCGGCGTGATAATCGAGTTTCTGCCGTCGGGCAGCTACGTGAAGGTCAGCGCCTTCGATCCGGTCACGATGACGGAGGTTTCGATCGTCGGCAATCCGGCGAGCGGCGAAACTGTGTTGCGGCACACCGTGTTGCGAAAGCTCAGATACGTGCTCGAAAAGAACAACCCGTCCAAACCGGCGGCGAGACGCGGAAGACTGGTTTGACATGCAATAAAAAACGCCGGGACAGATTTCCGTCCCGGCGTTTTTTGTTGTTCGGCCGATTAGCTCGCTTTGCGCTTGCGTCCGCCGCGCTTCACTGCGTTGCGGCCAAGGCCAATCTTCTTCGCGAACTCCGAGCGCTGCGCGGCATAGTTCGGCGCAACCATCGGATAATCCGCCGGGAGCCCCCATTTCGCGCGATACTCTTCCGGGGTCATGTTGTAGGTGGTCCGGAGGTGCCGCTTGAGCATCTTGAGGCGCTTGCCGTCCTCGAGACACACAATGTATTCGGGCGTAATCGAACGCCGGATCGGGACAGCCGGTTTCGCCGGCTCCGCTTCCGGTTCGCTTACTTCAGTATTGAGACGCGACAGGGCCTCATGAACGGTGCTGATGATCTCTGAAATCTGGGAAGCGGCCACGGTGTTATTTCCGAGATAGGCCGACACGACGTCCGTCGTCATGCGCAGTAGTTCAGAGGAGCCCAGATTTTCTTCGCGGGATTCTTCGGTCATTTTGCGATCCGATAATGAACTTTAAAGTGATGATCTCGTGTGCGGAACATTGTCCCGACCGAAGTAGTTGTCAAGAAATAAACTTCATTCCGTTTTCCATATGCTGAACATGGATCTCATATTTTCGGCTGATTTCTGGGAAGCTTCATTATCTGGAATTTACGGTCAAAATACGGCCGCGAATATATTGTGGCGTGAATGTCAGTCTATGCGAGCGATGCAGAGGACTTAGGCGCGGAAATAGTGGTGCGCAGGAGTCCGGGTGGCGTATATAGTGGGCTCGCCGCAACGAGGAGCGTTTGGTCGGACGGAAAATGGCAGATAACGCAATCGTGATCGGATCGGATCACGCCGGATATTCTTTGAAGCAAGTATTGATTGCTCATCTCAAAGATAAGGGGTGGGACGTGGTCGATGTCGGCACTCATGGTCCGGATTCCGTCGATTATCCCGATTTCGGCAGCGCTGTGGCCAGGGCCTTGAAAGACGGCAAGGGCGACCGCGGCATCGTGGTTTGCGGTACCGGGATCGGGATTAGCATTGCCGCCAACCGCCACGCGTGGGTGCGTGCGGCACTTTGTCACGATATCACCTCAGCCCGACTTTGCCGGGAGCATAACGATGCGAATGTTCTCGCGCTTGGCGCACGGCTGATTGGGGAAGAAGTCGCGAAAGACTGCGTTGACGTCTTTCTCGGCACAGAATTTGGAGGCGGCAGGCATCAGCGTCGCGTAGACAAACTTGGTTTGACCGAGAGCACATAACCCTTGCGCTTGCGCGACGGCGGAGGACCGGTTAGGCCCATCGCACCGCCGGACCCGAACTGGAGCTGACATGTCCGCTTTTGAGACCACCACGACCGACAATCCGTTCTTCGCCACGCCGCTCGCCGAGAGCGATCCGGAGCTGTTCGGCGCGATCACCGAGGAACTGCACCGTCAGAAGGATCAGATCGAGCTGATCGCTTCGGAAAACATCGTCTCGCGCGCCGTTCTCGAGGCGCAGGGATCGGTCCTGACGAACAAGTATGCCGAAGGGTATCCGGGGCGCCGCTACTATGGCGGCTGCGAATTCGTCGACAAGGCGGAAGCGCTGGCGATTGAGCGGGCGTGCAAGCTTTTCAATTGTGCCTTTGCCAATGTGCAGCCGCATTCAGGCGCGCAGGCAAATCAGGCGGTGATGCTGGCGCTGGTGCAGCCGGGCGATACCGTCATGGGAATGTCGCTCGCGGCCGGCGGGCACCTGACTCACGGGGCGCCGCCGAACCTGTCAGGCAAGTGGTTCAAGGCGGTGCAATATGGTGTGCGGAAAGAGGACGCGCAGATCGATTTCGATCAGGTCCGGGCGCTGGCCGAGGAACACAAGCCGAAGCTGATCATCGCGGGCGGTTCCGCCTATCCGCGTGAGATCGATTTCGCGAAGTTCCGTGAGATCGCTGATTCCGTCGGGGCCTATTTCCATGTCGACATGGCGCATTTCGCGGGATTGGTCGCCGGCGGCGCGCATCCGAGCCCGCTCCAGCATGCCCATGTGGTCACCACGACGACGCACAAGACCCTCCGCGGCCCGCGCGGCGGCATGATCCTCTCGAACGATCCGGAACTCGGCAAGAAGATCAATTCGGCCGTCTTCCCGGGCCTACAGGGCGGTCCGCTGATGCATGTGATCGCCGCGAAGGCGGTCTCGTTCGGCGAGGCGCTGACACCGGAATTCAAGACCTATTCCCGCCGGGTGGTGGAAAACGCGCGCGCGCTTTGCGACGTCCTGAAAGAACGCGGGCTCGATATCGTTTCCGGCGGTACGGACACTCATGTCGTGCTTGTCGACCTTCGCCCGAAAGGGCTGACCGGGAATGTTGCGGAGCAGGCGCTGGAGCGCGCCGGTATAACCTGCAACAAGAACGGTGTTCCGTTCGATCCGGAAAAGCCGATGGTAACCTCCGGGGTTCGGCTCGGCACCCCAGCCGGCACGACCCGCGGTTTCGGGGTCGCCGAATTCAAGCAGATCGGAAATCTGATCGGCGATGTCCTGGACGCCGTCGCACAGAATCCGGACTCTAGTTCACTGACCGAGGATAAGGTGCGCGCTGAGGTCGGCGTGCTTTGCGATCGGTTCCCGATCTACTGAGCGGGACGGCGGTCCGGGGAGACCGCGCTTACAGGATCGATTGAAGGGGGAAAGAGATGCGCTGTCCGTTCTGCGGTCACACCGATACCCAGGTGAAGGATTCCCGTCCGACCGAAGACAGTGCCGCCATCCGGCGGCGCCGGTTCTGCCCGGCATGCGGTGCCCGGTTCACGACGTTTGAGCGGGTTCAGCTCCGTGAACTGACCGTGGTGAAGAAGACCGGCAAGCGTGCCCCCTTCGATCGCGACAAGCTGGTGCGGTCGATCCAGATCGCCATGCGCAAGCGCCCGGTCGATCCGGAGCGCGTGGAACGGATGGTGACCAGTATCGTGCGTCGGCTCGAAAGCATGGGCGAGGCGGAGATCCCGTCCGAGGTGATCGGGCAGATGGTTATGGAATCTCTGGCAAACCTAGATCAGGTTGCCTATGTCCGCTTCGCGTCGGTCTACAAGAACTTCCGCGAAGCCAAGGATTTTGAGGAATTCGTCGAGGAAATCAGTCACGACGGAGACGACTGAGCGGCCCTCGCATCCAAGGATCCACGGCCGGCGGCAAACTGAGGCCGCGTCGCGCGCGGGGACGCGGCAAGGCGGGGACGGAGGCCAATGCAGTCTGACACCACTTTCATGCGGCACGCCCTCGCGCTCGCGCGCAGGGGGCTCGGCAGGGTAGCCCCCAATCCATCTGTCGGCTGCGTCATCGTCAGGAACGGCGAGATCGTCGGGCGCGGGTGGACGCAGGAGGGCGGACGCCCCCATGCCGAAGTGGTCGCACTCGCGGATGCCGGCGCCGACGCGGCGGGCGCGACGGTCTATGTGTCGCTCGAACCATGCGCCCATCATGGGGCTTCCCCGCCGTGCAGTGATGCACTCATCGCCGCCGGAGTCGCCCGCGTCGTCTATGCGCTGAGGGACCCCGACCCCCGTGTCGACGGTGCGGGCCACGGCAAACTCGCGGCGGCCGGCATCGAGATCGTCGCCGGTGTGCTGGAGAAGGAAGCCGAGGAGCTCAATATCGGTTTCCTCACCCGGATCCGGAAGAACCGTCCCGCCGTAACCCTGAAACTGGCGACATCCCTCGACGGCAAGGTAGCGCTCGCGAACGGACGCAGCCAGTGGATCACAGGGACCGGCGCGCGCGCCGTTTCGCATCAGATCCGGGCGACGCACGACGCGATCCTCACCGGTATCGGCACGGTCCTCGCGGATGATCCGGCGCTGACCTGCCGTCTGCCGGGATTGACCGCACGCTCACCGCTGCGGGTCGTTCTTGACGGAGGATTGAGACTGACACCGGATCGCGAGGTCGCGGAAACTGCGCATGAGGTGCCGACCCTGGCAATCACGGCGGTCTCGGAGGATGATCCTCGAGCGACAACTCTGAAGGCCGTCGGAGTCGAGGTCGCCGGAGACATGCCTGTCGTGGACGGCCGGCTTGACCTCGAAGCAGTGCTTAAGCTTCTCGCGGAACGCGGGATCACCCGGCTGATGGTCGAGTCCGGCGGCGAACTCGCGACGGCTTTTCTGCGCCGGGAACTGGTCGACGAACTCGTCTGGTTCCGGGCGCCGGCCATCATCGGAGAGGACGGGGTCGGCGCAGTGCGCGATCTCGGTCTCGAACTGCTCGAATTCATGCCGCGTTTCGAACGGCGTGATGTCAGAAGCGTGGGCGAAGATCTGGTGGAAACCTACCGCCCGCGAAACTAGGTTACGGCCATGTTCACAGGAATTATCACGCATATCGGTACGGTCTCCCGTATCGAGAAGACTGGGGATACGCGTATGACGGTATCGGCCGGTTTCGATATGGACAGCGTCGCGATCGGCGCCTCGATCGCCTGTTCCGGATGCTGCCTGACCGTGGTCGACAAGGGACCCGGCTGGTTTGCCGTCGATGTCTCCGCCGAGACGCTCTCCAAGACCAATCTGTCGTCCTGGAAAGAAGGGACGAAAATCAATCTGGAGCGGGCCCTGAAGGTCGGTGACGAGCTCGGCGGCCATATCGTCAGTGGACATGTCGACGGCCTCGCCGAGCTCGTTTCGATCGCTCCGGAAGGCGACAGCCACCGTCTGACCCTGCGTCCGTCGCCGGAGCTCGTCGCTTTCGTCGCTCAGAAAGGATCCGTCACGCTCGACGGTATCTCGTTGACGGTAAACGAGGTTTCCGCAGAGACCTTCGGCGTGAACATCATCGAGCACACCTGGAACGAGACCACTCTCAGCGACCGCGGGCCGGGCGACCAATTGAACATGGAAGTCGACATGCTTGCCCGCTATGTTGCGCGCCTGATTGATGTCCGGGATCTACGGAATGTCTGAAACCGCTGAATCGCTCGGCGAAGTCTTTCGCACTGCTCTCTCCTCCATCGAGGAGGTGGTCGAGGAGGCGCGTCAGGGCCGCATGTTCATCCTTGTCGATGACGAGGACCGTGAGAACGAGGGCGACCTCTGCATTCCGGCGCAGATGGCGACGCCCGAAGTGATCAACTTCATGGCCAAGCACGGCCGCGGGCTGATCTGCCTCTCGATGGAACGCGAGCGGATCGAGAAGCTCGGTCTGCCGCTTATGTCGGCCAACAACGGCACGCGGCACGAAACCGCCTTCACCGTCTCTATCGAGGCGCGGGAAGGAGTGACGACCGGAATTTCGGCACATGACCGGGCGCGCACGATCCAGGTCGCGATCGACCCGCGCGCGGCACGTGACGATATCGTCACGCCGGGTCACGTCTTCCCGCTTATGGCGCGAGATGGCGGCACGCTGGTCCGCGCCGGGCATACCGAGGCGGTCGTTGATATCGCCCGCATGGCGGGGCTCAACCCGTCGGGCGTGATCTGCGAGATCATGAACGACGACGGCACCATGGCGCGACTGCCGGATCTGGTGCAGTTCGCGCAGTTTCACGGCCTCAAGGTCGCGACCATCGCCGATCTGATCGAATATCGCCGGCGCACCGAGTCGGTCGTCCAGCGCTCCGTCGAGACCACGCTGGACAGCGCCCATGGCGGCGACTGGCGCATGATCGTCTACGTCAACAAGATCACCTATGCCGAGCACGTCGCTCTGGTGAAGGGCGATATCACCACGGCGGACCCGGTTCTGGTGCGTATGCACGCGCTCAGCATCATGGAAGACGTGCTCGGCGACCGGACCGGCGCCCGCGCCGGCGGCGAGCTGCAGAACGCCATGCGTCAGATCGGTGAGGAGGGGCGAGGCGTCGTCGTCCTCATCCGTGAACCCTCCGCGACCGCACTCTCGGACCGGGTGCGCCGGAAGTTGCGCGCCGAGGCCGAGGGCAAGGGCAGCGAGAACGAACTCAGGGATTACGGTGTCGGCGCCCAGATTTTGGTCGATCTCGGGGTCAGCGACATGATTCTTCTCAGCAATCACGACCGGAATATTGTCGGGCTCGAGGGCTACGGACTGACCGTGGCGGAGCGTCGCGGCGTAAAGACAGGAACCGAAGGAGCGGGCGAATGAGCCGCATTCTGATCGTCGAGGCACGCTTCTACGAAGATATCGCCGACGAATTGGTGAAAGGCGCCTCGGCGGCGCTCGAGGCGGCGGGCGCAGAATTCGAGCGGCTCGAGGTGCCCGGAGCGCTCGAGATCCCGGCGGCGATCTCATTCGCCGCGCAGCGGAACGACGGTCCGGCCTTTGACGGCTATGTCGCGCTCGGCTGCGTCATCCGGGGCGAGACGACGCATTACGATTATGTCTGCGGTGAGAGCGCACGTGGCCTGCAGGATCTGGCGCTCTGGGAGGGCCTTGCCATCGGCAACGGGATCCTGACCGTCGAGAACGGAGAGCAGGCCTGGGCGAGGGCCTCGGTCGGGCAGAAGAACAAGGGGCGGGACGCTGCGGAGGCGGCTCTTGCGATGGCTGCCATCAAGCGCCGTTTCGGAATCGAGTGAGTCCAGGATGAGCAAATCGAGCCAGAAGGCATTGGACCGCAAGCGCCGCACCGCGGCGCGTCTTGCCGCGGTGCAGACGCTTTACCAGATGGCGATTACAGGCACGCCGGCACCGCGTGTGATTGCGGAGTTCAAGGAACTGCGGCTCGAGGGCGGCGCCGACGACGAGAGCTTCGGTCCGGCGGATCCGGTATTCTACGAGAAGCTCGCGGCCGGCGTGGCCTCCAATCTCGACGCGGTTGATCAGCTCATTGCCGGGGCGCTCTCCGAGGATTGGGCGCTCGACCGGCTCGAGACCATTGTCCGCAACATCCTGCAATGCGGCGCGCACGAATTGCTGGCCCATGGCGACATTCCGGCGCCGGTCGTGATCTCGGAATATGTCGATGTGGCCCACGCTTTCTTTGCGGAGAAGGAGCCGGGTTTCATCAATGGGGTGCTAGACCGGATCGCGCGCACCGTTCGTGAAGATGAGCCCGGAGCTGCGGCTCTCGGTTCCGAAAGTGCCTGAGTGGTGAAACGCCTTGGCGAGTTCGAACGGATCGCGCGGTACTTCGCGCCGCTCGTGAAAGGGCAAAGCGAGGCCCTCGGGCTTGCCGATGATGCGGCGATCGTTACGCCGCCGGCAGGAATGCGGATGGCGGTGACCGCGGACGCGCTGGTCGCCGGGGTACATTTCCTCGAGAGCGATCCGCCGGACCGGATCGCGCGCAAGGCGCTCCGCGTCAATATTTCCGATCTCGCGGCGATGGGCGCCGAGCCTTACGGCTATACCGTCACACTCGCCCTGCCGTCAGGAATGGCGGATCCGGAGGGGTGGCTGGAGCGGTTCGTCACGGGCCAGCGCAGCGACCACATCACCTTCGGGCTGAAGCTGCTCGGCGGCGATACCGTATCCACACCCGGACCGCTCACCATCTCCGTGACGGCGTTCGGCTGGTTACCGGAAGACCGGGCCCTGCTGCGCAGCGGTGCCCGTCCCGGAGACGATATCTATGTCTCTGGGACAATTGGAGATTCGGGGCTCGGACTGGCCGTGCTCAGGGGCCGGATCTCTGGCCTCGATGACGATGCGGAGCAATTCCTGATCGACCGCTATCAGGTTCCGGAGCCGCGTCCGATGTTGGGACGGGCCTTGCTGCGGGTGGCAAGCTCGGCGCTCGACATCTCGGACGGCCTGGCCCAGGACCTCGGACATATCGCCAAGTGTTCTTCCGTCGCCGCGGAAGTCTCCTTGTTTGCAATCCCGGTTTCTCAAGCTGCTGCGGCCGTGATGCGGAGTGGCCAGGCCAAAGCTGCGGATCTGGTTTCGTCCGGCGACGACTACGAATTACTCTTCACCGCCCCGAAGGAGGGTAGGGAAGAGGTCATGTTGCGAGCCGAGGAAGCCAGCGTACCGGTGACCCGGATCGGGACGGTCCGCGCCGGTTCCGGCGTCGATTTGCTCGACGCCGACGGAAAGCCTCTCATACTTGAGCGCCGGGGCTATACCCACGCCTAGCGCGTGAGTTAAATAAGTGCATGAAGATTATTGTCATCCTCGTCGTCCTGCTCGCGCTTGTCGGCGGAGGCGTCTACGGCGTCTCGATGTTTGCGCCGGGGCTGCTTCCGCCGCAGGTCCTCTCCTTGCTCGGTCAGGAGGTGCCGCCGGAAGACGAGAACAAGGTCGAGGAGCGGCCGGCGGTGACCCAGCTCATCGATCTGGAGCCGCTCAGTATCCCGATCTTCCGCGACGGGCAGGTCGAGCGCTTTCTGGTCCTGCACATCTTCATCGAGGTCGAACCAGGGCCGGATTTCGAGCTGGTGAACCGGGAAAAGGTCCGCATCATTGATGCCTATCTCGCGTATGTGCATGCGCTTTCCTCGCTCGATATCAAACCCGGCATCAATGACCGGGCCTTTCTGAAACAGCGTCTGATGGCGAAAACCGAGGAAATCGTTGGCAAGGGCGTCGTCGTCGATCTTCTGTTCCAGAACGTTTTCGAACGGCCGTTGCAGGGCTAGACACGTGCTCAGGTGCTTGCGGAACTGGCGGGTTCCCGGCAGCCGTGCTACCAGACGGTCCTCATTTCGAATGACCCGCGATTATCCATGACCACTTCCACGATCGAAGACCGCGATCCGACGGTTCGCAATGTCGTTCTTCTGGCGATCTGTCAGGCGCTCGCCATGACCGGCATGTCAGTTAACATGACCGTGACTGCGCTGGTCGGGCAGCAGCTTGCCTCGGATCCGGCCTGGTCGACGGTCCCGCTCGCGCTTCAGTTCACGGCGACGATGGCGACGACCTTGCCGGCGTCCTTTCTGATGCGGAAGGTCGGACGGCGCGCCGGTTTCGCGGTCGGGATCACGATCGGGATCCTGGGGGCCCTGCTTGCCTATCACGGCATCTTCGAGCGCAGCTTCGCGATCTTCGCCTCTGGCTCGATGATGATCGGATGTTTCCAGGGCTTCGCCGTGTTCTACCGCCATGCGGCGGCCGACACGGCCAGCGCGACCTTCCGCAGCAAGGCGATCTCTCTGGTCCTTGCCGGCGGTGTCTTCGCCGCGATCGTCGGTCCGGAACTCTCGAAATGGTCGTACGATCTCTTTACGCCTGTGCTCTATGCTGGCTGCTTCATTGTTGTCGCTTGCGTCCAGGCGCTTTCCTTCGCTTTCCTCTATTTCGTTCATATTCCGCCGGCGCGCCATGCTCCGGACAGCCCGAACATCCGCCCGCTGTCGGTGATCGTTCGGCAGCCGACCTTCATCGTCGCGGCCATTGGGGCGATGATCGGATACGGGGTGATGAGCTTCGTAATGACTGCAACGCCGCTGGCAATCGTGGGGTGTGGCTACGAGTTCCGGGACGCCGCCTTCGTCATCCAGTGGCACGTGCTGGCAATGTACGCACCGTCCTTCTTCACCGGCTCTCTGATCCAGCGATTCGGGGTCCGGCAGGTCATGATGACCGGTGCAGTGATCCTTGTCGGCGCCGCCTCGGTAAACATCAGCGGGCTCGAAATAGAACGCTTCTGGCTGGGTCTCGTCATGCTCGGGATTGGCTGGAATTTCATGTTCGTCGGCGGAACCTCTCTGCTCGCCGAATGCCACAGTCCGGAAGAGCGTGCGAAGGTGCAGGGCCTGAACGATTTCCTAGTCTTTGGAACGGTTACGGTCTCTTCCTTCGCCTCCGGTGCGCTGCTCAACGCGTTCGGCTGGAACGCGGTCAATTATGGAGTTTTACCGCTCCTTGCCATCGCGGGCTCAGTCATTGCCGTTGCTTTGTGGCGCCAGCGTTCGCCCGTATAAAGACCGTAAATGTAATTGCGGATTCAGTTAGATACGCTTTACAGGACCCAAATTTTTGCTAGGTTTTCCCCCACTTGGAGTGGTGGGGCGGAGACCGGCAAAAATCTTTTCGCTGTCTGCTAATTTCACCCTTCGATTTGAAATGCCAGTCGGAGTCCGGCGCAAAGACCGGACCCGGCGGCGAGGAAACGTGTTCAGAAGATAGAAGGGTTTCGGATATGAGCGGAACTTTGGCTTTCGTCCTCCTTTGCGGAGTGGCGGCCTTGCTCTACGGACTATGGGCGATCCGGTCGGTTCTTGCAGCCGACGCGGGATCTGCGCGGATGCAGGAAATCGCGGGCGCCATCCAGGAAGGCGCAGCGGCGTATCTCAATCGCCAATATACGACGATCGGCATCGTCGGCGTCGTGGTTGCGATCATCCTAGCGGTTACGTTGGGGATGACGGTCGCGATCGGCTTCGTCATTGGGGCCGTTCTGTCCGGCGTCGCGGGCTATATCGGCATGCACGTCTCCGTGCGGGCCAATGTCCGTACCACCCAGGCGGCGACTGTCGGCATGGTCCCGGCGCTCGACATCGCCTTCAAGTCCGGTGCGATCACCGGCATGCTCGTCGTCGGTCTCGGCCTGCTTGGGGTGGCCGGATATTACGGCATCCTGCTGGGCATGTATGACGCCTCTACCGACGCGGGCCTGCGTCACATCCTCGAGGCGCTCGTTGCCCTCAGCTTCGGCGCGTCTCTGATTTCGATCTTTGCCCGTCTCGGCGGCGGCATCTTTACCAAGGGCGCCGACGTCGGCGCCGACCTCGTCGGTAAGGTCGAGGCCGGGATTCCCGAGGACGATCCCCGCAACCCGGCGGTGATCGCGGACAATGTCGGCGACAATGTCGGCGACTGCGCGGGCATGGCGGCGGATCTCTTCGAGACCTACGCGGTGACCGTGGTCGCGACCATGCTCCTCGCGGCGATCTTCTTTACCGGCGAGAGCATGACCTTGATGCTGACCTTCCCGCTGCTCATCGGCGCGGTCTGCATCCTTGCCTCCGTCGTCGGCGCCTTCTTCGTGCGGCTCGGTCCGGACAAGAAGATCATGAAGGCGCTCTACAAGGGCTTCATCGTAAGTGCGGTACTTTCCGCCATTCTCATCGGCGGTGTCGTCAGCCAGGTCATCGGCTGGGATACGGTGATGGCGATGAAGAACGGTATTGAGGTCACCGGCACGACGCTCTTCGGCTGCGCGCTGGTCGGTCTGGTTGTGACCGGCCTGATCGTCTGGGTGACCGAATATTACACCTCGACTGAATTCCGTCCGGTGCGATCCATCGCGAAATCCTCCGAAACCGGCCACGGCACCAACGTGATCCAGGGGCTCGCCGTTTCGATGGAGGCGACCGCGCTGCCGGCGCTGATCATCTCCGGCGGCATCATCGCGGCTCACCTGCTTGCGGGCGTGTTCGGCATCGGCATCGCGGCAACCACGATGCTGGCGCTTGCCGGCATGGTCGTCGCGCTCGACGCCTACGGACCGGTCACGGACAATGCGGGCGGTATCGCCGAGATGGCGGAACTGCCGGAATCGGTGCGTGAGACCACCGACGCGCTGGACGCGGTCGGCAACACCACCAAGGCGGTGACCAAGGGCTATGCCATCGGATCCGCCGGCCTGGCGGCGCTGGTGCTGTTCGCGGCCTTCACCGAGGACCTCAACCACTACTTCCCGGAGCTCAACGTCAAGTTCGAGCTGCAGAACCCGTATGTCGTGGTCGGTCTCTTCATCGGCGGTCTTCTGCCCTATCTCTTCGGCGCTCTCGGCATGCAGGCCGTGGGCCGTGCCGGTGGCGCGGTCGTCGAGGAGGTGCGGCGGCAGTTCCGTGAGCATCCTGGCATCATGCAGGGGACCGAGAAGCCGGAATACGGCCGTGCGGTCGATATGCTGACCAAGGCGGCGATCAAGGAAATGATCGTGCCGTCGATGCTGCCCGTGCTGGCCCCGATCGTGGTCTATTTCGTGATCAGCCTGATCGGCGGACAGGGCGCTGGCTTCACCGCGCTCGGCGCGATGCTGCTCGGCACCATCGTGACCGGTATCTTCGTTGCGATTTCCATGACCGCCGGCGGCGGCGCGTGGGATAACGCGAAGAAATACATCGAGGATGGTCATCACGGCGGCAAGGGCTCGGAAGCCCACAAGGCCGCGGTGACCGGCGATACGGTCGGCGATCCCTACAAGGACACGGCCGGCCCGGCGGTGAACCCGATGATCAAGATCGCCAACATCGTGGCGCTCCTGCTTCTGGCGGCGCTCGCCGCCTGATCGGGCACAAAGATCAAAGAGGAAAGGCCCCGCGAATGCGGGGCCTTTTCGTTCTGACGATGAAATCTACTGGCTGCTGAAGGCGCCGTCCTGGTTGAAGCGGCCGATATTCCCGAACAGCTGCTGCAGGAACGAAATCCGCTGGCCCGCGGTCTGGGTCTCGCGGCCGACATACTCGATCCGCTTGCCGTCTTCCTTGTTCAGGCGGCCAATGCTATCGACGATCCCGTTCTGGTCGAAAGCGATATAGATCACCCGCTGGTCGAGCACGTCCTCCGCGAAGAAGGCGGTCTGCTCCGTGCGGCGCGCGATATACATCCAGGTTTCCTGGCCAAACTGGCTTTCCGTCGAGGGGGAGCCGAGCAGGGCGAGCACGCGTCCCTTGTCGCTTTCGCCAGGTTCGATGGCTGCGAGGGTCTCGATATCGACCATGTTGCCGTGGATCGCGACCCGCGGTGAGCAGGCGGCCAGTCCGAGGGCGATGATCGCGATTGCGAGGCCGGTACGCTGGAACCGTTTGCGGCTCACTCGTTCTCTCCGTGACGTCCTGTCAATAATTGATAGCCACCTTGCCCGGGGGGCAGGCGGGTTGCCGCCAATTTGGGGACCGACCGGCCCGAGGTCAACAATCCTGTTGCCGGTCGTTGACGCGGGGCGGCCCCGACGCCATTTTGCGCGCAACTCAAACCGGAAGCGGGATCGCGCGGTGTTCAGCAAGTTCTTCAGGCGCAATGCGTCCGCCGATGCGGCGGCGAAGGCCTATCAGGAAATCGTCAGGCAGTCCCGCCTGCCTGTCTTCTATACCCGCTTTGGAGTGCCGGACACGCTCGATGGCCGCTTCGACCTTCTGGTGCTGCACACGGCGCTGGTGCTTATCCGGCTGAAGGGGGAGAAAGGCGAATCGGAAGCCTTCTCGCAGGCCCTTTTCGATACGCTCTTCACCGATATGGACCAGTCGCTCCGGGAAATCGGCGTGAGCGATATCTCCATCGGCAAGAAGGTCAAGGAGATGGGGAGGGCTTTCTACGGCCGCCTCGAAGCGTATGAAGCGGCCCTGCAGGCTCCGGAGACGGACCGCGGGGAGGAACTGGGCGGAGCGTTGTTGCGCAATCTCTATCGCGGAGAAAGCGCGGCCGAGGCGCATTCGGGAGCAATGGCCGCATACGTGATTGCCCTGGCCGCTCACCTGGGCGAGCAGACGCAAGAGCGGATCACTGGCGGCGACATCGGTTTTCTCGCTCCATGAGCCCGTTTCCCACGCTTGCCGCTTGAGAGCGGGGCACGCTGCGCATATTGTGCGCTTCCCATGGAAACGACAGCCAAGACCGAATTCTCGCGCCCGTTGCGGATCAAGGATCTGAAGAAGCGGGTCACCCATCTGGAGGTGGAAGCCACGCCCGCAGAGTGCCGCGCGCTCGCGGAACGCTTCGGGCTTCCGGCCCTTGCTTCCCTTAAGGCGACCGTCTCGATCGAGCGTCTCGCCAAGGACAGGGCGGTGCGGATCGCGGGTACCATCGTGGCGCACCTGAATTACCTGTCGGTGGTTTCGCTCGAGCCGTTCGAGGCGGATATCGCCGAGGAATTCAGCGAGGTTCTGACAGGCGCGGCGGATAGCGGTCATCAGGTCGAGGTGGACCTGCCGCCGGATGATGAAAATATGGGGCTGATAGAGGATGGCGGGTTTGACCTCGGTGAGGTCATATCCCAGAATCTGTCGCTGCTGCTCGACGAGCATCCGCGCAAGCCGGGAGAAGAGGAAGCTCCGGACGGAATCGTCTGGACGGACAGTGACGCAGAAGACGAAGACGAGAACCCGTTTTCGGTTCTGGCAGAGATGCGGGACCGACTTCGAAATGGGGACTAAATTTATTGAACTTTTGTGAAGCTTTGCCTATGACCCTCGTGCATCCTCCTTCCTGCATTCCGTATCTGTGGAAGGTTAACTGTCGAGGGTTTTCGAAACGCGCCGCTGTGGCCGCGTCTTCAACCTGGATGATGTCGAACACATGGTAGACGGTCCAACACTGGCCCTGGACGCTATGGGCGGCGATCACGCGCCCGATATCGTGATTCGCGGGGCGGATATCGCGCTTGCGCGGATGCCCGATCTCAAGCTGATTCTGGTCGGTGACGAGGCGCAGTTGCGCCCGCTGATCGAAAAGACGAAACGGCTCGCGACCAGCAACTTCACGCTGATTCACACGGACAAGGCGGTCGGGGCAGCTGAAAAGCCGTCCGTGGCGCTGCGCTCCGGACGCAATTCCAGCATGCGACTTGCCATCAATCAGGTGGCGGAAGGCGCGGCGGACGGTGTCGTATCGGCCGGCAATACCGGCGCCCTGATGGCGATGTCGAAGTTCGTACTGCGGATGTGTCCGGGGATCGAGCGCCCGGCGATCGCCAGTTTCTTCCCGACCCGTCGTGGCGAGACCTGCATGCTGGATCTCGGCGCGAACGTGGACTGCGACTCCCAGAATCTTGTCCAGTTCGCGCTGATGGGGGAAATCTTCTCTCGCCTGGTGCTCGGCCTCAGCCGCCCGACGGTCGGTCTGCTGAATGTCGGCAGCGAGGAGCAGAAAGGCAGCGACGCGGTGCGCGGCGCCGCCGCCATCCTGCGCGAGATCAAGTCGGAGAGTTTCGAATATATCGGTTTCGTCGAGGGCGACGACATCACCGCCGGGACGGTCGACGTGATCGTCACCGACGGGTTTTCCGGCAATATCGCCCTCAAGACCGCCGAAGGCACCTCGCGGATGATCACTCAGTTCCTGCGCGATGCCTTCAAATCGTCCTGGGCGGCCCGCATCGGCTATCTACTGTGCCGCGGCGCGCTGGAACAGATGCGCAAGCGCCTCGACCCGCGCCGCTACAACGGCGCCGTCTTCCTCGGCCTCAACGGTATCAGCGTGAAGAGCCATGGCGGAACCGACGCGCTCGGGTTCGCCAATGCTGTTTGCGTCGCCGCCGATATGTGTCGTTACGGTTTCCTGAACAAAGTCAAAGAAGAGATCGCACTCTACGGTGATTACGAGGGTGCGGCCCTGACACGCCAGACATCGGTAGCTTCATGACCCTGAAGAAGTCTCTGCTGGTCGGCTGCGGCTCCTACTTGCCGCAGCGGATCGTCACGAATGACGAGTTGGCGAAGAAAGTCGACACGTCGGACGAATGGATCTCGAAGCGGACCGGTATCCGGCAGCGCCATGTCGCCGCAGACGGCGAGATGACGTCGGACCTCGCCGTCGCTGCGGCACAGGCCGCGCTCGAAAATGCCGGGATGGAGATCGCCGATATCGATCTCATTGTCGTCGCAACCACGACGCCGGACGATACCTTTCCGTCCACCGCGACCAAGGTGCAGGCGAAGCTCGCAATGGATCACGGCGCGGCGTTCGATATCCAGGCGGTTTGTGCCGGGTTCATCTATGCGCTGGCGACAGCCGATAATTTCATCAAGGCCGGGCAGGCGCGCGCGGCGCTGGTGATCGGCGCCGAAACCTTCAGCCGCATTCTCGACTGGGAAGACCGATCTACCTGCGTGCTGTTCGGCGACGGAGCCGGTGCGGTCGTGCTGCGCGCGGCGCGTGACGACGAGGATGCCGACGATTTCGGCGTGCTCTCGACCCATCTCCATTCGGATGGCAGGCACAGGGATATTCTCTATGTCGACGGCGGTCCGTCCTCGACCAAGACCGTCGGTCATGTGCGCATGGCCGGGCAGGAGGTGTTCCGCCACGCCGTCTCCAAACTATCCGGCGTGATCGACGAGGCGCTGGCCGCCAACGGACTTGAATCCACCGCCATCGACTGGCTGATCCCGCACCAGGCAAACGCACGGATCATCAAGAGCATGGCGCAGAAGATGAAGCTGCCGGACGAAAAGGTTGTTTCGACCATCGCCCGGCATGCCAATACCTCGGCTGCGTCGGTGCCGCTCGCGCTCTCCGAGGCGATGGCGGACGGCCGGGTCAAGAGAGGCGATCTGGTGCTCTTCGAAGCGATCGGCGGCGGTCTCGTCTGGGGTGCGGGACTGGTCCGAATCGGCGCTCCCTGAATAGGATCTGGCGCGTGCCTTTTTTCCGCCATATTGTGGCTTAGATTCCGGCGCAATCGCGCTAATTTCCCTCTGTTTCAGTAGGTTAAGTGCTGTGCCCGAAAGCCGCAGAAATCTCCCGTCAATTGGCGCCGGGCGGTCCGATATTAGGTCAGAAAACGCCTCCAAATTCCTGTAATAAGTCGATTAATTGACGGTGCCGATTTTCCGCGATACTTTAGGCTCCTAAGGATGGGGGTGGCTATGACTGGTAAGACGGTTACACGGGCTCAATTGAGCGAGGCAGTGTACCAAGAAGTCGGTCTTTCTCGTAACGAGTCCGCCGAATTGGTTGAAGCTGTTCTCGAAGAAATTGCGCAATCCTTGTCTCGCGACGAGGTGGTCAAGATCTCTTCTTTCGGAAGTTTCCTGGTACGCCAGAAGGGGGAGCGCATCGGTCGCAATCCCAAGACCGGCGAGGAAGTTCCGATTTTGCCGCGTAAAGTGCTGGTCTTCAGGCCTTCCCATGTCCTCAAGAACCGGATCAACGAAGGGCTTGGCGGCGACGCCGGGTGAGTACGGAGGCATGACGCCTAATGGCTATGCAAACCGACCATCAGAGCACTGGGACGCGTAGGAACGGCAAGTCCGCGTCGGCTTTCCGCACGATCAGCGAAGTTGCAGACGATCTTGAGGTTCCGCCGCACGTTCTCCGTTTCTGGGAAACCAAGTTCTCTCAGGTGCGGCCGCTGAAACGCGGCGGCGGGCGGCGTTATTACCGTCCGGAGGATGTGGCGCTGCTGCGCCGGATCCGGACGCTGCTCTATCAGGATGGCTACACCATCAAGGGCGTGCAGAAGCTGTTGAAAGACGGCGGCGCGCGCGCGGCCATGCGCAATGACGGCGGCGAGTACGATCCGGAAATTCCGGGGCCGAACAGCGCCGCGAAGTCCGACGACGCGCAGCCGGGCCTTCCGTTCGAGGCTGACGGGTCCCAGGCATCGGTTGACGGCAATGGCCAGGACGGTCTTGCCACCGACGCGATGGAAGAGGTCAGGACCGCGCTCGGCGAGCTGGAATCCCTGAAAAAAGCTCTGGACCGGGTCCGGCGCTGAGCGGATTTCCGATTACAATCAAGAAAATGAACGATGCAGGCGCTTCAAGGCGCTTGCTTCGGCATTGGTGACGGGCTAGAGAGACCGTCTCAATCGGTCGGAGCGTAGCGCAGCCTGGTAGCGCACTTCACTGGGGGTGAAGGGGTCGTGGGTTCGAATCCCGCCGCTCCGACCATTGATTTCCCTCGTATATCTCGAAGTTTCTCAGGGCCATGGCACCTTTGCCGGGACCATGCCGAGACGCTTGAAATAGGCGCCGAAGCTGGAATCCGGGCCGACCAGACCGTGCACCAGGCGGGCGATCTGCATGCGCCGTTCCTGCACCCGGAAGGGAGCATTTTCGGTATTCATCGGTTGTGGCAGGATGCAGCGCCAGTTATCCACGGCGATGAGCACGTCGCGGTAGACGAGGGCGCCGTTAAAAAGGAAATCGAGGATCACCGCGTCGCCGCGCTTGTTCGGCAGCTTCTCCAGCCAGGGTTCGGCATAGTTCCGGTCGGCGACCAGGCCCCAGGCCATGGAGAAGCGGATGTCCGGCATGTAGTTCATCAGGACATTGTGCTCTTGCAGCTCGAAATCCGAGCCGGGCGTGCGCGAGGGGACGATCCTGTGCATGAAGGTGGGAACGTTGGAGGTACGCCAGTCGTCGGCTTTGCTGTCGACGATGACGCTCAGATACTCTTCAAGAGTCATTCAACGCTTCCAATGTCATGAAATCGGACCGGGCCCGACTGACGGCAGGCCTCGTCATTGCGATCCGCCGATTGCCGCACGGCCGCGCTCGGTGAGCTTGCAGACCAGCCAGTTCGGCTTCAGAGGGTTTTCAAACCAGGGCTCCGCCCACCCGTGATCGAGGCAGGATTGGACCATGCGGTCGTTCACGCGCTGTCCCTGTTCGTTGAAGAGCGGCAGCTTGCCGCCAGGTTCGCCAAGGCCGCGCCGCAGCCATGCGGCCTGCGTCTTCGTCGGGCGCTTCGCCGCCTTCATATCGGTTGCAGGTGTTTCGGACATCCTGGCTTTCCCGGAACCCCCGTGGCGAAAAGCAGTTCGTAAGGTATGGTAATGGCGCGCGGGAATGAGTCAAATGCACAAAGGCGAGTTGTGAGCACGTGCAAGTGCTGCGACGATTACTGGAACCTCTTCTGACGGAAATTCGGCAATGAATCCTTTGTCCGACCGCCTTTCGCTCGGGTTTTCCAGCATCGGGCATTTCTATTCGCATTTCTTCATGCTGCTCTATCCGACGGCGGTGATCGCGCTCGAATCCGTCTTTTCCGCGCCCTATCACGAGCTGATCGGGCTCATGTTCCTCGGCAACCTGATGTTCGGCCTCTGCGCCATTCCGGCGGGCTATCTCGGCGACCGCTGGAGCGCGACCGGCATGATGGTGGTGTTCTTTCTCGGCACGGGTGCGATGTCGATCCTCACCGGCTTCGCGAACTCGCTGTTCCAGATCGCGGCCGGGCTGACGGCGATCGGCTTCTTCGCCGCGATCTATCACCCGGTCGGTATCGCGTGGGTGGTTCGGCATGTGGCGAACCGCGGCAAGGCGCTCGGCATCAATGGTGTGTTCGGCAGCCTCGGCGTCGGCTCGGCGCCGCTGATCGCGGCTCTGCTGGCCGATTTCGGCTCGTGGCGGCTGGCCTTCATTCTTCCGGGCATCATCTGCGTCGCAACCGGCCTCCTGCTGGCGTTCGGTGTCTGGCGGGGCTGGATCGAGAAGGACACGAAAAAGGCCGCGGCCGCGCCTGCGGAGACCTCGCGAAAGGACATGCAACGCGGCGCTCTGGCGCTTGCCATCACGGTTTGTTGTTCCGGACTGATCTACCAGGCAACGTCCTTCGCGCTGCCGAAGCTCTTCGAAAACCGTCTCGGTAGCGGCGATGCGCTGTTCGGCGTCGGGCTGCTGGTCTCGGCGATCTATTTCTGCTCCGGCGGCGCTCAGATCGCCGGCGGGTGGCTGGCCGACCGGTTCAACAAGAAGCGGGTCTACGTGACCGCTTGGATCATTCAGATCCCGTTCCTGATCATCGTCGCCTCGATCGACAGCTGGCTGCTGTTCCCGGTCTCCGTCGTGATGGTGCTCTCGAACACCATCGCCGTGCCGACCGAGAACGCGCTCTTCGCGCGCTTCACGCCGCCGGCCTGGCGGGGCACCGCTTTCGGGGTGAAGTTCCTGCTGACCCTCGGCGTCTCGGCGGGCGCGGTTCCGCTGCTCGCCTGGGTCTATAGCGCGACGGGGGACTTCACCTGGCTGTTCCTGATCCTCGGCGGCCTTGCGGCAACCGCGTTCGCAGCTGCCCTTCTGCTGCCGGCAGGAGAGGGAGAGCCGGCGCCGGAGCTTGCGCCGGAGCCGGCCGAATAAAAAAAAGTGCGCGACTGTAACCGAGTCGCGCACTTCCTTGTTTCACGTATCTATTTTCAGTGTTTCACGGCCAGCGTTCCGGCCGGTCAGCTGCTCCGCGCGGAGAATTTTACCGCTTCCTCGGCCGCCCGGAAGAGAGCGCGGGCCTTGTTGACCGACTCCTGATATTCGCCTTCCGGATCGCTGTCGGCGACCACGCCGCCGCCGGCCTGGACATACATCGTTCCGTCCTTCACCACGGCGGTGCGGAGCGCGATACAGGTATCCATCGATCCGTTGGCGCTGAAATAGCCGACCGCGCCGGCATAGACGCCGCGCCGGGACTTCTCCAGCTCGTCGATGATCTCCATCGCCCGGACCTTCGGTGCGCCCGAAACGGTTCCCGCCGGGAAGCCGCCCCAGAGTGCGTCGAGTGCGTCCAACTCGTCGCGCAGCTTGCCTTCGACATGGGAGGCGATGTGCATGACGTGGGAGTAATACTCGATCACGAACTGCTCGATCACCTTCACGGTGCCGATCTTCGCCACCCGCCCGACATCGTTACGGCCAAGGTCGAGCAACATCAGGTGCTCCGCCCGTTCCTTCGGATCGGAGAGCAGATCCTCGGCCAGCGCCCTGTCTTCCTCGGCATTGGCGCCGCGCTTGCGGGTGCCGGCGAGCGGACGGAGCGTGACGTCGCCGTCGCGCACGCGCACCAGGATTTCCGGGCTCGAGCCGACGATCGAGAAATCGCCGAAATCGAAATAGAACAGGAACGGCGAGGGGTTCAGGCGGCGCAGCGAGCGGTAGAGCGCGAGCGGCGGCAGCTTGAACGGGACCGAGAAACGCTGCGAGGGCACGACCTGGAAGGCGTCGCCGGCCGCGATATAGTCCTTCGCCTTCTCCACCATACGGTGGAACTCTTCGCGTGTGGTGTTCGAGCTCGGATCCGGCAGTTTGGTCGGCTCTCCGACGCCTTGGCGAGTCAGCGGCAGGTTGCGGTCGAAATCCTGCAGCACGTCCGAGAGCAGGGCCCTTGCGGCGTCATAGGCCGCATCGGCGGACATGCCGGGATCGGGCCGGACCGGCGTGACGATGGTCACGACGTCTTCCAGACGGTCGAAGATGCAGATCACCGTCGGCCTCAGGAAGAGGCCGTCCGGGATCTGCAGATCGTCCGGATTGCTGTCCGGGATCGTTTCGGCCAGCCGGACCGCGTCGTAGCCCATATAGCCAAAGAGACCCGAGGCCATTGGCGGCAGGCCGTCCGGCAGCTCGATCTCGGATTCCGCGAGCAGCTTGCGGAACGAGGCGAGGGGGGCATCCGCGCAGGTCTCGAAAGCATGCGGATCGATCCGTGCCTGCCTGTTGATTTCCGCCTTTTCCTTCTTGAAGCGCCAGATCACGTCCGGGCGAAGGCCGATGATCGAGAAGCGGCCACGCACGCTGCCGCCTTCGACCGATTCAAGCAGAAAGGCATTCGCCTTGCGCTCGGCCAGTTTCATCATCGCGGAAACCGGCGTCTCCAGATCGGCGACCAGCGTGGTCCACACGACCTGGGCCTTCCCGTCGGCATAGGCGGCTGCAAACGGGGCGCGTTCGGGAGAGACCAGCATCAGAACAGACCGCCGCTCTGCTGCGGGACCCCGCCGCCGGTATTGCCGCCTTGAATGACGGAAAGCGGCAGGCCCGCATTGATCGAGACATTGTGGGTGTCGCGCAGGGCCGCGACCAGCAGCTCGACGGCGTCCGCCGCCATTCCGCCCTGAACCTGGCGCGCGAGGGTGTCGACAGCGTCTTTCACAGCGGCCGGGTCGGCCTGCTTGATTGCCGTGAGCTCGGCGATGTGGATCTGTGTCAGGTCCTCCGACATGCCGATATCGCCGATCTTCAGGTCGAAGGCGATTTCCGCGACGTCCGCCGGCAGACCGTCGGGCAGGCCGTCACCGGTACGGGTGAAGGGCGCGAGGTCGCGGATCTCATAGCCGGCTTTTTCCGCCGCGGCGGTAAGGCCGCCGGAGGCGGCTTCCTGCACGAGAATTTGCGCGCGCTTCAGGTTCGCGTCCGCACGGCGCTCCGCGATCATGTCGGCGACAACCTGATCCTTCACGTCGGCCAGCGGGCGGACCGTCGCTTCGGTGATGCCGTCGACGCGCAGGATGAAGTAACCGCCGCCGCGGGTCTCCTCGAGATGGCTCTGTTCCTTCAAGGGGGTCGCGAAGAGGGTCGTGCGGAAGCCCGCGTCGGCAGCGATGCCGCCCGCTTCCGCACCGTCGATACGCTTGCCCTGCCGGTCGATGTCCTGAAGCTTGACGACCTCCAGCTCGACCGCCTTGGCGGCTTCCTCGATCGTATCGCCGGCGGCGAGCGAGTCCTCGATCTGGTTGGCGATCTCGAAGATCCGGTCCAGCGCATCGTTATGGGCGACGTCGCGCTTGAGCGTGTCCTTCACCTCATCGAACGACTTGGTGGTCTCGGGGACGATTTCGGTCACGCGGAAGATATGCCAGCCGAGATCGCTCTCGACGGGGGCGGTCGGCACGTTGAGTTCCGCATTGAAAACGGCATCGGCTAGGGCGGTGCCTTCGAGGTCGGCGCGGGTCACGGCGCCGAGCGACAGGGCCTCTGGCGCCATCTCCGCCACGTCTGCGGCGACTTTCTCGAAGGACTGGCCTTCGCCGAGCGCGGCCGCGGCCTTGTCGGCGGTGTCCTTGTCGGCGAGGAAGATCTGGTCGACGGTGCGCCGGCCAGGGGTCTGGAATTCCCCGAGACGCGAGTCATAGGCTTCGCGGAGCTTGAAGTCCGAGACCTCGATATCTTCCGCGAGAGCGTCGGCGGTCAGGGACAGCACGGTCGCGGAGCGGTATTCGGGCGCCCGGTAGCGTTCCTTGTTGTCGTTATAGAAGGCGTCGACCTCGCCGTCGGTCGGCGCGGCCGGCTCCGCCAGCGTGGCGGCATCGAGGGTGACGAGCTTCGCTTCGCGTTCCTCGTTGCGGTAACGGTAGTAGGTATTCGCCTGAACCTCCGGCGCCGAGAGACCTGCAGTGATCGCATTGATGATCTGGTCGCGGCGGATTTCCTCGCGCAGCAGCGTGACGAAGCCGGCCTCGCTCAACTGATTGCGGAACAGGACCTGCCGGAACATGTCCGGATTGAACTTGCCGGTCTGATCGCGGAAGGCGGGCATATCGGCAATGCGCTGCTTCACCTGATCTTCGCCGACGGCGAGCCCGAGATCGCCCGCTTCGGCGACGAAGAGGGCGCGGTTGGCGAGATCGTTCATGACCTGCTCCAGGAGGCCGAACTGGGCGGCCTGCTCGGCAGTCAACTGCGCCCCCATGGTCCGGCGCACGCGCTCGAACTCGTCGAGCACCTCGGCGGTCGTGATCTCGACATCGCCAACCTCGATGGCGGCCTTGCCGGTCGGGGAGCCGAGGAAAATATCGCCGATCCCCCAGACCGCGAAGGAGGCGATCAGCAGAACGAACAGTCCCTTGACGAAGATCGAGGTGACGCGGGAGCGGATCATTTGAAGCATGGGGTACGTCGCGGCTTTCTCGGGTTACGGGGCCCCTCACGGGGAGGCGCATAATAGAAGCGGGCCGATCCGTGCTGCAACTCGCAATTCCGAGTGAAATCCAGCCTCCCCACCTTATGATCCAATGTGCTAAGGCCATGCCGCCTTTTCAATCAGCGCCGAGGGAAGAACCGAGATGACACGCCGCGTCCTGATCGCCGGAAACTGGAAGATGAACCTGCTGCGCGCCGAGGGCGAGGCCCTGGCGGCCGCGCTGGCGGAGAATTTTGCCGCGGATGGCGCTGCGGACATGCTGGTTTGCCCTCCGGCGACCTTGATCGCTCCCGTCGCGGCCGTGCTGCACGGAAGCGCGGTCTCGGTCGGCGGACAGGACTGTCACATGAAGCCGAGCGGCGCCCATACCGGCGACGTCGCGGCGGCGATGATCAAGGATCTCGGCGGGTCCTATGTGATCGTCGGGCATTCGGAGCGCCGTGCGGACCATGACGAGAGTGATGCGACCGTAAAGGCGAAAGCGGAAGCGGCGCTCTCCGCCGGCCTGGTTCCGATCGTCTGTGTCGGCGAAACCGAAGCGGAACGCGATGCGGGCAAGGCGGAAGCCGTGGTCGAATCCCAGATTCGCGGCTCTCTTCCGGACGGCGCGACGGAAACCGGGATCGTGATCGCCTACGAGCCGGTCTGGGCCATCGGAACCGGCCGCACGCCGACGATCGATGACATCGCCTCCATGCATGCCCATATGCGCAAGGTCGCGGCATCGATGCTCGGTGGAGCGGATGCCCTCCGGTTGCTCTACGGCGGCTCCGTTAAGCCCGGAAACGCCGTCGAGATCCTTGGGCTTGCCGACGTCGACGGCGCTCTGGTCGGCGGTGCGAGCCTGAAGGCCGAGGATTTCCTCGCCATTGCCACCGCTGCTGGTTGACGGCAGCGGTATCAATTCGCTCTAGCCAAGTCGCGGCGGGGAAGCTACAACCCCGCGAGATTCATTCTACCGTCCTCGGCGCGATTTCTATTTTGCGCCGGACGAGAGCCGGGAAAGACCGATGATCGAAGTCCTGCTTGCCATTCACCTGATGATCGCGCTCGCGCTTGTCATTGTCGTTCTGCTGCAGCGGAGCGAAGGCGGCGGGCTCGGCATCGGCGGCGGAGGCGGCGGCGGAATGGGCGGCTTCATGTCGGCCCGCGGCACGGCCAACCTGCTCACCCGCAGCACCGCGATTCTCGCAGCGGCTTTCTTCGCCACCAGCATTCTGCTCGCGATTCTCGCCGAGACGAACAAGACCGGCTCGATCGCGGACCAGGTTCAGGAGAGTTCCGAACCGGCCGCTCCGACCGGTCCGCAGGCGCCTCTCTCGCAGTAACTCTAAGGTTTTCGGCGTACCTTGCGCCCCGCTCGAAATCGGGCGGGCGAAGGGGTGCGTTTTGATTAGGTCAGCTTCATCAATTCGGATATAACGCAGGTCCATGTCTCGCTTTATTTTCATCACCGGCGGCGTGGTTTCATCTCTCGGTAAAGGCCTCGCTTCTGCGGCCCTTGGCTCGTTGCTTCAGGCGCGTGGCTACAAGGTGCGTCTTCGTAAACTCGATCCCTATCTGAACGTGGATCCGGGCACCATGAGTCCGTATCAGCACGGCGAGGTCTTCGTGACCGATGATGGGGCGGAGACTGATCTCGACCTCGGCCATTACGAGCGTTTCACGGGCGTCTCGGCGACCAAGAACGACAGTGTGACCACCGGTCAGATTTATATGGACGTGATTTCGAGGGAGCGCCGCGGCGACTATCTCGGCGCCACGATCCAGGTCATTCCGCACGTCACCGACGCGATCAAGGAATTCTGCCGCTCGAATCTCGGGGACGAGGATTTCGTGCTCTGCGAGATCGGCGGCACGGTTGGCGACATCGAAAGCCTGCCGTTCCTGGAAGCGATCCGCCAGCTCGGCAACGAACTCGGCCGCGAACGCTCGCTCTTCGTGCACCTGACGCTGGTCCCGTGGATCGCCTCGGCGGGCGAACTCAAGACCAAGCCGACGCAGCATTCGGTCAAGGAACTGCAGAGTGTCGGTATCCAGCCCGACATCCTGCTATGCCGTTCGGAGCACGAGATTCCTGCCGATCAGAAGCGCAAGATCGCGCTCTTCTGCAACATCCGTCCGGAAGCGGTGATCCCGGCGCTCGACGTGGATTCGATCTATCACGTCCCGGTCGCCTACCATAACGAGGGTTTCGACGTCGAAGTTTGCCGCCATTTCGGGCTGCTGGACGAGACGACGCCCGAACCGGATCTCTCGCGCTGGACCGACATCACCCACACGGTGCGCAACCCGGAAGGCACGGTGAAGATCGCCGTGGTCGGCAAGTACACGAGCCTGCTCGACAGCTACAAGTCGCTCGCGGAATCCCTCGCCCATGGCGGTATCGCCAACAAGGTGAAGGTCGAGCTCGACTGGATCGACAGCGAGATCTTCGAGCGCGACGACACCATTCACCGCCTCGAGGACGTGCATGGCATCCTGGTGCCGGGCGGCTTCGGCGAACGCGGTGCGGAAGGCAAGATCAAGGCCGTCACCTTCGCGCGTGAGCACAAGATTCCCTATTTCGGCATCTGTTTCGGCATGCAGATGGCGGTGATCGAGGCGGCGCGCGCTCTTGCCGGGATGGAAGGCGCGGGCTCGACCGAGTTCGGCCCCTGCGACCTGCCCGTCGTCGGTCTCCTGACCGAGTGGGTGCGCGGCAACGAGATGGAAAAGCGCGCGGCGGACGGCGATCTCGGCGGCACCATGCGGCTCGGCGCTTACGATTGCGACCTGGTTGCGAACACCAAGGTGCGTGAGATTTACGGCAAGGACCGGATCAGCGAACGCCACCGGCACCGCTACGAGGTCAATATCAACCACAAGGCGGCGCTGGAAGCGGCGGGTCTCCACTTCTCCGGCCTCTCGCCGGACGGCGAACTGCCGGAAATCGTCGAGCTGCCGAGCCATCCCTGGTTCATCGGTGTGCAGTTCCACCCGGAACTGAAGTCGAAGCCGTTCGATCCGCATCCGCTTTTCACCAGCTTCATCGAGGCCGCGGTTACCCAGTCGCGCCTCGTCTAACCTTGCCCGGAGCAGCGTGAGATGATCGCGAAGACCGTCACCGTCGGACCCGTTTCCTTCTCCAACGACACGCCCTTCGTGCTGATCGCCGGCCCCTGCGCCATGGAGAGCCGCGAGCACACGATGGAGATGGCCGAGGCGCTTGCCGCGATCACGAAGGATCTCGGCATCGGCTTCGTCTACAAGAGTTCCTACGACAAGGCGAACCGCACCAGCGCCAGTGCTGGGCGCGGCATCGGGATGGAGAAGGGGCTGCCGATCCTCGCCGAGGTGCGCGAGCGTTTCGGCTGTCCGGTTCTGACCGACGTGCACGATGCCTCGCAATGCGCGCCGGCAGCCGAATATGTCGACATCCTGCAGATCCCGGCCTTCCTCTGCCGCCAGACCGACCTGCTGCTCGCTGCCGCCGAGACCGGCAAGGCGGTGAACGTCAAGAAGGGCCAGTTCCTCGCGCCCTGGGACATGGCGCCTGCCGTCGGAAAGATTGCGGGGGCAGGCAACCAGAATATTCTGCTGACCGAGCGCGGCACGAGCTTCGGCTACAATACCCTGGTCACAGATATGCGCGGCCTGCCGACGATGGCGCAGACCGGCTATCCGGTGATCTTCGACGCGACTCATTCCGTGCAGCAGCCGGGCGGGCGCGGCAACAGCTCCGGCGGTCAGCGGGAGTTCGTCCCCGTGCTGGCGCGGGCCGCGGCCTCGGTCGGGGTCGCCGGCCTCTTCATCGAGACCCATCAGGACCCGGATACCGCGCCGAGCGACGGGCCGAACATGGTCCCCCTTGCAGAAATGCGCGCGCTGCTCGAAACTCTCCTCGCCTTCGATCGTCTCGCCAAGGCGAACCCGATCAGTCTCACATAGCGCGCTGCAGGGAGCAGAAATATGCCGGTATTCTCGGACGGTCTTGGACTCGATGTCACTGCAGCCTCCGGAGAGGCCGCGGCATCTTTCGGCTCGACCGTCGAGGGCTATGTGCGTTTCACCCGCGACGTCGGTGACCGCCTGAAGGACACGCTGACCGCGGATCCGGATATGCCGCTGGCGCATGTGACCAAGGGCTACTTCATGAAGCTCTTCGGCACAGGCGCAATGTCCGTGCGGGCGGAAAAGGCGTTGGGGACGGCGACCGAGCTCTTCGCCCGCATGGACACGACCGATCGGGAGAAGGGCCACCTGGCCGCGCTCGGCGCCTGGTGTGCCGGCGACATCGAGGGCGCTGCCGATGCCTGGGAGCGGATTCTGCTCGACGCGCCGCGCGACATGCTCGCGCTTCGGCTGGCGCATTTCGCCCACTTTTATGCCGGTAGCGGCGCCCGCATGCGGGATAGCGTCGCCCGGGTCATGTATGCTTGGGACAAGTCGCATCCGCTCTATGGCAATCTGATCGGGATGTACGGTTTCGGTCTGGAAGAGGCTGGCGATTACCGCAAGGGCGAGCGCTACGCCCGCGAAGCCGTCGAGATCGATCCGAAGGATGCCTGGTCCGTCCATGCCGTCGCCCATGTGATGGAGATGGAAGGCCGGCATCGCGAGGGGATCGACTGGATCAAGGGGCTCGAGCCGCACTGGAACACGGTGCACAACTTCCGCTTTCACGTCTGGTGGCACCGGGCGCTCTTTCATCTCGAGCGCTACGAGCTGGACGAGGTGATGGCGCTCTACGATGCCCAGGTCGCGAGCGATCTGGAGGCGGACCAGTATCTCGACGTGGTGAATGCGGCGGCGCTGCTCTGGCGGCTCGAGCTTTATGGCATGCGGGTCGGTCCGGAGCGCTGGGCGCAGCTCGCCGATCTCGCCAAGAGGCATCTCGACGATCACGAACTGGTCTTCGTCTCCCTACATTACCTGATGGCGCTGCTCGGCGCGGGCCGCATGAGTGAGGCCGCCGAGATGATCGAGAAACTGCGTGCCTATGCCGAGAGCGAGGCGACCCGGGATCAGAATCAGGCGGAAATCACACGCAAGGTTGGCCTCGCGCTTGCTGAGGCGATGTCCGCGATCCGTTCCGGCAATCCGGCACGGGCCGTGAACCTGATCTGGCCGGTGCGCTACGATATACAGTCGATCGGCGGCAGCCACGCCCAGCGGGACGTGTTCGAGGAAATGCTGGTGGATGCCAGCCTGAAAGGCGGCGAGACCGCAAAGGCGCGCGCGCTGCTCTCTGAGCGGACGGCAAAGAAGCCGAACAGCGCCTGGAGCTGGGAGCGCTACGGCGAGGCGCTGACCGGGTCGGGGCTGGATGCGTCCAAGGCCAGCGCCAAAGCGGCAGAACTTCGCGCAGCTCACTGACCTCTCATCGTCACTAGTGGATCCCGATTTTCATCGGGATGACGACGGATAGTTCGTCCGCGCGCACACTCCCCGTCATCCCGACGCACGTCGGGATCCACTGTCGGAGAGCGCTGGGCTCCTCCTCTCAAATCACCCGATGCACCGGCTCCTTGCCTTCCGACACATCGAGGATCGACTGCAGAGCCGTGCGGGCGATGTCGTCGAAGCACTCGTCGGTCCAGCAGAGCGCGTGCGGGGTGATGATCGTGTTGTCCATCGCGAGCAGAGGGCTGTCCGGCGAGATCGGCTCCTGTTCGGTGACGTCGAGGCCCGCCGCCGCGATTTCGCCAGAGGCGAGGGCTTCGGCGAGCGCCGCCTCGTCATGGATCGGACCGCGGGCGACATTGACGAAACAGGCGGTCGGCTTCATCCGGCGGAAGGCGTCGGCATTGATCATGTGCCGGGTCTCGTCATTCAGCGGGCAGGCGACCAGCAGGAAGTCCGCTGCGGCGAGCACATCCTCGAACCCAACCTTGCGCGCGCCGATGCACTGGAAGACATCCGCCTCGACATAGGGGTCGTAGACCTGGATTTCCTTGAAGAAGGGACGGGCGAGCGGAATCAGTTCCTGGCCGATACCGCCGGCGCCGATCATGCCGAGGGTGCGGCCGGTGAGGCCGATCCCCATATGGTCGACCCTTGCGTTCCACCGGCCCTCCCGGACGATCTCGTCCTTTTTGAAGAGCTTGCCCGAAAGCGCGAAGATCAGGGTGAGGGCGGCGACCGCGACCGGACGTCGGATCGCGATCGGCGTGTTGGTGACAGCGATTCCTTTGGCCTTACAGGCCTCGAGATCGACGGTGTCAAAGCCGACCCCGTTCCGGGCGAAGATCTTGACCCTGCAATCGTCCCCGCCGACGGAGGCCGCGGTGACGCGCGGCAGGTTGATGTGAATGGCATCGTAGCGCGCTGCGATGTCCGGCGTGATCTCCGTGACATCCTCCGGCAACCACTCCCATTCGATCTCGGGGTTGGCTTTCAGCAGATCGAAGAGCGCCGGATCGAAAATCGGCTCGCCGGCCGCATTCATCAGATCCCGCGTGGTCGCGACCTTGAAGGTCATCGCATTTCACTCCCTGGCTATTTGTTTGTTCTTATTTTCTGTCCGCCTGGCGCGCAGCATCGATCACGGAGGCGACGCCGCGCATCAGCAGGCCCTGGTCGGTGCCGACAGCGACCATGTTGAAGCCCATTTCGCGGGCCCGCGCCGCCCAGCTCTCGTCGGTCGCGAGGAAACCGAGGCCCTTGCCGTTCTTCCGCGCCGTGGTCACCGTCCACGCCACGGCGTCATGGAAGGCGGGATGATCGAAATCGCCCGGAATGCCGAGGAAGTTGGTGAGGTCGAACTGGCCGACCCAGAGTACGTCGATCCCGTCGACGGCGGCGATCTCCTCGACATTCTCCAGCCCGCGTTCGGTCTCGATCTGAGCGATCACCGTGATCTCGGAATTCGCCGCCGCGATCTTGTCCGCCGGCGCGCCGCCGCTGTAGCCGTCATGGGCGAACCCGAAGGCCGCGCCGCGGCGTCCGACGGGGGGATAGCGTGTCGCCTCGGCGATGGCGCGGGCCTGCTCGCCGCTTTCCACCATCGGCACCATGACGCCGCGCATGCCGATATCGAGGGCGCGGGCGAGAAAATGGTAGGCGCTTGCCGGAACCCGGGCCATCGGCACGATCGGCTGTCCCCGGCAGATCGCGGCCTGGCTCTTCAGGGTCTCGAAGCCGGCGCCGTTATGCTCCATGTCGTAGATCAGGTATTCGCAGCCGGCATTTGCGAAGATCTCCGGAACGCCTGAGCTGAAAAACTCGAACACCATGGCGCCGTAGATTGGCTCGCCCGCCATTGCCCGTTGCCTGATCCCCGACATCGTTCGTCCTCCCGTTTTCGCGGCCTGCGGGACCGCAATCAGTCATGCTCGCTGATTTTACAGCTGAGACGGTAGCGCTGGCGGGTTCCGAGAGTCACTAGAGCGGTCCCCTTGCGCGCCCGCCGACTGTCGTTCCGACGGGGACATAGCAGAGGCTGAACTCAGTCGAGCACGAGGTGCGGCTCCCCGTTCGAGGTCTTCTGTGCCGTCCGGCCGTCCGCGTTCAGTGTGCAGCTGACCCGCTGGCGCAGAGAGGAGAAGCTGGAAAACGTCACGACGTCGACCGGTTCGTCGAAATGGAAGGTCACCCGAAACCGACCGGGCATTTCCAGAAATTGGACATCCTTGACCGTGGCCATGAAGCGTTGGCCGAGATACCGGCCAGAAACCCGATCCCCCTGCGAGACAGGACACGCGGGTTCGGTACGGCGGGCGGAAGCGGAAAGTGCGTTCCAGTCCTTGAAACCCTGGTCGCGGGCAATCCGCTCCAGCGCTTCGCTATGGGAAATCTCTGTGCCCATCGCGCTCAGGTCGTTGCGCAACTCGCGTGCACTGAGTTTCAGGTCGTCAATCGAGGGAGCGGATATAGCGCTGTTCATGGCAAACCTTTCATCGCCACGACATGCGGAATGTGAATGGTGCTCGCCTTGCCATTCCCGCATGCCAGAGGCATCGGTTCTGTCATTTCAACGCAGGAGGCTGTTCACCGTGACAGTGCCGCGAGCGGCGGGTAAGCCCGACCCGGGCCGGACCATAGCCGATGCCGCATTGTTGTCAACAGCCCCTCGAGGCGTGTTCAGTAGGGCGTTCCATTCTTGCTGGTGAAGACATACGTGCCGGTCTTTCCGTCCGCGACGAGATCCACATCCGGGTAGTGACCGACATCGCCCGGCGTCCGGTCGCCGATCTCGAGATAGCTTGCCGGCGCGCCGGAGCGATTCACCAGGCAATGGCCGTCGGGCACGTTCTTCGGGAAGGCGGCGCACATTCCGGCGGTCAGGACCTGCTCGCCGTCATCCGTGATCAGGGTCAGTTCGCCGGACACCACGTAGACGAACTCGTCCTGCATGGTGTGCCAGTGACGGATGGCGGAGCCCTGTCCCGGCGGCAGGGTGGTCAGGTTGACGCCGAAATTAACCAACCCGCCATGATCGCCGAGCCGGCGTTTCTCGCGCGCCTCGCAGCCTTTTTGGAACTGTTCCGGATAGCCGCTGCCGATCCGCGGTTTGACGTCCATCGGATCAAAGGCCGGGCCGGTGAGTTTCGACATTGCTCTCTCCCTCGTCGCGTGTGTCCGGAGCATATGAGACTGGGCACCGGGACACAAAAGTTCCGCGACGGCATTGCAACCTTTCCCCGCCGCGAGTATGCCTGTGCGCGCCGGCTCAACCGCCGTTTCCGAACCGTTTATCGTCTATCTGGAGAGCGAACCCATGAGCGCCATCGTCGATATCACCGGGCGTGAAATTCTCGACAGCCGCGGCAATCCGACCGTGGAAGTCGATGTGACCCTGGAGACCGGCGCGCAGGGCCGTGCCGCGGTTCCGTCCGGCGCCTCCACCGGCGCCTATGAGGCGCTCGAGCTGCGCGACGGCGACAAGAGCCGCTACGGCGGCAAGGGCGTGCTGAAGGCGGTCGAGGCGGTGAACGGCGAGATCTTCGACGCGCTGCTCGACCAGGAGGCTTCTGAGCAGATCGCCATTGACCAGATTCTTCTCGATCTCGACGGGACCGACAAGAAGGAGCGCCTCGGCGCCAATGCCATGCTCGGCGTCAGCCTCGCCGTCGCCCATGCGGCCGCCGCCGATTTCGACATGCCGCTCTACCGCTATATCGGCGGCGCCTTCGCGCACATCCTGCCGACGCCGATGATGAACATCATCAATGGCGGCGCCCATGCTGACAACCCGATCGACTTCCAGGAATTCATGATCATGCCGGTCTCCGCCGAGACCCTGGCGGACGGCGTGCGGGTCGGTGCGGAAGTGTTCCACGCCCTGAAGAAGAAGCTCTCCGAAGCCGGCCACAGCACCAATGTCGGCGACGAAGGCGGCTTCGCGCCGAACCTGAAGAGCGAGGAAGAGGCGCTCGGCTTCGTCATGTCCGCGATCGAGGCCGCTGGCTACCGCCCGGGCGAGGATGTCGCCATCGCGCTGGACCCGGCTTCTACCGAGTTCTTCAAGGATGGCATGTATGTGCTTTCGGGGCAGGGCAAGACCCTGGACAGCGGCGGTATGATCGATCTCTACGAGGATCTCTGCAACCGCTACCCGATCGTCTCCATCGAGGATGCGCTCTCCGAGGACGACTGGGACGGCTTCAAGGCGCTGACCGACCGCATCGGCCGCAAGGTCCAGATCGTCGGCGACGACCTCTTCGTGACCAATCCGAAGCGCCTGCGTGAAGGCATCGCCAAAGGCGCGGCCAATTCCATCCTGGTGAAGGTGAACCAGATCGGCACCCTGACCGAGACGCTGGAGACCTGCGAGACGGCACACAAGGCCGGCTACACCACCGTCATGTCGCACCGTTCCGGCGAGACCGAGGACGCGACCATCGCGGACCTCGCCGTCGCGGTGAATGCGGGCCAGATCAAGACCGGTTCGCTCTCCCGCTCCGACCGTATGGCGAAGTACAACCAGCTTATCCGGATCGAGGAAGATCTCGGCCCGGCGGCGCGCTATGCGGGCCGCGCAGGTCTCGGCGCCCGCGCCTGACACTTTTTACGTGACAAACCCGCCCGGAGGCTTCGTGCAAGCCTCCGGGTGAGTCTTTTTCGCAACATATTGTTCCGATTGGGAACCTTAAATTCAAGGTTCTCATTTCGTTCACGTTGACCGCCCGATTCGCCGGTGATTCACTCCTGCGTAACGGAGGAGCTGATGACTCTCGCATTCGAGATCAAACGTCGCGCAAAGCATATCGTAGGGCCGGTCATCGGCTGCCTGCTCCTCGGCTATTTCGTCTTTCATGCCGTCGAGGGCGACCGGGGCGTTCACGCCTGGCGCGCGCTTGACAGCAAGATCGAGGCCGCCGAGGCCCGTCTCGCGGTCCTGCGGGAGCGCCGTGAGGCACTCGAGAAGAAGGTGGCCATGCTGCATCCGGAAAGCATCGACCGGGATCTCCTGACGGAACAGGCCCGCATCGTCCTGAACTATCAGGGGCGGGACGAGTTCGTGCTCCAGGACCTTGCCGGTTATCAGGATGCCATTTCGCTCGATGGGCTGACCGCGCCGGTCGAAACGCAGGCGATTTCAATAGCTTCACATATGAATTAACCGTAATAAGGTTAATTATCATAATTACCTTATTTTTCAATAAGTTAACTCTGTTGAAAATCAGGTTAATTTGAAGTATTTCTCTTTTGACACCAAGTGAGGCGGAGATCGTTTCGTCAAAGCGACGCCTCGTTCCGGTTGAAAGGGAGAGAGATGGCTCAAGCGAAGTCAGCCGCTGGCGGCAGCCGCGGCGCATCCACGCGGACTCGTAAATCCCGCACCAGCAGCCCGCCGAAAAACAATGTCGCGGAACTTCTTCCGTATTACCGCGACATGCTGCTCATCCGCCGTTTCGAAGAGAAGGCAGGGCAGATGTACGGCATGGGGCTGATCGGCGGGTTCTGCCATCTCTATATCGGCCAGGAAGCGGTCGTGGTCGGCATGCAGGCGGCGATCGGCAAGGGCGACAAGGTCGTGACCAGCTACCGCGATCACGGTCACATGCTGGCCTGCGGGATGGATGCCAAAGGCGTCATGGCGGAGCTGACCGGCCGGATCGGCGGTTACTCCAAGGGCAAGGGCGGCTCGATGCACATGTTCAGCCGCGAGAAGGATTTCTACGGCGGCCACGGTATCGTCGCGGCGCAGGTTCCGATCGGCACCGGCCTGGCCTTCGCGAACAAGTACAACGGCTCGACAGAGGTGAGCCTGACCTATCTCGGAGACGGCGCCCTCAATCAGGGGCAGGTCTACGAGAGTTTCAACATGGCGTCCCTCTGGAAGCTGCCGGTCATCTACATCATCGAGAACAACAAATACGCCATGGGCACCTCCGTGACCCGTGCGGCGGCCGGCACCTCGCTCTTCCAGCGCGGCGCGGCCTATGGCATCCCGGGCGCGGAAGTGGACGGCATGGACGTCGTTGCCGTGCACGAGGCGGCGGAGAAGGCGGTGAAGCACTGCCGCGCCGGCAAGGGCCCCTACATCCTCGAAATGAAAACCTACCGCTATCGTGGCCATTCCATGTCCGATCCGGCGAAGTACCGGACCAAGGAAGAGGTCAATAAGATGCGGCAGGAGCACGATCCGATCGACCATCTGCGCGCGACGCTGTTGGAGATGGGTGTCGACGAGGACGAGCTGAAAGGCATCGACAAGGAGATCAAGGCGATCGTCACCGACGCCGCCGATTTCGCGCAATCGAGCCCGGAGCCGGATCCGTCCGAGCTCTATACGGACATCCTGGTCGAAGCATAAGTCAGCGCGTGGGCGCCGCGCCGCATCGCGCGCGGACCGCGGGAGGGAAAGAGAATGAGCGTACAGATCCTGATGCCGGCCCTGTCGCCGACCATGACGGAAGGCAAGCTGGCGACCTGGATGGTCAAGGAGGGCGACACGGTCTCCGCTGGAGACGTCATCGCTGAGATCGAGACCGACAAGGCGACCATGGAGGTCGAGGCGGTCGACGAGGGCGTCATCGGCAAGATCCTGGTCGAGGCGGGCACTGAGAACGTCGCGGTGAACACGCCGATCGCGGTGCTGCTGGAAGAGGGCGAGGACGCTAGCGCGCCCGAGGCTGCCCCTGCCGCAGCGCCGGCCGCGGAACCGGCGCCGGCTCCGGCTGCAGAGGCCCCTGCCGCGGCACCGTCAGCGCCCGCCGCCAAGGCGCCGGCGAGCGACGAGGACAAATATTTCGACAAGGTCCAGACCCAGACCATCCGCGAGGCCCTGCGCGACGCGATGGCGGAGGAGATGCGCTCCGACGAGCGCGTCTTCGTGATGGGCGAGGAAGTGGCCGAGTACCAGGGCGCCTACAAGGTGACCCAGGGGCTGCTGCAGGAATTCGGCGACAAGCGCGTGATCGACACGCCGATCACCGAGCACGGTTTTGCCGGTCTCGCCGTCGGCGCCGCCTTCGGCGGACTGAAGCCGGTCGTCGAGTTCATGACTTTCAACTTCGCCATGCAGGCGATCGACCACATCATCAACTCGGCGGCCAAGACTCTCTACATGTCCGGCGGCCAGATGGGCTGCCCGATCGTCTTCCGCGGCCCGAACGGTGCCGCCGCCCGCGTCGCGGCGCAGCACTCCCAGTGTTATGCCAGTTGGTACGCCCATTGCCCGGGCCTGAAGGTGGTTGCGCCCTATTCGGCTTCCGACGCCAAGGGCCTGCTCAAATCCGCCATCCGTGACCCGAACCCGGTGATCTTCCTCGAGAACGAGGTGCTCTACGGCCAGTCCTTCGAGGTGCCGGAGAGCGAGGATTTCACCGTGCCGATCGGCAAGGCCAAGGTCGTGCGCGAAGGCACGGACGTCACCATCACCGCCTTCTCGATCATGGTCGGCAAGGCGCTGCAGGCGGCGGAGAAGCTGGCGGAAGAGGGGATCAGCGCCGAGGTCATCGACCTGCGGACGATCCGCCCGCTTGATACCGAGACCATCGTCGATTCGCTGAGGAAGACCAACCGCCTTGTCACCTGCGAGGAGGGCTGGGCGACCTGCGGCATCGGCTCGGAGATCGCGGCGCTCATGATGGAGCAGGCCTTCGACTATCTGGACGCGCCGGTCGCGCGGGTTTCGGGCGCGGACGTGCCGATGCCCTACGCGGCCAATCTCGAGGCGCTTGCCGTACCGCAAGCCGCCAATATCGTCGAGGCGGCGAAATCCGTCTGCTACCGCGCCTGAGGGAGAGAGACGCCATGGCCATTTCCGTTCTGATGCCGGCCCTGTCGCCGACCATGACCGAAGGCAAGCTTGCCACCTGGCTGGTCGCCGAGGGCGATACCATTTCCGCCGGCGACGTGATCGCCGAAATCGAGACCGACAAGGCGACCATGGAGGTCGAGGCCGTCGACGAGGGCGTGCTCGGCAAGATCATCGTGCCCGCCGGGACCGAAAATGTCGCGGTCAACCAGCCGATCGCGGTGATCCTGGAAGAGGGCGAAGATGCCGGCAGCGTCGATATGGACGCTGTTGCCGGCGGTGCGCCGAAAGCCGCGCCTGCGCCTAAGCCTGAAGCTGCTCCGGCTCCGGCCAAACCGGCCGAGCCCGCGAAGGCGGAGCCCGCTCCGGCCCCGGCCCCGGCTCCTGCGGCCTCCACCGGCGACCGCGTCTTCGCCAGTCCGCTCGCCCGCCGCATGGCGGAGCAGGCGGGGCTCGATCTCAGCCAGATCCAGGGCACCGGTCCGAGTGGCCGGATCGTGAAACACGATGTGGAACAGGCCATTGCGGGTGGAACCGGCAAGGCCGCTCCTGCCGCTGCTCCGGCCCCGGCGGCCGCCGCTCCGGCCACCGCGCCGTCCCTCGGCAAGGCGCCGGGCGCCGACGTTCCGGGGCTGCCGGAATACGAGGAAATCCCGAACTCCTCCATGCGCAAGGTCATTGCCAAGCGCCTGACGGAGTCGAAGCAGTTCGCGCCGCATTTCTATCTTACCGTGGATTGCGAGATCGACGCGCTGCTCGAGGTCCGCAAACAGCTCAACGGCAAGCTCGACGGCGAGAAGGTCTCGGTCAACGATCTCGTCATCAAGGCGGCTGCGCAGGCGCTGAAGAAGGTTCCGGCTGCGAACGCGAGCTGGACCGACGCCGCGATCCGCGTCTTCAAGTCGGTCGACATCTCGGTTGCCGTCGCGATCGAGGGCGGTCTCATTACCCCGGTGATCAAGGGCGCGCAGACCAAGGGCGTGCTCGATATCGCCCGGGAGATGAAGGATCTCGCCGCACGTGCCCGGGCCGGCAAGCTGATGCCGGAAGAATTCCAGGGTGGCACCTTCTCGATCTCCAATCTCGGCATGTTCGGGATCAAGGATTTCGCCGCGGTGATCAACCCGCCGCAGGGAGCGATCCTCGCCGTCGGAGCGGGTGAACAGCGCCCGGTCGTGAAGGACGGCGCCCTTGCGGTCGCCACGGTGATGAGCTGCACGCTCTCGGTTGACCACCGGGTGGTGGACGGTGCAGTCGGGGCCGAGTTCCTCGCCGCTTTCAAGAAGCTGATCGAAGATCCGCTGACGATGCTGCTCTAGGGCTGCTGCGAGGGCCGGGCGGCAGTGCCGTGCGGTCCGAATTCGAGCGAATTGACTGGCTCGGCCCCGAGATCCCGCGGGTGAGGGCGCCGGCACCGGAGGAAAAAGATGGCTGATACCCAGTTCGACATCCTTGTCATCGGCGGCGGCCCGGGCGGCTATGTCGCAGCGATCCGCGCGGCCCAGCTCGGCATGAAGACCGCGCTCGTCGAACGCGAGCATCTCGGCGGCATCTGTCTCAACTGGGGCTGCATCCCGACCAAGGCGCTGCTGCGCTCGGCCGAGATCTACGACCACATGAAGCATGCCGAGAGCTTCGGGCTCACGGCCGGCAATTTCGGCTTCGACCTCGACAAGGTGGTGCAGCGCTCCCGCGGCGTCGCAAAGCAGCTGAACCAGGGCGTCGGTCACCTGCTGAAGAAGAACAAGGTCACGGTCTTCATGGCGCATGCCAAGCTTGCCGGGAAGGGCAAGGTGGAGATCGACGAGAAGGGCAAGAAGCAGACCCTCGCCGCCAAACACATCATCCTCGCGACCGGCGCCCGCGCCCGCGACCTGCCGGGCCTCGAGGCCGACGGGAAGCTGGTCTGGAACTACAAGCACGCCATGGTCGCCGACACCATGCCGAAGCGTCTCCTGGTCATCGGATCCGGTGCGATCGGAATCGAATTCGCGAGCTTTTTCAACAGCCTCGGATCCGACGTTACAGTGGTTGAAGTGATGGACCGCGTGCTCCCGGTCGAGGATGCGGAGATCTCCGCCTTCGCCGAGAAGGCATTCACCAAGAAGGGCATGAAAATCATGTCCAAGACGACGGTGAAAGCCCTGAAGCGCGGCGCCAAGGAGGTGACCGCGACCATCGAGAAGGACGGCAAGTCCTCCGAGATGAGTTTCGACCGGGTGATCTCGGCCGTCGGCATCGTCGGCAATGTCGAGGATCTCGGGCTCGAGAACACGAAGGTGAAGGTAGACCGCACCCATATCGAGATCGACGAATGGTGCCGCACCGGCGAGCCGGGCGTCTATGCCATCGGCGATATCGCGGGCGCGCCTTGGCTGGCCCACAAGGCGAGCCATGAAGGTGTCATCTGCGTCGAGAAGATCGCCGGTCTGAAAGACGTGCATCCGCTCGACACCAGCCGCATTCCGGGCTGCACCTACTGCCAGCCGCAGGTCGCCAGCGTCGGCCTGACCGAGGCGAAGGCGAAGGAAGCCGGCTACGAGGTCAAGGTCGGCCGCTTCCCCTTCATCGGCAACGGAAAGGCGATCGCCCTCGGCGAGCCGGAGGGGCTGGTAAAGACCGTGTTCGACGCCAAGACCGGCGAGTTGCTCGGCGCGCACATGATCGGCGCCGAGGTGACCGAGTTGATCCAGGGCTACGGCGTTGCCAAGACGCTGGAGACCACGGAGGCCGAGCTGATGCACACGGTCTTCCCACATCCGACCTTGAGCGAGATGATGCACGAGTCCGTGCTTGACGCTTACGGGCGCGCGATCCACTTCTGACGAACAGCCGCCGGCTTCCGGCGGCGCATGGCGGGTATGAGCGAATGGATCTGGATCTGAAGAAGATCAAGGCGTTGGATGGCGTAACGGCCATTCTGGTCCGGAGTAGCGCGGAGCCTGAAGGCGATGTTTCGCAGGAACTCGTCATCAAGGTGGATTTCCCGCTCGACGGGCCGGATGGTGGCAAGCACCGGAAGAAGGCCGATGCCGTGATCGAGACGGCGGAGGATGTGATCTCCGAAAGCGACTATTTTGACCGCGTTACCATCGAACAGGTACTCTGGACGCGCGAAAGAGAGCTGCAATGAGCATTGAGCAGACCAAGGCGCCGCGCCTCGGCGCCGCCCGGCATCCGGAGAAGGCGCATCGCCCCGATAACGAGGTAAAGCGCAAGCCCGCCTGGATCCGCGTCAAGGCGCCGACCTCGAAGACCTATCTCGAGACCCGCCAGCTAATGCGCGACCACAAGCTGGTCACGGTCTGCGAGGAAGCGGCCTGCCCGAATATCGGCGAATGCTGGTCGAAGAAGCACGCCACGATGATGATCCTCGGCTCGGTCTGCACCCGGGCCTGCGCCTTCTGCAACGTCGCGACCGGGCGGCCGGACAAACTCGATCCGCACGAACCGGACGAGGTCGCCGAGGCCGTCGCCAAGATGGGCCTCCGCCACGTCGTCATCACTTCCGTGGACCGCGACGATCTCGACGATGGCGGGGCAGGGCATTTCGCTCAGGTGATCACCAAGATCCGTGCGATGTCGCCGGATACGACGATTGAGGTGTTGACGCCGGACTTCATGCGCAAGGACGGCGCGCTCGAAATCGTCATCGACGCACGGCCGGACGTCTTCAACCACAATCTGGAAACCGTGCCGCGGCTCTATCCGGGGATCCGTCCCGGTGCGCGCTATTTCCACTCGTTGAAGATCCTCGACCGGGCGAAGGAGCTCGATCCGACGATCTTCACCAAGTCCGGCCTGATGGTTGGGCTCGGGGAGAGCAAGGAAGAGATCTACCAGGTGATGGACGACATGCGCTCCGCCGAGGTCGATTTCATCACCATCGGACAGTATCTGCAGCCGACGGCCAAACACGCGGTGATCGACCGTTTCGTCACTCCCGACGAGTTCGAGGCCTATAAGAAGATCGCCTACGGCAAGGGCTTCCTCATGGTTGCCTCCTCGCCGCTGACCCGCTCCTCCTACCACGCGGACGAGGATTTCGCCCGGATGCGGGCCGAGCGCGACCGCCGGCTCGGCGTCGAGCGCGGGCTGGTGCGCAAGGAACTTTCGCTGACCGATCTGGCGGAAATGGCGGTATCGGCCTCCGACTGACCTGTGCTAAGGCAAATCCATGCCGACCCATGCCGAGAAGCGAGCTGTACCCTTCAGCCCGCAACAGCTTTTCGACCTTGTTGCGGACGTCCAGCGGTACCCGGAGTTCCTGCCGTGGTGCGTCGGTGCGCGCATCCGAAAGCGCGAGGGTAATCTCGTCGTCGCCGATCTGATCATCGGTTACAAGATGATCCGCGAGCGCTTCACCTCGCGCGTCACGCTCAGCCCGGAGAAGAACCGGATCGACGTCGAATATGCCGACGGTCCGTTCAAGTACCTGAATAACCACTGGGTCTTCGAGCCCCATGAGGGCGGCTGCATGATCGACTTCTATGTCGATTTCGAGTTCAAATCCCGTGTGCTGCAGAAGATCATCGAGGTCTTCTTCAATGAAGCCGTCCGCAGGATGGTGACGGCCTTCGAGAGCCGGGCACATGACCTCTATGGAGGTGAGCTCGGAAAATCTCCGCAAATGTCTGCTAAAAATAAGTAAAATAATTTTGAAGTTGCGGAACTGCAAAATGGATTACTCGGTCTGATTTCCGAGCTTCCCGTTACGTATCCGGAACGAATTCCTCTCCGGAACGGTAAAGCGGATGGTACGTCCGCGTCGCATCAAGCTCCTCCTCGAAAGCCGCAATGCAATCCCGGATGATCAGGGAAGGGGGCATCGCCGGCGGCCGTATGAGGAGGGTCCGGAAGGAGGCCGGCGGTGCAAAGGCACGGAGCACCAGTCCCTTACCGAGGAACGGCTCGGCACAGATAGGGTTGATGTAGCCGATTCCCATGCCGGCTTGGACCATCGCGCAGACGGTGTTGGCGAAGGGCGTCTCCAGCACCATGCGCGGCCGGCTCCCGCGTTCCGCCAGCAATCGCTCCAGTTCCTGCCGCGTCGTGTCCTCGGGCGAGAGCGCGATGAAATCCTCTCCGTCGAGATCTTCCGGGCCGAGCTCAGCCTTCGCCGTCAGCGGATGACCGTCCGGCAGCGCGATGGCACCGCGGAAGGTCGAGAAAGGCTGTGCATCGACACCGGTCACGTCTATCTCGTCGGCGGCGAGCCCGAGGTCGAACTGGCGGGCCGCTACCAGATCCTTCACCGTTGCCGAGAGATGCGCCTGGAGTGTGATCGAGACGTCAGGATGGCGCTTGCGGAAACGCACAAGGGCGCGTGGCACGATATTGGTGCTTAAGGCGGAAAGAGTGGCGATGCGGATCTGCCCCGAGCCGAAATCCCGGATCCGCGCACCGGCACTCCGGAGACGCGAGAGCGCGGCGAAGGACTCCTCGACCTCGCGGAAATAGAAATGCGCTTCGGCCGTCGGCACCAGCCGCCGGCGGCTGCGATGAAAGAGGGCGAAACCGAGTTGGCGTTCCAGTTCCTGGATCGCTTTGCTGACGCCGGGCTGGGAGATGTTGAGCATCTCCGCCGCGCGCTGGGTAGTGCCGTGCACCATCACCGCGTGGAAGATCTCGACCTGCCTCAGATTCAGAGGGTTATTCAGCATCTCATAACTAAAATGTATCAATTTGTCAGATATATGTATTTCACATCATAGGTCGATTTTGTCTAGCTTCGTCGCATCAGCTTCAGGAGAACCCGATGAGAGACGAGACGAAATGCGTTCTGACGCCCATGGTGAACGAGGCCGGCTATAAATCCCTTGCCCCGGCTGTGCACCGCGCCTCGACCATTGTGTTCGAGGATGCAAAGGCCTACGCGACCCGCAGCCGGCGTGGTCCGGACGGCTATTCCTACGGTCTCTACGGCACGCCGACGACACGCCAGCTCGAGGCGAAGCTGCAGGCGCTCTCCGGGGCCGCGCGCACGATGCTGGTGCCTTCCGGTCAGGCGTCCAACGCGGTTGCGGCGCTGGCTCTGCTTTCGGCCGGCGACCATGTGCTGATCACGGATAATGCCTATCCGGCGATGCGCTCCCTCGCCGACGATGACCTGAGGCGCTTCGGTATCCTCGTCGACTATTACGACCCGACCTCGCTCGAGGATCTTCGGAGCCGTATCCGGCCGGAGACGAAACTCGTCTGGTGCGAGTCGCCGGGGTCGACGACGCTTGAGGTGCAGGACATTCCGGCCATCGTCGCCATCGCACGTGAGGCCGGTGCCATGGTCGGCTGCGACAATACCTGGGCGACCTCGCTCGCCTTCAAGGCGCATGCGTTCGGCGTCGATATCGTCTCGGAAGCGTTGACGAAATATGCCTCCGGCCATTCCGACCTGCTGATGGGCGCGATGTCCTTCACGGACGAGGGGACCGCGCTGAAGGTTCGCGCCTTCATGGGGCGGACCGGGATCGGCGTCTCGCCGGACGATGCTGCGCTGGTGCTGCGCGGGATGGAAACCATGGCGCTCCGGTTCGCCCATGCCGAAGCGGGGGCGCACCGTTTGACCGCCCGGCTGAAAGCCCATCCGGCGGTCGCGGATATCTATTGGCCGCCGCTCGAGGACAGTCCGGGGTACGATCTCTGGAAGCGAGATTTCACCGGGGCTGCCGGCGTCTTCACCGTGGTGCTTGCGGAGGGGGCCTCGAGCGGGCTGGACGATGCGCTAGGCGCATTGAAGACCTTCGCCATCGGTGCGTCCTGGGGCGGCACCCGCAGTCTCGTCGCGCCGATGTCGATCGGAACGGCGCGGTCAGCCACGGAGGTTAAGGGCGAAGACCTCTTCATCCGCTTCAGTGTCGGCCTCGAGGCGATCGAGGAACTGGAAGCGGATATCGACGCCTTCCTCGCCTGTCTGAAGTAAGGCTCAGCCTTTCGCCAGCGCCCGGAGCATGCCGAGCGCGTGCAGCACTGTTTGATGCCGCACGCTGCCGCGGTCTCCCTCGAAGATGATGTGTTCCGCGACGGTCTTGTCGGCCGTAGATGCAGCGAAATGGACAAGGCCTACCGGTTTCTCGGCGGAGCCGCCGGACGGCCCTGCAACGCCGGTCACGGCGACGCTCACATCTGCACGGGACTTGGAGAGCGCGCCGTCCGCCATCTCGCGCGCCGTCGGCTCGGACACCGCGCCATGGGCGGCGAGGGTCGCCTCGGCGACACCGAGCATCTCCATCTTCGCTTCGTTGGAATAGGTGACGAATCCCCGGTCGACAACGTCGGACGATCCGGCGATCTCCGTCAGCGCGCCCGCGATGAGGCCGCCGGTGCAGCTTTCCGCCGTCGCCGCGAGCCATCCGCGCGCACGGCAGGCCTCAAGAACCTCTATGGCGAGGGCACGGATCCCGGAATCGAAATTGTCCATGATTTCAGATCCTTCAGAAGAAATGCTGATAGGCGAGAACGACCAGCGCCGCATAAATTCCGGCGAAAAGATCGTCGAGCATGATGCCTGCCGCGCCGTCGAGATTCGAGTCCGCCCACCCCGCCGGAAACGGTTTGGTGATGTCGATTACACGGAAGGCGGCAAAGCCGACAGCGAAGCTGACCGGATCGAGGGCGGCGGGGAGAAGGGCGATCCACTGCCCTGCGACCTCGTCGATGACGACCTCGCCCGGATCCTTCCAGCCAAGCGCCCGGGAATAGAGCCCCGATGCCCAGAAACCGATGAGCGTGGCGCATCCCGCAGCGATCGCCAACAAGGGCCAGCCGCCAAATGAAAGCATCAGCCAGGCAAACGGCACAGCGGCAAGCGAGCCCCAGGTGCCGGGCGCCTTCGGAGCGTGGCCGATCCAGAAGAAGGTCGCGGCGATGCGGGCAGGATGGAGGAGCGGCAGCGGGGCGGTCACAGATCGTCCGCCGGCAGTAGGACGGTCGCGGCGGCCTGGGCGGCGATGCCTTCGCCACGGCCGGTGAACCCGAGTTTTTCCGAGGTGGTCGCCTTTACGCTGACCCGGCCTTCGGCGATCTCGAGGATCTCCGCGATCCGTTTGCGCATCGCCGGACGGTGCGGACCGATCTTTGGGCGCTCGCAGATCAGCGTGACATCGACGTGGGAAATGCGTCCGCCGCGCTGCCGCACCAGGTCCGCCGCATGGACAAGGAATTGATCGGAGGCGGCGCCCTTCCACTGCGGGTCGCTCGGTGGAAAATGGCTGCCGATATCTCCGTCGGCAATGGCGCCGAGCAGCGCGTCGGTGATGGCATGCAGGCCGACATCCGCGTCGGAATGACCGATCAGGGTGCGATCATGGGCGATCTCGAGGCCGCAGAGCGTGATCTTTTCCCCTGGCCCCAGACGGTGCACGTCGAAACCCGTGCCGACCCGCGGCTCGAACGCGCCTTCGATGATCTGTTTCGCGCGGATCAAGTCGTCCTCCGTCGTGATCTTAAAAAGCTGTTCTTCGCCCTGGACGAGCCGGACGGCGAGCCCGAGTTCTTCCAGAAGAGCTGCATCGTCGGTCGCAAGCTTTTGAGTCTTTTCATGGGCTTCCAGCAAGGTCTTGAAGTGAAACCCCTGTGGAGTCTGCGCCCGAAAAAGAGTCCTGCGATCCTCCGTTCCGGTGATTTCACCCCCGAGCCCGCCTGCACGCTTTAGCGTATCCGTGACCGGCAGGGCGGGAATGGCGCCCGGTACGTCCTCGATGGCGTCCAGAACCCGGTCGATCACCTGGGGCGAGACGAAGGGTCGGGCGGCATCGTGCACCAGCACTTGATCGGGGGCGTCTTCGGCGAGGGCGCGCAGGCCGTTCAGCACGGATTGGCCGCGTTCGGCGCCGCCGGGGACAGGCAGCGGAAGATCGAGGCCGGAGACGGCCTCCTCATAGAGCGTCCGATGGTCCGGATCGATCACGATACGGACCGGACCGATGGCATCGTGCGCGAGGAACCGGTCCAGCGCATGCCGCAGCACCGGTTTGCCCGCAAGCTTCAGATACTGTTTCGGAATCTCGCTGCCGAGGCGGGTTCCGCGACCGGCGGCGACGATCAGGAGAGCGGTCTTGGACCGGGGCACACATCACCTCAATTTGCTCTGGCACTTCGGAGCGGGCGGCATGATATAGTGACGTCATGCCAATGTCTTTGCTCTTGAACCTCTCGGCTCTCCTGGCGCTGATCCCGGTCGGTCTGTTCTCGCTCCGCGCTCCGGCGCGCGAGGGCGGAGCGTTCTGGGCGCTGCTCGCGGTCGCGACCGCGGGGCCGCTGCTCTATGTCGTCGTGACGCTCGGTGCGAGCTGGCGGTCGGATCTTGCGATGGCGCTCTGGCTGGCGGTCTGCGCGAGCCTGCTGGTATTCCTGCCGCTCTGCTGGTTGCGGCCGGCGGCGCGCGGTTTGACGGCGCTTCTGGTTCCCTACCTCTTCCTGATGGCGCTCGGCGCCACTGTCGCGGGATCGGTCGAGCCCTCGATCCGGCTTGCCGAACAGCTTCCGGGCGGATGGTTCTCCGCCCATATCGCGATCGCGCTTGCGACCTATGCGCTCCTGACCCTGGCGGCGATCACAGCGCTTGCGATCTTCCTCAAAGAGCGGGCACTCAAGCGCAAGCAGATGTCGTCCGGCATCGCTGCGGTCTTGCCGTCGGTTGCGGACAGCGAAAAGCTCCAGGACCAGCTTCTCGGCGGAGCGGTGATCGTACTGCTTGGCGGGCTCGCGACTGGTATCGCGCTGCAGATTTACCGTTCCGGACATGTGCTCGAATTCGACCACAAGACCGTGCTTTCTCTTGTGACCTTCGCGGTTCTCGCGGTCCTCTGGATCGTGCATAGCCGCTTCGGAATGCGCGGTCGGACGGTCTCGCGTTTGGTACTCCTTGCATATCTTTTGCTGACGCTTGCCTATCCGGGCGTCAAGTTTGTCGCCGAAATTCTGGCTTGAGCGGCATAAAGCCCGCACTTTCGGATAAAATCCTATTTTGACAATTTTGCGAGCAGTTGCTTAATTCGTGAGCAACGCTTCACAGGTGCACAGTTAATGACCATCAAGATCGGCGAAATCGCACTGGAGAGTCCGGTTTTCCTCGCCCCTATGTCGGGGGTGACGGATCGTCCGTTCCGCCGGCTCGTGCGCGAGTTCGGATGCGGTCTCGTCGTCTCCGAGATGATCGCGAGCGCCGCCGTGCTCCGCGAAGAACGCGAGGAGATGTTCAAGATCCCGCAGGACATGGATCTGGAGCGTCCGATGGCGGTCCAGCTTGCCGGCTGGGATCCGGAGATCATGGCGGAGGCCGCGAAACTCAATGTCGATCGCGGCGCCGAGATCATCGACATCAACATGGGCTGTCCGGTGAAGAAGGTGGTCAACAAGCTCGCCGGGTCCGCGCTGATGCGCGACGAGGCCCTGGCGGGACGGATCATGGAAGCGGTGGTCGAGGCGGTCCCGGTTCCGGTGACCCTCAAGATGCGGACCGGCTGGGACCAGAGCGACCGCAACGCGCCGCGCCTGGCGAAGATCGCCGAGGAAGCGGGCATCCGGTTGTTGACGGTGCACGGACGTACGCGCTGCCAGATGTACAAGGGCGAAGCCGACTGGAGGTTCATCCGCAAGGTGAAACAGGCGGTATCCCTTCCGGTCGTCGCGAACGGGGATATCGCAACCCTCGAAGATGTCGATGCCTGTCTCGAGCAGTCGGGCGCGGACGGCGTGATGATCGGGCGCGGCGTCTATGGCCGACCCTGGTTCCCGGCGCAGGTTGCCGCCCATCTTGGGGGCGATCCCGTGCCTGCGGACCCGACATTCCGAGAACGCGCCGACATCATGCGGCGCCATGTCGCCGAGATGTTGTCCCACTACGGCAGCAAACTGGGGCTGAAACTGGCGCGCAAGCATATCGGCTGGTATGCGGCCGGTGTCCCGGGCTCGGCCGAGTTCCGGCAGATCGTCAACAACACCATGGATCGTCAGATCGTCGAGGAGGCGATCGAGAGGTTCTTCGGCATGGCACTGGAGAGGCAGGCGGCATGAGCATGGTCATCAATCCCGAGCCGCGCACCGCGCCGGCCGGACTGGACCCGACAGGTGTCCTGCATGCCGTTCCGACGCCGGTCATCGGTCTCGATGAGAAGAACCGGATCGTCTATGTGAACATGGCGGCGGAACATTTCCTGCAGGGCAGCGCCGCGATCCTCGAAGGTTGCGAGCTGTCCGATCTGATCCCGGCCGACAGCCCCGTTCTCAGCATGATCGATCAGTGCCGGCGGCAATCCTCGGTCCTGTTCGACTACGATCTCATTCTCGAGGGCCCCCGGATCGGCTCGCATATCGTCAGCGTCCAGGTCTCGCCGTTGCCCGAAAAGCCGGGTGCCGTCGTGCTGACGCTGCAGATGCGCTCGATCGCGAACCAGCTTTACCGTCAGTTCAACTTCAAGGGCGCCGCCCGCTCCGTCTCCGCGATGGCGGCAATGCTGGCGCACGAGGTGAAGAATCCGCTTTCCGGCATCAAGGGCGCGGCACAGCTCCTGGAACAGAATGCGATCGAGGCCGACCGTCCGCTGACCAAGCTGATCTGCGACGAGACCGACCGGATCTGCAGCCTCGTCGACCGCATGGAAGTGTTCTCGGATGACCGCCCGATAGAACGCAGTCCGGTGAACATCCACGAAGTCCTTGACCATTGCCAGAAGATCGCGGAGTCCGGTTTCGGCAGCCGCATCAAATATTTCGAGCGCTACGATCCCTCTCTGCCGCCTGTGCTCGGCAACCGCGACATTCTGGTGCAGATCTTTCTGAATCTGCTGAAGAACGCGGCCGAGGCCATCGGCGACGAGGACGGAGAGATCCACATGTCGACGGCCTACAGGCACGGCATGCGGGTCTCGGTCCCGGGCTCCGCCCGACGCGTCAACCTGCCGCTGCAGGTCACCATTCGCGACAACGGCCCCGGAATTCCGGACGATATGAAGGCGACGATCTTCGATCCGTTTGTCACCTCCAAGCGGAACGGGTCGGGCCTCGGTCTTGCGTTCGTGGCAAAAGCGGTCGCCGACCATGGCGGTGTGATCGAGGTCGATTCCCAGCCGCGCAGGACCGAGTTCCGGCTCTCGCTGCCGATCGCCGATATTTCCGAGGCCTTTGCACAGGCATGACTATGGACAGCGCTTCGATCCTGATCGCGGATGACGATCAGGCCATCCGTACCGTTTTGACGCAGGCCCTGACCCGGATCGGCATGGATGTCCGTTCGACCGGCAATGCCGCAAATCTCTGGCAGTGGGTCGAGCGCGGGGACGGCGATCTGGTGATCACCGACGTGGTGATGCCGGACGAAAACGGCCTCGACCTGCTCACACGGATCCGCAAGGTCCGGCCCGATCTCCGCGTCATCGTGATGAGTGCTCAGAACACGCTGCTGACCGCTGTAAAGGCGAGCGAGCGCGGAGCCTTCGAGTATCTGCCAAAACCGTTCGATCTCTCGGAACTGGTGAAGGTCGTGCGCAAGGCGCTGACCACGCGCGTCGAGGGGGCCGCACCGGCGGCAAAAGAACCGGAGGTTTCGGACGAAGAGCTGCCGCTCATCGGCAGGTCTCCGGCCATGCAGGAGATCTATCGCGTTCTGGCTCGCCTTATGGCCACGGATCTGACCGTCATGATCGCAGGCGAATCCGGGACCGGCAAGGAACTGGTGGCGCGGGCCCTGCACGACTACGGCAAGCGCCGTGATGGTCCGTTCGTGGCGGTCAACATGGCGGCGATTCCGCGCGAGCTCATCGAAAGCGAGCTTTTCGGGCACGAGAAGGGCGCCTTCACCGGCGCTACGGCACGGTCGAGCGGGCGTTTCGAACAGGCACGGGGAGGGACGCTCTTCCTCGACGAGATTGGTGACATGCCGATCGAGGCCCAGACCCGTTTGCTCCGGGTCCTGCAGGAAGGCGAATACACGACTGTCGGCGGACGTTCCGCCATCCAGGCCGACGTGCGCATCGTGGCGGCGACTCACCGTGATCTCCGGCAGCTGATCCGCCAGGGCATGTTCCGCGAGGATCTGTTCTATCGGCTCAACGTCGTTCCGCTCCGTCTGCCGCCGCTCCGGGAGCGCAAGGAGGATATTCCGGACCTTGCGCGGCATTTCCTTACCCTCGCGCAGAAGGAAGGGTTGCCGGAGAAGACCATAGACGGTGCCGCTCTGCAGCGTCTCAGCGCCTATAACTGGCCAGGCAATATCCGCGAACTCGAGAATCTGGTGAAGCGCTTGGTCGCGCTCTATTCCGAAGAGGTGATCGGCGCAGCGGCCATCGAACAGGAACTGGCGGAAGCGCCGGCGGGCGCGGGAGAGGAAGCCGGTGAGCGGAGCGAGAACCTCTCGGACGCGGTCGAGCGGCATCTGAGGGCTTATTTCGCGGCACATGGTGACAATTTGCCGCCCGCAGGTCTGCACGACCGCATTCTGCGCGAGGTGGAGCGCCCGCTCATTCTGCTCTCGCTCGATGCCACCAAGGGCAACCAGTTGAAAGCGGCATCCATGCTCGGCCTCAACCGCAATACGCTGCGCAAGAAAATCCGCGATCTCGGCATTCCCGTGGTGCGGGGCGCGCGTTAGGCGGCCCGCGGCAGAGCCAGTGCACCGCATAGGCGATTGCGCTAGATTGATCCTCCAATCGAGTCCCAGCAGGTGAGGCATGCCGGCGGAAGCAAGTACCGACGCCCATACTCCTGAAAGCACCCCGTCGGGGTCAGCGCGCCGTTTCGCAAACTTTACCCGCCGGTTCCGCCTCTGGGCGCAGCGTGTAGGTTTCGAGCGCAGGGCGGCCTATGTGCTTGCCGCGGCCGCGATCCTCGCCGGTCTCGGCACCTATGCGGTCTTCACGCGCGCCGGACCGGCCGGGCCCAATCCGGATGTGGTGCTCGGCATCCTTTATCTCGATTTCTCCCTGCTCCTGCTGCTCGGTGTCCTGGTGGCCTGGCGGATGGCCCGGCTCTGGGTCGAACGGCGGCAGGGGCTCGCCGGTTCGCGGCTGCATGTGCGCCTTGTGGTGATGTTCTCGGTGCTGACAGTAGCGCCGACGATCCTGGTCTCGGTCTTTTCCCTGGTGATGTTCGATTTCGGGATACGGTCCTGGTTCAGCGAACGGGTTTCCACGGCGGTCACCGGGTCCGTGGCCGTCGCCGAACGCTATCTGGAAGAGCACCGCCAGGTGATCCGCGGCGATGTGCTGGCGATGGCCAACGACATCAACCGGGAGGCGCCATTCCTGGTAAACAATCCGGCGCGGTTTTCCCAGGTCCTGCGGGCCCAGGCAGCCCTCAGAAATCTCACCGAGGCGGTTGTCTTCGATAATACGGGGCGGGTTCTGGCGCGGACCAGCCTGGCGCTCTCGTTCGACTACGAACCTCTGCCGGAAGCGGCGATGTCCAAGGCGCAGCTCGGCGACGTCGTCGTTCTGACCACGGATTCCGAGGATAGGCTGCGTGCGGTCGTCAGGCTCGACCGATTCGTCGATGCCTATCTTTTCGTCGGCCGCTTCGTCGATGCGGAAATTCTCAGCTACATCGAGCGTACGAAGGAGGCGGTGAACCAGTTCACCGAACTCGAGGGCCGGCGGTTCGATATCCAGGTATCCTTCATCATGATCTTCGCCATGGTGGCGTTGCTGCTGCTGCTTGCGGCGGTCTGGATCGGTCTGAACCTTGCGACCCGTATGGTGCATCCGATCAGTGACCTGATCGGCGCGGCTGAACGGATCAGCGCGGGAGATCTCTCCGCGCGGGTCGCGGGTCCGGTCGAAGCGGATGAAATGGGACTGCTCGCCCGCGCCTTCAACAGAATGACGCGGCAGCTCGAAATGCAGCGCGGCGAGTTGATGAGCGCGAACCGGCAGATCGACGCGCGACGGCGCTTCACCGAAGCGGTTCTGGGCGGTGTTTCCGCAGGCGTGATCGGCCTCGATGCGGAGGCACGGATAAATTTGCCGAACAGGTCGGCGGCCAGCCTGCTCGGAGTTGAGGGCGATTCGCTCGTCGGGCGCACGCTGTCAGAACAAATTCCAGAAATGTCGGAACTTCTGGAAGTGGCACGGCGGAATCCCTACCGGCAGTCGGAGAAACAGATCGAGCTCAATCGCGGAGACCGCAAGATCACCCTTCTCGCCCGGATCAAGGCGGAAATCACGGAAGGTGAGGTCTCGGGATATGTTCTGACCTTCGACGACATTTCGGAGCTTCTGTCGGCGCAGCGGATGGCGGCCTGGGCCGATATTGCGCGCCGTATCGCCCATGAGATCAAGAATCCTCTGACCCCGATCCAGCTATCGGCGGAACGGCTTAAACGTAAATATCTGAAGCAGATAGAGACCGATCCTGAGACTTTTGTTGAGTGCACCGACACAATTGTGAGACAAGTAGGAGATATTGGCCGCATGGTCGATGAGTTCTCCGCCTTTGCGCGAATGCCGGCGCCGGTCATGCGGAAAGAGAATCTCATTGAGCTCATCCGCGGGCAGGTGGTGCTCCAGCGCTCCGCGCAATCGGGGATCGACTTCGTATTCGACGACGCGCAGGAGCCAGTCGAGTTTGAGTGTGACCAAAGGCAGATTAGACAGGTTTTGACGAACTTGCTGCAGAACGCGATCGACGCAATCCAGGCATCGGGCCCAGTCGGGATCGACGGCGAGGGCGGAACAGCCGCGCACCGGGTCTTGGTAACAGTCGGCCGCGAGGATCAGCGGATCATTGTCGATGTCGAGGACACCGGACGCGGGCTGCCGGAGAAGGACCGCGACCGGCTGACGGAACCTTACGTGACGACCCGCGAGAAAGGCACAGGCCTCGGTCTGGCAATTGTCAAAAGAATCATGGAAGATCATGCAGGATCTATTACGCTCATGGATCGCGAAGGCGGGGGCACCAAGGTACGTCTTGCCTTCCGCGATCCGGCCGATGCACGCGGTGAAGATGCATTTTCTGAGTCAGATCAAAGCGTTTCCGGACTGAGTTCTCATGGCGCATGACATTCTGATTGTAGATGACGAAGCCGATATCCGTAACCTGCTCGCCGGGATCCTCGAGGACGAAGGATTCGAGACCCGTCAGGCAGGCAACAGCGACGAGGCGCTCGAGGCGGCAAATACCCGCCGCCCGGGGCTGGTCGTACTGGATATCTGGCTCGAGAACAGTGCGCTCGATGGTTTGCGGATCCTTGAGCGGCTGAGCGTCGAACACCCGGATGTCCCGGTCATCATGATCAGCGGACACGGCACGATCGAAACCGCGGTCTCGGCGATCAAGATGGGGGCCTACGATTTCATCGAGAAACCTTTCGAGACCGAGCGCCTGCTGCTGCAGGTCGGCCGTGCCCTCGAAGCCGCGCGGCTGCGGCGCGAGGTTGCGGATCTGAAAGCCCGGACCGACACGGACGATCGGCTGATCGGAATCTCCTCCGGCATCGCACAGGTCTCGCAGGCGGTCGAAAAGGTCGCGCCGACCAACAGCCGCGTGCTAATCACCGGCCCGGCCGGCGCCGGAAAGGAAGTCGTCGCCCGCATGATTCATGCGCAGTCGAACCGGGCAAACGGCCCGTTCACGGTCCTCAACTGCGCGACGCTGAGCCCGGAACGTCTCGAGATCGAACTGTTCGGTGCCGAGCGCCGCGACAACGAGAGCGAGGATGTCGGACGCAGTGTCGGAATGCTTGAACAGGCGCATAAAGGCACTCTGTTCCTCGATGAAGTCGCCGATATGCCGCGGGAAACCCAGGGCAAGATCGTCCGCGTCCTCCAGGAACAGCGCTTCCGCCGGGTCGGCGGCGAGCGGGAGGTCTCGGTCGATGTCCGGGTGGTCGCCTCGACGAACCGTGACCTACAGCAGGAAATCTCAACCGGCCGCTTCCGCGAGGATCTCTATTACCGGTTGAATGTTGTGCCGATTTCGGTCCCGGCGCTGTCGCAAAGGCGAGAAGACATTCCTTTGCTGAGCCGGCACTTCATCGAGCGCTCGGCCCGCACCTCCGGCATGCCGCACCGTGTCCTGGCCGAGGATGCCATCGCCGCGCTCCAGTCCTATGACTGGCCGGGTAATGTCAGACAGCTTCGCAATGTCATCGACTGGCTGCTGATCATGGCACCAGGTTCGGCGAACGATCCGGTCAAGGCGGACATGCTGCCACCTGAAATCGGCTCTGCGGCGCCTGTCAGCCTCAACTTCGACAAGGGCGTCGAGATCATGGGCATGCCGCTTCGCGAGGCGCGGGAAATGTTCGAACGGGAATATCTGCTTGCCCAGGTGAACCGTTTTGGCGGCAATATCTCCCGCACGGCCAGCTTTGTCGGGATGGAGCGCTCGGCGCTGCACCGCAAGCTGAAATCTCTCGGGGTCAGTGCCGAACGCTCCGCTTAACCCTTCTGGGAACAGGATCGCAGAATGAAAGTCGTTATTTGCGGCGCCGGTCAGGTCGGCACCAGCATTGCGCAGCATCTGGCGGGCGAGAACAACGACGTCACTGTCATCGATCAGGACGCGGCTCTGGTTCGCAAGATCGCCGAGACGCTCGACGTGCGCGGGGTGCACGGCCTCGCGTCGCTGCCCTCTATCCTCGAGGATGCGGGAACCCGAGACGCCGACATGCTGATCGCCGTGACCTATTCCGACGAGGTCAATATGGTGGCCTGTCAGGTTGCGCATTCGCTGTTCAACGTGCCGTCGCGCATCGCGCGGATCCGTCAGCAGGACTATCTGCAGCCGATCTGGGCCGACTTGTTCAGCCGCGAGAACATGCCGATCGACCACATCATCTCGCCGGAACGGGAGGTGGCGAAGGCGATCGGCCGCCGCCTTCAGGTGCCTGGCGCCTTCGATGTTGCGCCGATGGCGGACGGAGCGGTACGGGTGGTCGGCGTGCGCTGCGACGAGGATTGCCCGATCGTCAACACGCCGCTGCGCCAGCTCACCAGCCTGTTTTCGGATCTCAACATCGTCGTCGTTGGGATCATTCGCGACGACCGCGGCATCGTGCCGAAACCGGACGATCACATGCTGCCGGGCGATGATGTCTATTTCGTCTGCGATGCCGACCACCTCACGCGCGCGATGGCGGCCTTCGGGCACGAAGAGGAGGAGGGGCGCAGCGTCATTATCGCCGGCGGGGGAAATATCGGCCTGATGCTGGCCGAAGAGATCGAGTCGAAGCATTCCGGCGTCAGCGTGAAGGTGATCGAGTACGACAGAGAGCGGGCCAAGCTCGTGGCGCAGACTCTGGACCATACTATGGTGCTCAATGGCGATGCGCTCGATGTCGAGATCCTCGAGGAAGCCAACGTTGCCCAGACCGAGACCTTTGTCGCCGTCTCGAACGACGAGGAAGTGAATATCATTGGGTCGCTTCTGGCCAAGCGCGCCGGTGCGGCCCGTACCGTCGCTCTGATCAACAAAGGCACCTATGCGTCGCTGATCTCCACGCTCGGCGTTGATGCCGTGGTGAACCCGAAGGCAATCACGGTTTCGACCATTCTGCAGCACGTCCGGCGCGGACGTATTCGGGGTGTCTATTCCCTGCGCGGCGATTTCGGCGAGGTGATCGAGGCCGAGGCGCTGGAGACCTCGCAACTGGTCGGGAGTCCCCTGCGCGACGCCAAGCTGCCGGCCGGCGTCATAGTCGGCGCGATCTACCGCGACGGCGAGGTTCTCGTGCCGCGCGGCGATACGGTGATCCAGGCGCAGGACCGGGTCATTCTCTTCGCCACCTACGAGGTGGTGAAGAAGGTCGAGAAACTGTTCGCCGTCCGGCTCGATTTCTTCTGATCATGGTCGAGCAACCGCGCGCGATTCTCTTCGATTGGGACAGTACTCTGGTCGACAATTGGCCGGGTGTGACAACGGCCATGAACGCGGCCCTCGGCGCGTTCGATCTTCCGCATTGGAGCGAGCAGGAAATGCGTCTGCGCGCGAAGCGCTCCATGAGGGACAATTTCCCGACGATCTTCGGTGAGCGCTGGGAAGAGGCGCGCGATATTTTCTATACGGCTTTCGAGGAGCGTCACCTGTCCGCATTGCACGCTCTTGCCGGAGCCGAAGAACTGCTGTCGTCCCTGCGGGAGCGTTCTGTCCTGATGGGCGTGGTGAGCAACAAGAATGGGAACTTCCTGCGCGCCGAAGCAGAAACCCTGGGCTGGACAGGCTTTTTCCACAGGATCGTGGGCGCCACCGACGCGGAGAAGGACAAGCCCGCGCGCGAGCCCGTCGATCTGGCGCTCTCGGAATCGGGACATGCGCCGGGCAACGAGGTCTGGTTCGTCGGAGATTCTCTGGTGGATCTGCAGTGCGGAGTGGCGAGCGGATGCGTTCCGGTCCTGATCGGAGACGAGCCGATTGCTGCGGCCGATCTGGAAAAATGGACACCGAGACATCATTTCACCGATTGCGATGCCATGCGGCGTGCGCTGACAGATTGAGTCGGGCGAAGAAATAGTTATATAAAGGGGATACCTATCTCGCATTTGCGAGATGGGGGCGGTGCCAAGCTTGTTCCGGCACGCGCCTGATACACAACGAACAAAAGGTCCGTGCAATGGCCACCGATAAGAACCAGAACGTTCAGGAAGTGTTTCTCAACACGATCCGGAAGAACAAGACTGCGGTTACGATCTTTCTCATCAACGGTGTGAAACTCCAGGGCATTGTGACCTGGTTCGACAATTTCTCGCTGCTCTTGCGGCGTGATGCGCACTCGCAGTTGGTCTACAAGCACGCGATCTCAACCATTATGCCGTCCCAGCCCGTTCAGCTGTTTGAACCGGCGCGGGAAGAAGAGGCCAGTTGAGCCTGAGAAAGCGGGGCGTGCGTGGATAGCGCGTCGGACGTAAAGAGCGGTCGGGCACTCGTTGTCCATCCCTTCGAAAAGAGATCTGTGGCTCAGGAGCCCGCGGGAACGCGGGATCCTGAAGCGCGTTTGGCCGAAGCTGTCGGACTGACGGCTGCGATCGAGCTTGACGTCGTACACAGCGAAGTCGTCTCGCTCAGCCGTGTCCGCCCGGCGACCTATATCGGCGGCGGCGCGGTCGAGCGTCTGGCCGGCATCGTGCAGGCGCTGGAGATCGAGGTCGCCATCGTCGACGCGTCGCTGTCTCCGGTCCAGCAGCGCAACCTCGAGAAAGCGCTCGACTGCAAGGTCATCGATAGGACGGCGCTGATCCTGGAGATCTTCGGCGCCCGGGCGCGCACGCATGAAGGGCGGCTCCAGGTCGAACTTGCGGCCCTGACTTTCCAACGCAGCCGTCTCGTGCGCTCCTGGACCCACCTTGAACGCCAGCGCGGCGGCCTCGGCTTCGTCGGCGGCCCGGGCGAAAGCCAGCTCGAAATCGACCGCCGTCTGATCGGCGAGCGGATCACCCGGATCCGCAAGGAACTCGAGGATGTCAAACGGACGCGCGAACTGCACCGGGAGTCCCGGCGTAAGGTTCCCTATCCGATCGTCGCGCTCGTCGGTTATACGAACGCGGGCAAGTCGACCCTGTTCAACCGGCTGACCGAGTCTGCGGTTTTTGCCCAGGATCTGCTGTTCGCCACGCTCGATCCGACAATGCGCCGGTTGGAGCTGCCGTCGGGCCGGACCATCATTCTCTCAGACACGGTCGGGTTTATTTCCGACCTGCCGACCCACCTCGTTGCGGCTTTCCGGGCAACCCTCGAGGAGGTGAGGGAGGCGGACATCCTGCTCCATGTGCGTGATTTCTCGCATCCGGATACCGAGGCGCAGAGAAACGACGTGATCGCCGTTCTGCGCGATCTCGGCCTGGACGAGCGGAAACTGACGGAACAGACCATCGAGGTGCTCAACAAGATCGATCTGCTCGGTTTGCCGGAGCGCGGGGAAGCACTCGCAAAGGGCATGAGCCGGAAGATCGCGGTGTCAGCCCTCGACGGTACCGGTTGTGAGGATCTGCTCGCGTTGCTGGACGAGATGCTCGGAGTCGGGGATGTCACGCGTACTTTCGAACTGGATGCGGCGAACGGAGCGGCGGTTGCCTGGCTCTATCAGCACGGACAGGTGATGGACCGGGAGGACAGGGACTCCGAAATCCACATGAAAGTTCGCATGACTCCGGTCGACGCCGAACGTTTCGACGCCAGATTTAACGCGTGATTTCAATCGGGTGCGGAAGCTCACTTCCAAAACCGGCTGCTCCGGTTAAATTGTATTTTCCGAAGCTCGGCACTCGCCGGCAAATCATTTACTGGCGCGAATGAACAGATATCCAGATCCCTCTGCCGTCATGGGCATCATGCGGGAAACCGCGAATTCGGTGATACTGCCACGTTACAGGTCGCTGCAGAGGGGAGAAATCCAGGAAAAGACCGGCCCGGACGATCTCGTCACCATTGCCGATATCGAATCCGAGCGGCGGATGACGCCACTTCTCCAGGATCTGCTGCCGGGCTCCGCGGTGGTCGGTGAGGAGGCCGTCGCCGCCGACAAGTTGGTCCTGAACGCTCTGACAGGCGATGACCCGGTCTGGATCGTCGACCCGGTCGACGGAACCCGGAATTTTGCCCGGGGCGACAGCAAGTTCTGCGTGATGGTCTCGCTCGTGCACCGGCGCCAGTCCGTGCTCGGCCTCATCCTCGACCCGCTCGGCGAACGCTGTGCCGTGGCCGCCCGCGGGGAAGGGGCGTGGATGTGCCATTACAATGGACGGGAAGAGCGGCTTTCGGTTCTTGCCGGTCGCCCCAGTACGGAAATGCGCGGCGCGTTGAACTTCCGTTTCTTGTCGTCTCCGCTCAAGGAAGAAATGAAGGAGCGGGCGAAGGACGCGGTCGAGGAGCATTTCCGCTATGGCTGTGCCGGCCACGAATATCTGACGCTGTTGACCGGCAAGGCGCATTTCGCGATGTATCCGAAGAATATGCCGTGGGATCACGTGGCGGGCACGCTGCTGCATCAGGAAGCCGGCGGTTTCCATGCCCGCTTCAACAAGATGCCCTACCTCCCGGACCAGCTGGACGGCGGTTTGCTGATCGCACCGGACGAAGCTGCCTGGGATGATTTGCGGGACAGGCTCTGGCCCTGATGCCCGGGCGTTCCGGAAAACAGAAAAAGCCCCGGTATCCACCGGGGCTTTTCCTTTTTCCGTTCGCTTCAATCAGGCGGCGCGTTCGAGGGTCAGTCCGAGACCTTCCTCGAGGCCGAGCATGAGATTCATGTTCTGCACCGCGGCGCCCGATGCGCCCTTGCCGAGATTGTCGAGGGTCGCCGCCAGCACGCACTGGCCGTTCTTCTCGTTCGCGAAGACGTAGAAGCGGATCCGGTTGCTGTCGTTCTGCTCCTCAGGATCGAGCCGGGCGAGGGCGAGGGATTCCTCGAGCGGCGCCACCTCGGTGAAGAGATGGCCGCTGTAATGGTCGCTGAGGCACTCGTGGATCCGCTTGGCGCCGACGCCGCCGGGAAGCGCCCAGAGATGCAGCGGCACATAGACCGCCATCCCCTTGTAGTAACGCGCGACGCTCGGCTGGAAGATCGGCTTGTGCTCCAGCATGGAGTACTGCTGCATCTCGGGCAGGTGCTTGTGCTGCAGCTGCAGGCCGTAGGAGAAGATGGCCGAGCCGATATGGTCTTCGGCCTTGCCGTCCTCCATCTGATTGATCAGCGCCTTGCCGCCGCCGGAATAGCCGGAGACCGCGTTCACCGTGACCGGATAGGTCGCCGGCAGCAGGGAATTCTCCACCAGCGGGCGGATCAGCCCGATCGCGCCGGTCGGATAGCAGCCCGGATTGCCGACGAAGCGCGCATGGCGCACGGCATTCTCATGCCCGGCCGTCATCTCCGGAAAGCCGTACACCCAGCCCTCGGCGACCCGGTGCGCGGTCGAGGCGTCGATCACCTTGGTCTCCGGGTTTTCGATCATCGAGACCGCTTCCACCGCCGCCGCATCGGGCAGGCAGAGGATGGAGAGATCCGCCTCATTCAGCGCACGGCGTCGGGCTTCGGTATCCTTGCGTTCCTCCGCGCCGAGGCTGATCAGCGAGACATCGTCCCGGCCTATCAGCCGCTCGCGGATCTGCAGGCCCGTGGTCCCAACTTCTCCGTCGATGAAAATGCGTACCGCCATGGCGGATCTCCTGAAATGCGCGATCCCTTACCGCGCCTATTTCCGCACAATATTGAATGGCGAGAAGGCTTGGCAACCCGCCATCATCTCGATCCGATTGATATTCACGTTCGCCGGACGCGAGGCCGCCCAGAAAATGGCATCCGCGATATCTTCGGCTCTGAGCGGATCGATACCGCTATAGAAATCGTCCGCCTTGTCCTTGTCGCCCTTGAAACGGACGGTCGAGAACTCGGTATTGGCGAGACCAGGCTCGATATCCGTCGCGCGGATGTTTTTGGCCACGAGGTCCGCCCGGAGGTTCAGTGTGAACTGCCGCACGAAAGCCTTGGTCGCGCCGTAGACATTGCCGCCGGGATAAGGCCAGTTGCCGGCAACCGAGCCGAGATTGACGACATGACCGTGCCCGGCCTCGACCATATGCGGGAGCAGGGCGCGGGTGCAGTAGAGCAGTCCCTTGATGTTGGTGTCGATCATGGTCTCCCAGTCCTCGATCGAGACCTGGTCGGCGCCTTCGAGGCCGAGGGCGAGCCCCGCATTGTTCACCAGCACGTCGACCGGCTTGAAGGCGTCGGGAATACCGGCGACGGCGGCATCGACAGCGGCCTTGTCCTGCACGTCGAGGGTGATGGTGTGGCAGGGCGTCGGCAGCTCGTTCTTGAGGGCTTCCAGGCGTTCGGAGCGGCGGCCGGAGATGATGGTCTGCCAGCCTTCGGCGGCGAAGCGGCGTGCCGTAGCCTCGCCGAAACCCGACGTCGCGCCGGTGATGAATACGGTCTTGGCCATGGAGTGTCTCCCTTCGGCAAAAATGAGTCTCGGCAGGGTGTTGTCGCAGTGTCTTAAAGTGAGATCAGGATTTTTCGAACTGCTTGGCGCGCTGCCAGAGCGCTTCCATTTCGTCCAGTTCCGACTCTTCGAGCGTCCGCCCGTGTTCGTCCTGCATCATGGTTTCGACGGCACGGAAGCGACGCTCGAATTTCCGGTTACAGCGTCGGAGCGCGCTTTCCGGATCGACCCCTAGTTTTCGGGCGAGATTGACGCAGACGAAAAGCAGATCACCGACCTCGTCCTCCAGCCGGTCCATGTCCTGGTCGGCCGGGTCGGGCCTCATCTCGGCCCGGACCTCGGCGATCTCCTCGTCGATCTTGTCCAGCACCCGATCGGCATCCGGCCAGTCGAAACCGACGCGGCTGGCGCGCTTCTGCAGCTTGAGAGCGCGCATCAGGGCGGGGAAGGCGGCGGAGATCCCGTCGAGGGCGCTCGGCCGGATGCCGCTCTCGGCGGCCTTGCGGGCACGCTCCTCGGCCTTCTGGGCTTCCCAGTTCCGGGTCTGGGCGTCGGCATCCGCCACGTTCTCGCCGCCGAAGACATGAGGGTGGCGTCGGATCATCTTCTCGGTGATCCCTTCAGCCACGCTGTCGAAATCGAAATGCCCGGCCTCGCTGCCCATCTGCGTGTAGTAGATCACCTGCAAAAGCAGGTCTCCGAGCTCCTCCTCGAGGTGCGGCATGTCGCCTTGCTCGATCGCATCGGCGACTTCGTAGGCCTCCTCGATGGTATAGGGGGCAATGGTCTCGAAAGTCTGTTCGATATCCCAGGGGCAGCCTTTCTGCGGATCGCGCAACGCGGCCATGACCTGGCGGAGGCGCTCTATCGGGGAAAGATCGGCTGACGGTGCGGGCAGGGGGGACGGTGTCGGCGTGCGGGTGCTCATGATGGCCGCACCTTACTGCCGGGGGGAATGGTGCAAAAGACCGAAACGCTCCCAGTGTAGAAATTACCTGTCCGAAAGAGGCTCGTACGAAAAGACTCTGTTCCGGTCCTGCTGGCGGGAGAAGGCGGATCGTTGAGCGTTTATTCCATGCCGTTAGACTTGGATTGCCGGCCCTGTTGGCGCATATATTTTTACGACAGAGAGGTATGCTCTCCGGCATCGATGTGCGTCGTAAAAACAAACTGGTATTTTAACGAAATGTTTATTCCGACGCTGCATCGTTGCGTCCAGATTCGCCATCGGCAGAGCGCGGGACGTCGGCCAGGCATCGGGGTGGGCAGTACCCGCCGTTTGCGTCAGGAGAGCAGTTGAAATGCGCGATAACGGACCGGTAACCAATCGAGAAGTGACGTTCGGTGCGGATGAAGTCTTGGTATCGAGGACCGCACCGGACAGCAGGATCGAATTTGCCAACGACGCGTTCGTGAAGATCAGCGGCTTTACCGAAGAAGAGCTGATGCGCCAGCCGCACAATCTGGTGCGCCACCGCGACATGCCCAAGGAGGCCTTCGCCGATCTTTGGGCCACGATCAAGGCGGGGAAGTGCTGGGAAGGGTTCGTCAAGAACCGCACAAAATCCGGCGACCATTACTGGGTCCGCGCGAATGTCACTCCGACGATGGAAGACGGTAACGTCACCGGGTATATCTCGATCAGAACGCGGCCGACCGAAAGCGAGAAGAAGCATTACGAGGCGCTTTATCGCGATCTCCGCGAAGGCAAGGCCAAGAATGTCGCGGTCGAGGGCGGCGATGTCTTCTCGACGACGCCGATGGCCAAGCTGTCGCGCTTCTTCGGCAGCATAAAGGGGGCGATTGGAACCGGTTACGCCATCGTTCTGCTCCTGATGCTGACGCTCTCCGGAATCGGGTTTTACATCGACAAGACGGCAGTCGGAATTTTCGACGAGATGCGCGAGGAAGTGCTCACCGAAATGGCGATTCTCAAGACAGTCTCGGACGCCTATGCCGTCCAGATCGTCGACGCGTCTCACAAAATGAGGGGCGGCAGCTTCACGTGGGAGGAGACCGAGGCGTCCGTGAAGGATGCGCTCGCCGTTATTGACGCGAAGTGGAACATCTACGCGAACAAAGACCATCCCGCAGAAGAGGCCGCGCTTCTGGCAGACGCCAAGGCCAAGAAAAAAGTGACCGATGCCGCCGCCGCGCGCCTGCTCGAAATCATCCGGGCGCAATCCATGGAGGATCTCGTTGTCTTCATCGAGAAAGACCTCTATCCCTCCGTCGATCCGCTGACGGACCAGATCTCCGTCATGGCAGCCAAGCTGCAGGAAACGGCGGAGCAGATTACCAGTGACGCCGGGGAGACGCTCACCAGCGCGCTGATCGTCATGATCGTGGCGACGATCGTCGCGATTGTCGTGGCCATGCTCTTCGCTGTTCGCATCTTTGCGGTCCTGCGTTCCGGGTTCGGCAAACTGGAGCAGGATTTCGTGGCGATCTCGAAAGACCCGAAATCGGCCCGTATCCTCTCGCCGAAGGTCTCTGAATTCCGCTCCGTCACGGCGCAGGTCCGCGCCTTGCAGGCCAGGATCAATTATTCCGAATTCGAACGGCTGGCCAACGAGGCGAAAGCGCAGGAAATCCGGCGCAAGGCCATCCGGGAGATGGCCGATACGGTCGAGCAGGAAGCCCGCAGCGCGGTTGACGGTGTGGCCCGACTGACGCGGAAGATGGCCGAAGATGCCGCAACGATGGCGAAGTCCGCCGAGTTGGTTTCGGAGAACTCGAGCTCTGTCGCCTCGGCGGCCACGCAGTCGATGCAGAACGCCCAGTCGGTCGCGTCGGCGACGGAAGAGCTGTCCAGCTCGATCCACGAGATCACCGAGCAGGTCGGCCTCGCGCGCTCCGCGACCAGCGGTGCCGTGGAAATCGGAAACCGGACCCGGCAGACGATCCAGTCGCTTGCGGAGAGCGTGCAGAAGATCGGCGAGGTCTCGGAACTGATCCGCGGGATCGCCGAGCAGACCAATCTCCTTGCGCTGAATGCCACCATCGAGGCGGCGCGCGCGGGCGAGGCGGGCAAGGGTTTTGCCGTCGTGGCGAGCGAGGTGAAGAGCCTCGCGACCCAGACCGCCAAGGCGACCGAAGAAATCGCCACGCAGATTTCCGCAGTTCAGGCGGTGACGGGCAATGCGGTTTCCGAGGTCGGGGAAATGAGTGAAAAAATCTCCGACATCGACGCAATTTCCGCCTCCGTTTCCGCTGCAATGGAAGAACAGGCTGCTGCGACGTCCGAGATCAGCCGCAATGTGGCCGAAACGACGGATGCGACGAACGAAGTTTCTCTGCGCATCACGACCGTCTCGGACGAGGCGGCAAGCACGCGTGAAGCGACGCGAAGCGTTCGGGCGGCGGCCGGCGATGTCGAAGGGGCGATCGTGGAGCTCAGTTCCGCCATTGTCCGCGCGGTTCGTACAGCGACGCAGGATTCAAACCGCCGCGAGACCGAGCGTCCGAAATTGAACCTGCCGGCCGAGCTCAGCGTTGGAAACAAGCGGGTGCGGTGCGTCCTGCGCGACGAATCCGGGGGGACGGCCTTCTTCACCGATACGAAGGACGCGAGACTTGAGGAAGGGGAGCGTGTCCAGATCGTCGTTCAAGGCCGCTCGAACGCCTCGGGTGTCGTGGTGAGCTGCCATCGCGAGGGTATTCGGATCAGGCTGGCAGCATAACGCGGATTGCTGGAAAACGCGGGACGGCCGAGGAATGCCTCGTGGTATTCCTCGGCCGTCGGTCTTGAGAGCTCGCTCTTCGGCCCGTGGTGACGGCTACGGCGCGCCGCGGCGGATCGGCGGCGTCTATGGCAGGATCTCGTCATAAAGATTTATGAGCCGATGGATTTCCTTGTCCATGCCTCGATCTCTGTTGAAGCGCTTGATGTTCTCGAAAGCCGCGGCGCGATCGAAGCTGCGGATCTTTTCACCGGCGTGGGGAATCTCGTCGTGACTGAGCGTGAGGCCCATTCCTTCACGCTCGAGCAATTCGGCCATGTATTTGTATTCTGAGTTGATGATGACCGGGAGTCCCGCTTCCAGGTACGAGTAGAGCTTGGTCGACACGCTTGTTTCGAGCTGTTCCTGATAGCTCCAAGTCCCTTCGGATGGCATCAGGGAGAGAATGATGCCGAAATCATTCGTGCAGATCGTTCTCGAGAGTTCGTTTTGCGGAACGCCTTCGTGCAGCTTCAGACCGGGATAGGTCGCGGCGAGCTCCAGGAAATGCTCAAGACCGCGTTCTCCGTAACTGCGTAATACACTCAGATAAACGTTGATCTCGAAACCCTGCTCAAGAAGCAGGGCCCAGGTCTCCGGATTGTACTGCTCCGCGAAGAGGCGCCCGGGATGCGTGTCCGTCCGGGGCATCAGGCCGCCGCAGAATACAAGCTTGATCGGGTCCTCCGGGGCGGCCGGCTCGGTTCTGTAGTGGATGTATTCCGCGCAGGCGGATTGCTGAATCTCCAGCTGCCGAGGCGTGGTGGCCCCATAGTTCCTGGCGAGCCGGTCAATGAAGGGCGGATAGAAGCGATGGATGACCGCGTCCGCGTGGTTGAAAATATAACGCTCCATCTCGACATCCAGATCGATGCCGGCGGGCCAGTAAATCTTCTTCAGAATGTCGGTCGGCGCGAAGACCGAGGTGATGTCATAGAACTCGCAGACAAGCTTTCCGGTCGTCTTGTTCTCATTGATGAAGCGCGCCATGAAGTACTCGTGCATCAGGCATTGGACATGGAAGATGTCGGGCTTCAGGAGCGGAAGAAGTTTTCCGAGCGTATGATAGGATCCGATACTGTCGAAGACGATGTGGAACGCTTCGTTGAAGAACGGTTTGAGGCTATCTCCGATCGGATTGAGGTTCAGCAGCGTGACCTTGTAGCCGTTGCGCCGCAGGTACAATGCTTCGCGCTGTATCACATTGAAACTGTTACGAGCGACAAAGACGACGGAACCCTTGAACTGGGTCCCATTTGCGGATTTGTCGACTGACGCCGCAAAAGCCTGAAAAGCATCCTTATAGGCTTTGTCGATAAACCGGTCGAAGGTCGCCCTGATAAAGGCGATATCGACTTTCGGTTTCACTGCCTCGAAGAGTTCCTGAAGATATGCACCGAGCTGGTCGCCCGCGGGTACGGATTGCGCTCCGAATTTCTTTGCGTCTTCGGGACTCAAGAGGGTGAGGGCTTGCTCCACGAAGGCCTGCACCTGCAGCTCGTTCTGCAGATAGATTTTCGGTTGGTATTGCTCATAGGCCGCATCGTTGGTCGGGACGTAGGGGATATTGGACTGGGTCAGATCGAGATAGAGTTTGTCGAGGTCCGCGCGCGGAGTGCTGATTTCCGGCATCATGACGTCGGACCGGCGTCCGATGAACTCGATCATAGAATACACTCCGTCCGGATGCGGTGCGGTCCGATTGGATCAGATTGAAATAGCTCTAAGAATTTCCCCTTGATGCGTCAAGCCGTGCACGGGGCGCAGAGGGCAGAGCCTTGAGGGATGGCTTCAGGTCCACAAGTAATTATCGCATAATGTATATTATGGGAAATATCGTCTATGGCTGAGAACGCTATCCCTTGATCGCGATCTTCGCCGCCGGGACGCTTCCCGACTGATCCAGCGCCGCCTTGAACGTGGTGCGGGTCTCTGAGTTATCGAAACCTTTGGAGAAGCGGATCATTCCGTCAGACGTTCTCAGCAGTACGTTGTGCTTCCGGCAGAGCGCCGCGAGGTCGCCCAGAAAGGCAGCGGCCTCTTCCTTGTTCAGAAGCAGTTTTTTATGATCTTTCTGCAACTCGCCGATCAGGTTCAGGTCTATCATGGCTTCTGTCCTTCGGTTGCAGCGGTCTGGATGGCGATGTGCGCAGGATAGCACTCGAAGAAGCCCTGAAGAAGCCGGGCCGGGTTATTACGTGGCATGCGGGGCAACACAACCGCTCGCACAAGACCTCCAGTCGTGAGGATTATATCACTGTGGTTCCGAAGGAACTCGCGGGGATGCTGCACGCAATCGGCTCGACCACGACTCTCTACGAGTTTCTCGAGTTGTTCATCGAGGAACTGCTCTACGAGCGCCTCGAGGCGGAACGGGCGAATCCCGATGCGGTCCTTCAGGACGCGCCGCCGATCCTGGAATTGCGCGGCTATTTCGAGCGCTGGATGGAATTCTATGTGCGTGAGGTCATTCCCCCGTTGCCGGATCCGTCCGGGCCTGGCGGCACTGCCGGTTTTGTCGATGCGCTGCAGCGAAGCCAGCCGCGCTGGCTGATCCTTGCCAATCAGAATGCACGAAGCGAGCCGCTTTGCCTTCAGGGCTTCGAGACGCTGCTGAATGTCGCGGAAACCGTGGCCAAAAGATTCGACCTCAGGCTGGATCTGGAAATGGCACGGAACGGCTTCCGGAGTATGCTCCGGCATCGGGCGGAAGCTGAAGGACGCTCACCGGACTGGGCTCTTCTGGATCTGCAGGATCCACCTTTATGGGGTGGATAAGTATCTGGTGAGAGCTCTCTAAATTTCAGCTCGCATCCTTCATCGCCCGGCGTTCCAGGGCTGAGAATACAATAGTACACAAAAAAATTGTTGCTTCCAACGCGGCGGGCAAGGTGGTTAATTTGCGCTCAACCGGTTTCCGCACCGCCTCGCTCAAAATCACCATTCCGGGAGTTTACCCGTGTCAAATCCTGCAAGCGTTCTTGCCACCCGCATGCGCGGTTTCGGTTATACAGACAAAACCGATCAGGGCGCGTTCGATGCTTGGCTCAACGAGCGTCCGGCTCGCCGGCTCGAATGGGCCCAGTACCAAGCATATCTCGACAAAGGTCCGCGGCAGTCTCCGTTCGACCCGAACAGCATGAACACGCCCTGGGTTCATTCGCCGTTCTTCGGCCGCCTTCTGGCCGAGAAGGCACTTTCCGAAGAACAGGCCGCAATGGTGCGGGCGTTCCATGAGGACGGTCTGGTGAAGATCGATCTCCGCGATGCGATTTGCGACGGAACCGCCGAGCAGGTCATCGAGGAACTGGCGGACAAGTACACCGATCCGGTGCGCATCCAGGATGCCTGGCGCAACAACGAGGACGTCAAGCAGATCGCGTTGAATCCGAAAGTGATCGAAACGCTCGAGCTGCTCTATGGCCGCGATGTCGTGCCGTTCCAGACGCTGAATTTCCGTGTCGGCACCGAGCAGGCCGGGCACACGGACACGGTGCATTTCGACTCAATGCCCCACCGTTTCATGTGCGGTGTCTGGGTCGGTCTCGAGGATATCGATGCCAATAACGGCCCCCTCTTCTACTATCCGGGCAGCCAGCTTCTACCGGTGTATGATTTCTTCGATGCAGGTCTCGAAGGCAGCCGCAAGGAGGAAGAGTTCTCGCCGCGCTACGCGACCTATGTCGATTTTCTCGACCAGCTCATGGAGGCGCACGGTCTCGAGAAGCAGACATTGACCGTCAACAAGGGCGAGGCCGTCATTTGGTCCGCCAACGTGATCCACGGCGGCAGTCCGATCGTCGAGCCGGGCCGCAGCCGACACAGTCAGGTAACGCATTATTATTTCAAGGGCTGCAGTTATTACACCCCGCTGCTTTCGAACTGGCACAAGGGCGATGTCTTCTTCCGTGACATCACGGATATCCGGACCGGCGAGCTCGTGCCTAATGCCTATCTGTTCGATGATACCCCGGCGCCGCCGCAGCAGCGGATCGGCAAGCGGCGGGCACTGAAGGTACTGCTTGGTCTCGAATAGCTGCCAACAGTCCTTCAGCTTACCTCAATAGCTCGTCTTGCCCTTCAGGTCCTGGAACGGGATCATCACATGTTCCCGATAAGCCGGGCGTTCCTGCAGTCGTTCGTACCAGGCCTCGACATGCGGGAGCGCCGGCCGGTCCAGATCCATGCCGAAATACCGGTATAGGTGCGTACCGGCCGGAATGTCGCCGAGACCGAGGCGCGTGCCGCCGAGATAGTCCCTGCCCTTCAGAGCCTCGTCGAGCCGCTCGAAGTATTGGTTGCTAAGCTCTTGTTTTTCGCGGATTAGCGGCCAGTCGCGCTGCGCTTCCGGGGTGCGGAAATAGCCCCAGAAAATGCCATTGAGAAAGGTCGGCTGCAGGCTGCTCTGCGCCCAGTCCATCCACCGGTCAGCCTCTGACCGCACCGCCGGATCGTCCGGCCAGAGGGCGTCGTCGCCGTAGACGGCAGCCAGGTAGCGGAGGATGGCATGAGATTCCCAGACAATCGTCCCATTGTCGTCGATCACCGGAACGCGGCCGTGCGGGTTCATTTTCCGGAAGGCCGGATCGTCGAGGCCTCCGGCATCGCCGCCGAGAGTGGTGTGCACGTGCTCCAGGCCGAGTTCGCCGATGAGCCACATGACTTTCTGGACGTTGAACGCGCTGCGTCTGCCCCAAACCTTCAGCATTGCCGGTCCCTTTCCTCCGTCAGATCTCGATCACCAGACCATCATATCCCGGTTCGACGCCCGGTGGACATTTCGCGAGCGTTGTTTCGTAGTCGAGCGAGGCCGCCATATGGGTGAAGTAGGTCTTCCCGGCTTTCACGTGATTCGCCCATGAAAGCGCCGTCTCAAGGTTCGCATGGCTGCGCGCCGCATCGATACGCAGGCAATCGACGATCCAGACGTCGATCCCTTTGAGCCGGTCGAGCTCGGCCGTCGTATGGACCGCGACATCGGTCGAATACGCGAACTTGCCATTGAAGAGGAGACCCAGGCTGGTCCCGCTCGGTCCGTGATCCTGTTCGGAGATCTCGATCGAGAGCGGACCGATCTCCAACGTCTGGCCGGCCGCGATCTCGTGCATGGAGAGCGGCGAACGGAAATGCGGAGGGCTCTCCGGCGTCTTTTCGAACATGTAGCCGAAGCGCTGGTTGATGTCCTTCCAGGTCTTGGCGTCCATATAGGCCGGGATCTGCTTTCCGGTGCCCCAGCAAAGCGGGCGGACATCGTCGATCCCGTGCACATGGTCGGCATGGCTGTGGGTGTAGATGATGGCGTCGAGATCGGTGACGCCGGCATCCACGAGCTGGTCATGCAGGTCCGGTGTGGTGTCGACCAGGACAGAGATGCCGTCCTCCTCGACAAGCACCGACGGCCGGCGCCGCCGGTTCTTCGGATTGCACGGGTCGCAGGCATCCCAGCCGTCACCGACGACGGGAACACCCGAGGACGGACCGCAGCCGAGCATGGTGATCTTCATGTGCGCGCTTCAGGCCGCTTTGCCGAGATCGAGATCCGCCGGCGGCGGAACCTTGGAAAAGAGCCGGAAGAAGTTCCGCGTTGTGGCGGCCGCCATCTCCGCCTCGGAAACGCCGCGAAGCTCCGCCAGCGCGGCATGGGTATAGGCGACATAGGCCGGCTCGTTCCGCTTGCCGCGCTTCGGCACCGGCGCGAGATAAGGGGCGTCGGTCTCGACCAGCAGACGCTCCTCTGGAACGTCGCGCACCGTCGCGCGGATATCCTCGGCGTTCCTGAAGGTGATGATGCCGCTCAGCGAGATATAGAACCCGATATCGAGCGCCCGCATTGCGAGGCCCCGCCCGCTGCTGAAGCAGTGCAGCACGCCCGTATAGGGCTTGCGGGCATATTCTTCTTCCAGCAGCGCCGCCGTGTCCTCGTCCGCGTCGCGGGCATGGACGATCAACGGCAGACCGGTTTCCTGGGCCGCCCGGATATGGGTCGTGAAACTGCGGCGCTGGGCGTCGCGCGGGGCGCTGTCGTAGTAATAGTCGAAACCGGACTCGCCGATCCCGACGACCTTCGGATGCGCGGCAAGCTCCACCAGTTCCTCGACCGAGACCGGAGCCTCCTCCCCCGCCTGGTGCGGGTGGATGCCGACCGAGCAGAAGACGTCGTCATACTGCTCCGCGATGGCGCGGATACGGGGAAAGGTCGAGATCCTTGTGCTGATCGTCACCATGCGGCAGACGCCGGCACGGCGCGCCCGGGCGATCACCTCGTCCCGTTCCTCCTCGAAGGCCTCGAAATCGAGATGACAGTGGGAGTCGACGATCGCCGGAACGCTCACTCAGGCCCCCGCTTCTTCCGGTTCGACATAGCGCGGAAAGACCCCGCTCGGCTTCGGCAGAGGCGTGCCCGGAACCAGGCGGGTGCCGAGCGCGGCGAAGCTTCGCCCCTCTTCCCCGACGGCGAGCTGGTCCAGCATCTTCGCGGCGCTCTCCGGCACCACGGGCTGCATCAGCACCGCGAGCACGCGGATCACGTCGGCCAGCACGTAGAGCACCGTCGCCATGCGGTCGGGATCAGTCTTCTTCAGGGCCCACGGCGCCATCTCGTCGACATAGCGGTTCGCGTCGCCGATAACCTGCCAGATCTGCTCCAGCGCCTTGTGGAAGGCCTGGGCGTCATAGGAGGTCCGCAGCTCGCCGAGCAGGCCGGCCGCGGCGTCCAGCAGCTTCCGGTCGGCCTCGGTGAAGTCGCCATGGACCGGCAACGCGGCGCCGCAATTCTTCGCGATCATCGAGAGCACGCGCTGCGACAGGTTGCCGAAATCGTTGGCCAGTTCGCTGTTCATCCGATTGACCATCGCCTGGTGCGAGAAGTCGCCGTCATTGCCGAACGGCACCTCGCGCAGCAGGAAGTACCGCACCTGGTCGAGGCCGTATTTCTCAACGAGTTCCAGCGGATCGATCACGTTGCCGAGCGACTTGGAGATCTTCTGGCCCTCGTTGGTCCACCAGCCATGGGCATAGACGCGCTTCGGCAGCGGCAGGCCGGCGGCCATCAGGAAGGCCGGCCAGTAGACCGCATGGAAGCGCAGGATGTCCTTGCCGACCATGTGCAGGTCGGCCGGCCAGAAGGCCTTGTACTCGGGGCTGTCGGTGTCCGGATAGCCGGCGGCGGTGATGTAGTTGGTCAGCGCATCCAGCCAGACATACATGATATGCGCGTCGTCGCCCGGCACGGGGATCCCCCATTTGAAGCTGGTCCGGGAGACAGAGAGATCGCGGAGGCCGGATTTCACGAAGCTTATGACCTCGTTGCGCCGCGCCTGGGGCGCGACGAAGTCGGGGTTTTCCTCGTAATGCTTCAGCAGCGGTTCCTGCCATTTCGAGAGATCGAAGAAATAGCTCGGCTCCTCGACCCATTCGACCGGCGCGCCGGTCGGCGCCTTGCCGTCGACCACCTCGGTCTCGGTGAAGAAGGCCTCGTCGCGCACCGAATACCAGCCCGCATAAGCGCCGAGATAGATATGTCCCTTCTCCAGAAGCTTGTTCCAGATCTCCTGGCAAGCCTTCTTGTGACGTTCCTCCGTGGTGCGGATGAAATCGTCGTTCGAATAGTTCATCGCCGTCGCGAGGTCGCGGAAATTCTGCGAGACGCTGTCGGTGAAGCTCTGCGGATCGACGCCGGCATTGGCGGCCGCGGTCTCGACTTTCTGGCCGTGCTCGTCGGTGCCGGTCAGGAATTTCACGTCATAGCCGTCCAGCCGCTTGAATCGCGCCAGCGCGTCGCAGGCCAGCGTCGTATAGGCGTGACCGATATGGGGCTTGTCGTTGACGTAGTAGATCGGCGTCGTCAGGTAGTAATGCGCGCTCATGGAAACTGTCCGATCGGCGGTCGCTGCCCGATCATGCGGGCAGCCTGTGAATTGGGTGTCTTGAGGTACCTCTCGCACCCCTCAGTTTCAAGACGAAACGTCAGGAACCGGCGTGATCCGGGGCGAGCAACTGGAAGGCATCCATCAGCATCTGCCGCTTGTCGAGGCTGAGACGGCTGCCGCGCCCGAGCATGGCGGAGATGACGGCGCGGCGTTCCGCGATCCCGGCCGGTCCGAGCGCTGCGGCAAGTTTCTCGGCGGCGGCGCCCATCCCGGGCACTCGGTCGACAGGGCGGTCGCCGGACGCCGCGTCCCGCGCGATCCGGCCGAGCCACCAGTCGAGCAAGGCGGTGCCGGTCTCGAACGGGTCCGTTTCCTCGGCCTTCGTCGCCCGGGTCCACTTATCCGCCAGCTCAAGCACGGCAAGGTCTTTGATCTGCGGATAGCTCTCAAGGGCTCGAAACAGCTCGCGGAGGGCGTCGATGCCGCCTTCCGCAGCGAGAGACAGGGCCCGACCGATGCTCCCTTCCGAGAGAGCGACCAGGGTTTCGGAGGTTGCTTGATCGAGTTCCGGCAGATGCTTCGCCAGCAATTCGGCGACCTGTGCATCCGACAACGGCCCGAGACGCACGGCGCGGCAGCGTGAGCGGATCGTCGGCAACAGGCGCCCGGGCGCGTGGCTCACCAGTAGCAACAATGCCTGGCGCGGCGGCTCCTCAAGCAGCTTCAGGACGGCGTTGGCCGCATTGCGGTTCATCTCGTCGGCGCTATCCAGCACGACGACCCGCCAACCGCCAAGCGAGGGCGTCAGACGCAGGAAGCTCCCGATCTGCCGGACGTCGTCGATCACGATCTCGCCGCGCATCTTCTTCCGCTTCTCGTCGTAGCCGCGCTCAACGACCAGCATGTCCGGGTGGCTGCCGGCTGCAATCTGAGAGAAGACCGGATTGTCGCGCGGGACGTGAAGCCCGGCGGGCGTTGCGGGAAGCGCATCGCCGAACAGACCGGGCCCTTCGTCCTCAGCCGCGCCGGCGCCCGAGAGAATATGGCGGGCGAACCGGTAGGCGAGTGTCGCCTTGCCGATCCCGGACGGGCCCGTAATCAGCCAGGCATGCGGGATCTTGCCGGAGGCGACCGCCTCGGCCATGGCGCTTTCCGCCGCCTGATGACCGACAAGCTCCCCTGTTTCGCGCGGCAGGGGGATAGTTTGCGCTTCGCTCATACCGCTGCTCCGAGGCGTGCACGGACAAGGGACGCTACCTCCGCTGTCACGGCGTCCGTATCGCGCGCCGCATTCACCAGAGCGACTCGCTCCGGTTCGGCTTTCGCGATCGCATGGAATCCTTCGCGCATGCGTTCGTGAAACGCGAGTTCCATCCGCTCGAAACGGTCTTCTCCGCCACGCCGCTCGGCCTCGCCGCCGGCCCGTGTACGGGCAAGGCCGATTTCGGGGGCAAGGTCGAGCACCAGGGTCAGGTCGGGTTTCAACGCGCCGAGCACAATGCGGTGCAGGTCCCTGATCTTCTCAAGTTCCAGGCCGTGTCCGTAGCCCTGATAGGCCATGGTGGAATCGGCAAAGCGGTCGCACAGGACCCAGCAGCCGCGCGCCAGAGCGGGTTCGATCAGGCGCTGCACATGGTCGCGGCGCGCCGCGTAAAGCAGCAGGAGTTCGGTCAGAGCGTCCCAGCGGCCGGTCTCGCCTGTCACAAGCAATTCGCGGATCTGTTCGGCCCCCGGCGAGCCGCCGGGCTCGCGCGTCAGGCAGACCTCGATACCGGACGCTGCGAGAGCATCCGCTAGCAAGCGGATCTGGGTGCTTTTGCCGGCCCCTTCCCCGCCTTCGAATGTGATGAAACGTCCGCGTGCGCGGCCCGGCCGGTCAGCCACCGCTGCCCCAGACGAGATATTGGACCGCGGCGCCGACCTTGCCGAACACTCCGAGCTGCGCGACATCCGCCGCCGCATAAAGCGGTATGTTGACGTCCTCCATCTCGGGCGCCGTCACCTTCAGGGTCGCCAGCTGTGTGCCGGCCGTAATCGGCGCCGGGACCGGGCCTTCATAGACCACGCTGACCTTCATTTTCGGACGCGAGGTGCGCGGGATCGTCAGCAGGACGTCGCGATCGGTGGTCAGGGCGACGGTCTTTGCGTTGCCGAGCCAGACATCGGCTTCCGCGACGGTCTGCCCGGCGGCGAAGAGCTGATAATTCTCGAACTCGCGGAAGCCCCAGTCCAGCAGCGCTTCCGACTCGCGCGACCGGTCCTTGACGCTATCGAGCCCGTTGACCACGAGCACCAGCCGCCGTCCGTTGCGGATCGCGGAGGCCGTCAGGCCGTATCCGGCCGCTTCGGTATGGCCGGTCTTAAGGCCGTCGGCGCCCATGTTCTTGTAGAGCAGCGGGTTCCGGTTCCCCTGCTTGATGTTGTTGTAGGTAAAAGTGGTCTCGGAATAGATCGGATAGTATTCCGGGAACCTTCGGATGATCTCCATCGCCAGAAACGCAAGATCGCGCGCGGTGGAGCGGTGATCCGGATCCGGCCAGCCGGTCGCGTTCTTGAAGGTGCTGTTGAGCAGACCGATCTCACGCCCGCGCCGGGTCATTTCCTCGGCGAAAGCCTCTTCCGTTCCCGCGAGCGCCTCGGCCAGGGCGATCGAGGCATCGTTTCCGCTCTGCACGATGATCCCGCGCAGGATCTCCCTGATGGGGACCCGTGTATTCACCTTCACGAACATCTTGGAGCCGCCCTTGCGCCAGGCTTTCTCACTGATCGCGATGGTGTCGTCCATCGATAGCCGTCCGTCCTTGAGGCGCTCGAAGGCCATGAACGCCGTCATGATCTTGGTCATGGATGCCGGCGGCATTGGCTTTTCCGAATCCTTTTCGAACAGCACCGCTCCCGTATCGAAATCGATAAGGAATGCCTCTCGCGCACTGGTATCGAGTGCGTGGGAAACCGAAATCTGGACCGTCAGCAACAGGAGAGCGGCCGGTAGCACCCGGACCGCGCGTCTGATTGCTGTGTTCAGATTGCTGGCGAAAGTCATAATGATTTCCCTATCCGTCACTCGTCCGAAAGATAGCTACCCGTGAAACCTGCGGTTTCTATAGCCCCGCCCGTTGGGAAAGGTAACGGGCAAATTTGAACTAAATGAGACATACCGACCCGGATATCCGCTTTCCTTGTCCCGCGTCGGCTCACTCGACTATCACGCGGGCCGCCGGATAACCGCGGTCGATCACCGCCTCGAGAATTCTGTCCGCTTCCTCGACGGTTTCGAGCGGGCCGAGACGGACGCGGTAAAAGTACTTTCCCTTCACCTCGCGCGGAGAAATCATCACCGGCCCGACGGAGGCCAGAATCTGGGTCAGCTTGTCCGCATTGGTCGCATTGGTGAACGCGCCGGCCTGAACGAAAATCTCGGTCTGTTCCGGCAAGGTCTGGATCACCGCCGAAATGTCCGTGGATTTCGCAGCCAGATCGACTGCGCTGCCTTGCGCGGCAGGACTGGTGGACACAGCGGCAGGGCTAACTGGTGCCGGAGGAGGTGTCAACGTCACCGCTCCCGGGATCGCAGAGACAGAGCCCTTTGAAACCGGAACGCTCGGGGCGGCGTTCGGCGCCGGCACGGGGACCTTTGCGGCCGGAATATTGAGGCTCGCAAGTTGGATCGGACGTCCGTTGCTGTAGGCCTCGGCCATGATCCGGCTCTCCTCCGGCAGGATCTCGACCCGGACCTTGGCTGTTCCCTGCCGTTCGAAACCGAGCAGCTGGGCGGATCGCCTGGACATATCGATGATGCGTCCATGCGCGAACGGGCCGCGATCATTGACGCGGACCACCAGCGCGCGGCCATTCTCAAGATTGGTCACCCGCACCACGCTCGGCAGCGGAAGGGTCCGGTGCGCGGCCGTGACGTCGTTCTGGTCGAAGATCTCGCCGTTGGCCGTCGTCTTGTTATGGAAATTGGGGCCGTACCACGAGGCGATGCCGGTTTCCTCGTAGCCGTAATCTACCTGCGGATAATACCAGACGCCGTTGATCTGGTATGGCGAGCCGACCTTGTAGCGTCCGAGCGGCTGCCCATCCGAGGTGGCGTTGTTGATCTGTTTGGCCGTGTGGACGACGAATTTGGTCTCCGCGCAGGCGGAAAGCAGAACGGCAAGCATCACCAATGAAAGCGTGGCGAGAGATTTCATAAGTGTCCCTTTGATCCGTCCTGGTTGCGGAAGACTACAGATGCCTCGGCTTAAGCTCAACACTACCATATTTTGTGGCCATCTGGATCGATAACTGGATCGCTACCTATGGCCGTCCGATCGCGTCCGCCAGCGTGCCGACCGCTGTCGCGAAATAACTCGACCGGTTCCACTTCAGGATCACGTCATAGTTGGCATAGGCGAGATAGGCCGGTGCGAGTTCCCCGTCCCCGGGCACGACCAGGTGACTGGTCAGATTGCGTTCGGGCAGTGCGCCCCCGTCGCGCCGGGTGACGCCGAGCGCTTCCCACTCGCGCATCGTTTTGCTGACCTTCGCATCGATCAGCGACTTGTCGAACCCGGCCGGAAGCGTAATTGCGCGACCCCAGTTGATATCGTTGTTCCAGCCCGAACGGGACAGGTAATTGGCGATCGAGGCGAAGACATCTTCCTTCGTGCCCCAGATGTCCTTATGGCCATCGCCGTTATGGTCCACGGCGAAATTATCGAAGCTGGACGGCATGAACTGGCTCTGTCCCATCGCGCCGGCCCAGGAGCCTTTCATATCGCCGGGGGAGATATGCCCCTCGTTCAGGATCTTCAGGGCGAGGAGCAATTCCTTGCGGAAGAACGCGCTGCGGCGGCCGTCATAGGCCAGCGTCGCCAGGGAGGCGACGACGGGGAAGCCGCCTGTAATGCGGCCAAAATCCGTCTCCACACCCCAGAGAGCGACGATGAAACGCGGCTGCACGCCGTATTTCGCGGAAACCTCTTCCAGCAGAGCCTTGTTCTCCGCGAGCAGCTGACGGCCCTTCTGGATCCTAGCGTCCGGGACGACGCGGGTCAGGTACTGCTCGAAGGTCAGCGTGAATTCTGGCTGCTTGCGATCCAGCTCGATCACCCGCGGGATCGGCGCAACGCCGGCAAAAGCCTGATCAAGGATGTCTTGTTTGATCCCCTGTGACGCCGCTTCGGCTTTCAGGTCGGCGACCCACGCATCGAAAGGTTGCTCGGAGGCAGAGGCCGGACCGAAGGAAACGGCTGCGAGAAGCCCTGCTGCCAGTATTGATCGTCTCATCATGTTGCGCGCGTCCAATGCCAAGCTCTGTGATTCCTGCCAGTTCATGAAGTTGTGGCACAGGGTCGGAAAGCTCGCAAGATAGGTCAAAACCAGCTCACAAGTCGTTGATTACAAGGAATCCATGCCAAAGCCGGCACGGCACTACCGGTACGGAATCGGAGAATCCGCCGGGACTCGGAACGCGCCTCCTCTGCCGACCGGTAGCCGCGGCGGGCGACAAATAATGCTCTGGACAGATAAGTCATATTACGTAAGCTTAATGCATAAATTAATCATATCAATGTGAGTTTTGATGAGACGTGTTCTGCTGACCGGGGCGGCGGGCGGGATCGGCCGCCGGATGCGCCAAGCACTCGCGAATGTCTATCCGATCCTGCGCGTGAGCGACATTTCCGACCTCGGCCCGGCAGCCGAGGGAGAGGAGATCGCGATTGGCGATTTCACCGATCCCGACGACCTGAAGCGGCTGGTTGCCGGCGTCGACGGGATCATTCATCTCGGCGGACTCTCGGTCGAGCATGAATGGGACGATATCCTGCGCGTCAATATCGACGGCACCTACCGGCTCTACGAGGCGGCCTATGAGGCCGGCGTGAAGCGCATCGTGTTCGCCAGCTCCAACCATGCGATCGGCTTCTATCCCCGCACCCAGCATCTCGACGGTTCCGAGCGTCCCCGGCCCGACTGCCGATACGGTCTCAGCAAGGTGTTCGGCGAGGGGCTGTCACAGTATTTCGCCGATAATTACGGGCTCGGTATCCTGACGATACGGATCGGCTGGTGCTTCGAAAAACCGAACACACCGCGCACCCTGGCCTCCTGGGTGAGCATCGGAGATCTCACGCGGCTTTGCCGGGTCGGTCTCGAGACGCCGGAGCTGCATCACGAGATCGTCTGGGGCGTTTCCGACAATTCGCGCACCCTCTGGGACAACACCACCGCCCGCAGGCTCGGCTTTGTGCCTCAGGACTCATCCGATATCTGGGCCGCCGAGGTCGATGCCGGCCCGCCGGAACCCGGAAACGACGTCGCCCTCGCGGTCCAGGGCGGTCCTTTCGCCAGTACCGGATACGAGGGCGACCCTGAACGGGTCACCAGACAGAAACCTCTCGCCTAAACCAAGGAGCAGAACAGTGCCTCTCTCTCCCCAGGATCTGAAAACAAAGATGGGAAGCGGTCTGCTGTCGTTCCCCGTAACGCATTTCGACGCCGAGCTGAAATTCGCCCCCGCCCCCTATCAGGAGCATGTCGACTGGCTTTCCTCCTTCGACGCCGCGACCCTGTTCGCGGCAGGCGGGACCGGCGAGTATTTTTCCATCGGACAGGAGGAATATCCGTCGATCATCCGTGCCGCGGTCGAGGCGGCGGACGGTCGTTGTCCTGTTGTCGCAGGCTGCGGCGTGAACACTGTCCGGGCGATCGCCGATGCCCGCGCGGCCGAGGCTGCCGGCGCGGATGGACTGCTCCTGTTGCCGAGCTATCTGATGGCCGGTACGCAGGATGGTCAGTTCGCTCATGTGAAAGCGGTTTGCGACGCGGTTTCCATCGGTGTGGTGGTCTATAACCGGGGAACCTGCCGGCTTTCCGCGGGCACCATCGCGCGCCTTGCCGAAGTCTGTCCGAACCTCATCGGCTTCAAGGACGGCATCGGCGAGATCGATCTGATCACCCGGATCCGGGCCGAGCTCGCCGATCGGCTTGTCTATGTCGGCGGCATGCCGACGCACGAACTCTTCGCCGCCGCCTATGACGGGATCGGTTTCAGCACCTATTCCTCGGCGGTGTTCAATTTCGTGCCGGAACTGGCGCTGGATTTCTATCGCGCCCTGCGCGCGGGCGACCGCGCCACCACGGACCGGATCCTCAGGGAGTTCTTCTATCCTTTCGCGGAAATCCGCGACCGGGTGCCGGGATATGCGGTGAGCCTGATCAAGGGCGGCCTGCGTGCTGTCGGCCGCGATCCGGGACCGGTCCGTCCGCCGCTGAGCACGGCGCGGGACAGCGACGTGGCCGAGCTGCTTAACGTGATCGAGGGAATGCGGAAGGCGGCATGAAAAAATAAGTAAGATGTATTGCCCAATAGATTGACCAATTTGGGAAACAGGGCATACTTCTTTTTAACGAGGAGCGGCGCCACGTACGCCGTTTCCCCGGAACCGGGCACCCAATCAGATAAATCAATAAAAGGTGCCCCCGCTCCGGCCTACGAGCCGGACCAAAAGGGAGGAAAACCAAAATGTCACTTATTCGGAGTATCGGTTCCGCGGCTATTGCCGTGACCCTGGCAGTCAGTCTCTCGGGCGCCGTCGACGCGGCCGAATGGAAAGGCTGGAACATCCACAAGCCCGGCTACCCGAACACGGTTGCCATGGACAAGTTCGCCGAGCTTCTCGCCGCGAAGACCGACGGGCGCTACACGCTCAAGATGTTCCATTCCGGCGTTCTCGGAAACCAGCCGGACGCCATCGAGCAGCTCCGCATTGGCGCGGTCGAGATCGGCAACTTCAACCTAGGCCCGATCGGACCGATCGCGCCGGAGGCCAACGTCGTGTCGCTGCCCTTCATCTTCAAGGATGAAGGCCATATGCACCGGGCCCTCGATGGGGCGCCGGGAGACCAGATCAGCGCCGGTATGGCGAAGAAGGGCATGATCGCGCTGGCCTGGTACGATGCCGGTGCGCGCTCCTTCTACAATTCCAAGCGCCCGATCATGAACCCAGATGACGTGAAAGGCATGAAGGTCCGCGTGATGAACAACGACCTTTATTCCGGCATGATTTCCGCGCTCGGCGGCAACCCGTCGCCGATGGCCTTCTCCGAAGTCTATCAGTCGCTAAAGACCGGCGTGGTCGACGGTGCCGAGAACAACTGGCCGTCCTATGAATCGACCGGTCATTTCGAGGTCGCGGGGTACTATTCGGACTCCCAGCACCTGATCATCCCGGAATGCGTCTGCATCAACGCCGATGTCTATAGCGGCCTCTCGGATGCCGACAAGGCGGCGGTCAAAGCGGCTGCGCGTGAGTCGGCGGATCTGCAGCGCAAGCTCTGGGCGGAACGCGCCGAAGCGAGCCGCGCGATGGTCATGAAGGCCGGCGTGAAGTTCAATGACGTCGCCGACAAGCAGGCATTCCAGGACGCCATGAAGCCGGTCTATGAGAAATTCCTCGCCAGCAACGAGGATCTGAAGCCGCTCGTCGCGGCGATCCAGGCCACTCAGTAAGCTCCTGTCCCGTGGCCGCCGGGGTGTCGCTCGTGCGACCGCTCCGGCGGCACCTTTTTCTCGTCTGATCAGTGTGCTGCCGCCTTCGGGCGGCCACGACCCGGGATGTGCAGATGAACTCCATGCATTCGACGCGCGCCGATAGCGGTGCCCATGGCGGCAGGCGCGGCGCGGCCGACATATTCGGGCTATTCGACCGGCTGCTCGACCGTCTCTCCAGTCTCAGTCTATGGGTGTCGGGAATCGGAATGGTCGTCCTGACGGTGATCTTCGGCTGGCTGGTGTTCGGCCGCTACGTCCTGAACGCCACGCCCACCTGGGTGGAGCAGATCGCCTTGCTGCTGGTCTCGCTGATCGGCTTCGTCGGAGCCTCCTCCGGTGTGCATGAACGCTCTCATCTCGGCGTCTCCTTCTTCCGCGACATAGCGCCCCGACCGGTGCAGCGTTTCATGGAACTGCTCACCTATCTCATCATGGGCGTCTTCGGCCTCGTGATGATGGTGCAGACCTACAAGCTCGTGCTCTTCAAGTGGAGCGCCCAGATCCCCCTGATCGACCTTCCGGAAGGGTTGCGGGCGGTCCCGCTCACCTTCTGCGGCGCGGCCTGTCTGCTCTATTCGATCGGCCATCTGATCAGATTTTTCCGGGAGAAGACCCCGGACCCGCGTAACCAGAGCTCATAGGGGCGCCGTCATGGGTCTTCTCATTCTGCTCGGCGTCTTCGCCGTCTGCGTCGTCATCGGCGTGCCCGTCGCCTTCGCGCTGGCCGTTGCAGCTGTAACCGCCTTTTTCGTCGAGGGACTGCCGCTGGTCGTCGCCTTCCAGCGTATCATTTCCGGGATCAACGTTTTCTCGCTGATGGCGATCCCCTTCTTCATCTTCGCCGGCGAGCTCATGTTCCATGGCGGCATTGCGATCCGGCTGGTGCGCTTCGCCTCGGCGGCGGTCGGCAAGGTTCGCGGCGGGCTCGGCGTGGTGAACGTGCTCTCCTCGATGCTGTTCGGCGGCATCTCCGGCTCGGCGGTCGCGGACATCTCCGCGCTCGGCTCGATCCTGATCCCGGTGATGAAGGAGAAAGGCTATGACGACGATTACGCGGTCAACGTGACCGTGACCTCGTCGATCGCCGGCATCCTGGTGCCGCCGAGCCATAACATGATCCTGTTCGCCATCGCCGCGGGCGGCGGGATCTCGATCTCGCAGCTCTTCCTGGCCGGCGTCGTGCCTGGCGTGCTGATGTGCATCTGTCTCGCTGTCGCGGCCTATCTGATCGCCGTCCGCCGCAACTATCCGGTCGAGGTCTTCCCCGGCTTCACTGCCCTCTTCCTCAGCTTCGTGGCCGCCCTGCCGGGGCTCTTCACGGCCGTGATCATCGTCGGCGGCGTGCTCTCCGGCATCTTCACGGTGACCGAGTCCGGCGCCTTCGGCACGCTCTATGCTTTTCTCGTGACCCTCATCGTCTATCGCTCGCTCAGCTGGGAGGCGTTCAGAACCGCGGTGGTCAACTCGGTCCGGACGACCTCGATGGTTCTGATCCTGGTCGCCTCGGCGACGGCATTCGCCTACATGCTGACCTTCTACCAGGTGCCGTCTCGGATGATCGATTTCATGACCGGCGTGACGGAAAACCCGATCGGCATGCTGCTGATGATCAACGCCATGCTGCTGATCCTCGGCATGATCATGGACATGGCGGCACTGATCCTGATCTGCACGCCGATCTTTCTGCCGGTCGTCATTTCCATCGGAATGGATCCCGTGCAGTTCGGCATGATCCTGATGATGAATCTCGGGCTCGGGCTTTGCACGCCGCCGGTCGGGGCATGCCTCTTCCTCGGCTGCGCGGTCGGAAAAGTACCGATCGAGCGGGCGGTGAAGACGATCTGGCCGTTCTATGCGGCGATCCTTGTCGCGCTGATGCTGACGACCTTCATTCCGGAGATATCGCTGACCCTGCCGCGCCTGATTGAAGGATAAGCGTCAGGCAGCAGCAGCCGGCGGCGCATAGCCGTCGATCCCCGGACGGCAGACGAAGAGGCAGCCCGCCTTTGGCTGGCGCTCTTCGGTGCCGGGAGTGATCAGTCCGGGGCCCATGCAGGTGATGTAGAGGTCCTTGAGATCCTTGCCGCCGAACGCGAGACAGGTCGGCTTTTCAACCGGAACGGCGATGGTGCGGTCGACCTTGCCTTGCGGCGTGATGCGGAGGATCTGCCAGCCCTCGATGCCGGCCATCCAGTAGCAGCCGTCGGCATCCATCGTCGCGCCGTCGGGGCGCCCCGCGACCTCTCTCGTGTCGAAGAAGAGGCGCCGGTTCGTGGGGGTGCCGCTCTTCAGCTCGTAGTCGAATTGCCAGATCGTGCGCACGGCGGGATGGCTGTCGGAGAGATACATGCGCGTGCCATCGGGCGAAAACGCGAGACCGTTTTGGGTGTAGAGCCCGTCGATCACCATGCGGCAGGAACCGTCGGCTTCGAGGCAAAAGAGCTCTCCGTCACCCTCCTCGCCCGCCGCCGCGTTCCGCGGGCCGGCTTTCGGCATTGTCCCCGCCCAGAAGCGTCCGGCCGGATCGACGGAGCCGTCATTGAAACGGTGACCGGGGCGGGCTGGCGCCCGATCATTGATCATAGAAATTGCGCCGTTCGACGGATCGAACCCGGACCAGCCCTGCTCGAGCCCGAGAATGGCGCCGCCGGAACGGCGCGGGGCGACGCAGCCGATCGCCGACGGCATCGCCCATTGCTCCACGCGGCCGGTGCCGGGCGTGTAGCGATGGAGCGCCGGTGCCGCGATATCGACCCACCAGAGCGCGCCCGTGCCGCCGTCCCAGACCGCGCCCTCACCCAGCGTCGCGTGGACGTCCAGCGCGCAGTCTACCGTCACGTTCATGAATGGGCTCTCCTCAGCTCTCGGCGCGTCCGCGTCAGGCGGAAAGAGATGTCCGGTAGCGTGTGATGCTGCCGCTCAAATGGTCGCGCATCGCGACGCGCGCGCCGTCCGCATCTCCGGCGGAGATGGCATCGACGATCGCACGATGCTCTTTGTTGACCCGTTCGAGATAGGAACGGTCGATCAGCCGGGCGCGGTCCTCGTCGGAGAGGGACCTGCGCGGAATGGCGTTGCTTCCGAGCGACTCTAGAAAGGAGGTGAAGAGACTGTTGTTCGTGCCCTGGGCTATGGCGAGATGAAATGCCGCATCCCGCTCGACCGCCGAGGCACCGGCATCGATGTCGCGTTCGAACAGCGCCTGGCATTCGCGGATCCGGGCGTCCTGGGACAGGCTCCGCCGCGTGGCCGCAAGTCCGGCCGCCTCGATCTCGACCGCCATCCTCAGTTCAAGCAGGTCGAGCGCTTCGTGTACCCCCGACGGCACGAAGGTCGGCAGGTTCTTGCGTCTGGTGCCCTCGGGATCGCGTACGAAAATTCCCGCACCGCGCCGCGGCTCCACCAGTCCGTCGGCCTTGAGCACGGCAACGGCCTCGCGGATCACGGTCCGGCTGACACCGAATTCGGCTTCCAGTTCCTTCTCGGTCGGGAGCCGGTCGCCGGCCTTCATTGGGCCCGCGGCGATCTTGGCGCGCAGGGCATCGGTGGTTTCCTGGGTTAGATTCCGGCCGGCGGCCGCTGTTGGGGACTTTCGGATCACAGGAAGTACAATCCTTCAGGTATGATTATTCAGGTTCATATGTAGTACTAATTCTGCAAATTGATCAATGCCCTTCCGGCTCTCTTGGCGGTTGCGGGAAGCACCGTCGTTGCGTATAGACACCCGGCTTCGTCTCTTGCGGCGAACGGATGGGTGGCCGAGTGGTTGAAGGCACCGGTCTTGAAAACCGGCAGGCGGGTGACCGTCTCGTGGGTTCGAATCCCACCCCATCCGCCACAACTCCTCTGCTGCACCTGATTGCGTCGACATCAGGCGATATCAGACGGAGTGAGAAATTTGCCGCGGTTATTCGCTGCCGTTTCTCATTTGTTTAGGTCTCTCTGATAAGAGTCGGTTTGAATCACCTGCGGCTCATGCGGTGGACACCCTGCACGATACGGACTTCAGCTAGGCTATGAACTTCAACGAAGAGGAACGGGTTCCGATCGCGGAGCTCGCCCCACACGACGGAGCACGTCTCCACCTCAGATTTCTCGACTACTGGCTCAGGCTGCGCGGGAGGCATGCGATGCCGTCCTACGCAGACCTCGATCCCGTCGACTTTCCGTGGGCGCTGCCGAATATCTTCGTCGTCGAGATCCTGCCTGGCGGGGATTTCGTCTATCGGATCGCCGGTGAGGAACACACCCAGCGCTACCGCCGCAACCTCAAGGGCTTGCGGCTGTCGGATATCATGCAGTCCGATGCTGCGGAGGCGATCACGGAACGCTGGCGGCTGATCCTGGACATGCCTGCGGCCTTCTTCATCCTGACCGACCACCATTCGGAACAGGGGGCGAGCGTGCTCGGCGAGCGCCTTGTTCTTCCGCTCGGAAATGACAGAGCCACCCCGACGCATCTGGTCGGAATCACGAATTTCCTGAGCACGTCCAGCTTTGCCGGGTCGCTGACCGGAGATCAGAAGGTCAAATATTTCCGCTGGAGCCGCGTGGAACCGGATGCGGCCTTCGCCGAGCCGGACTTGACCGCGGGTGCGCAGGCGCCGTTAAGTTGATGGTCCGGGGCGATCGTCTCCGGAACACTTCTTCCTGCGGAGCCCGTTTCCATGCCCCTCGCCTGCCAGCGCGACAAGTTCGACCTGCCCGATGGCGTTTCCTATCTCAACACGGCCAGCCAGTCGCCGTGCCTCAGGAGCAGCTTCGAGGCGGGTGAGCGAGGATTGCGGCGAAAGCTGCATCCCTGGACACCGGAGCGGGGCAATCTCGGCCCGGAGATGGAGCGCTGCCGTACCCTCTTCGGCGGGCTCATCGGCGCAGGCTCCGACGATATCGCTATCTGCTTCACCACCAGCTACGGCATCGCGACCGCGGCCGCCAATCTCCGCCTCGAGCCGGGCAAGGACGTGCTGATGCTCGGCGGCCAGTTTCCGTCAAACGTCTATGCCTGGATACGTCTCGCGCGTATCGCCGGCGGCGACGTGCGTCTGGTGCGGCGCGGGGAGGATTTTGATTGGACCGGACCGGTGCTGGAATCGCTCGACGACGGGGTCGGGATCGTCGCCCTGCCGAACTGTCACTGGTCCGACGGTGCGCTGGTCGATCTGGAGGCGGTCAGCGCCGAATGCCGCCGACGCGGCATCCCGCTGGTGGTCGACGCGACCCAGTCTATCGCGGCGCGGCCCTTCGATCTGAAGACGGTGCAGGCGGATTTCGTCATCGCCTCCGGCTATAAGTGGCTGCTCTGCCCCGATACGATGGGCTTCATGTATGTCGCGCCGAAACACCAGCGCGGCATGCCTCTGGAACTGAACCAGCAGGCCCGCACCGGCGCGCCCTCGATGGAGACCGGCGACGGCCTCGGCGGAGAGCTGAAACCGAGCGCGCGGCGCTACGACATGGGCGCCGCCGACAGCATGGTGCACATGCCGATGTCGCTCACGGCGCTGGAGCAGATCGAGGAATGGACGCCGGCGGCGATCCACGAGTATCTGACGCGGCTGGTCGATGCGGTTGCGGACAAGGCGGCAGAGCGCGGGCTGAAGCATCCGCCGAAGGAGCGCCGGATCGGGCATTTCATCGGCCTCTACCGCGATACCCCTTGGCCGGACGGTCTGGAGCAGAAGATGGCCGCGCGTGGCGTCCATATCTGCTTCCGGAACAATGCGTTGCGGATAAGTCCTTACCTTTTCAACGACATGGGCGACATCGATCGCCTGTTCGCGGCGCTGGACGCTGAGCTCGCCTAGCCGCGCCGGAAATCAACCTTGTGGCTTTCGCCGCCGATTGAGACGGTACTCATCTGCGGCGGCGCCTCGGCGATTACCTTGCCGCGGCGGAGGACGAAGAGGCGGTTGGGCTTCAGGCGGATCGCCTCCATCGGGTCGCCGGCCTGGAGAATGACGAGATCGGCGTTGCAGCCCTTGGCGATGCCGTAGCCTTCGAGGCCCATCGCCCTCGCGGAATTTTCCGTGACGGCGGCGAACATCGCCTTCATTTCCTCGACACCGGTCATCTGCCCGACATGGACCGCCATATGCGCGACCTCCAGCATGTCGTGGCTGCCGAGGCTGTACCAGGGATCCATGACGCAGTCGTGCCCGAGGGCGACATTGATGCCCTCTGCCGTCATTTCCTTCACCCGGGTCATGCCGCGGCGCTTCGGGTAGGTGTCGTGGCGGCCCTGCAGGGTGATGTTGATGAGCGGGTTCGGGATCGCGTGGATCCGGCTCTCCGCCATCAGCGGCAGGAGCTTGGAGACGTAGTAATTGTCCATGGAATGCATCGAGGTCAGGTGCGAGCCGGCCACCCTGCCCTCGAGCCCGAGGCGCTTGGTCTCCGCCGTCAGGGTCTCGATATGGCGCGACATCGGATCGTCGGTCTCGTCGCAATGCATGTCGACCCTGAGGCCGCGCTCCGCCGCAAGCTCGCAGAGCGCGCGCACCGAGCGGGCGCCGTCTTCCATCGTGCGTTCGAAATGCGGGATGCCGCCGACCACGTCGACGCCCTTGTCCAGCGCTCGCGCGACGTTCTCGACATTCCCTGCGGAGCGGAAATAGCCGTCCTGCGGAAAGGCGACGAGCTGAATATCTATGTATGGCTTCAGCTCCTCGCGCACCTCGATCAGCGCGTCGACATTGATCATCCGCGGATCGGAGGTGTCGACATGGCTGCGGATCGCGAGCGTGCCCTTGGCGACGGACCAGCGGGCGAGCTCGCGCACGCGGTTCTTGATCGCGTCACCGGTCAGATGCGGCTTCAGTTCGCTCCAGAGCTGGATGCCCTCGAGCAGCGTGCCTGACTGGTTGAGGCGCGGTTCCCCGAGACTGAGGGTGGAATCGAGATGAAAATGCGGGTCGATGAAGGGCGGCGTCACGAGGCAGCCGCCCGCATCGATGGTCCGCCCCGCCTCGCCGGTCACGTTCGGGCCGACATCAAGGATCTTCCCGCCCTCGATGGCGATGGATTGGCCCGTGCGGCCGTCGGGAAGCGTCGCGTTGGAGATCAGGATATCGAGCATCGTTGAAACCTTTTGATCAGACCCGGTCGCCGCGCCGGAACGGCACCAGCAACGCCTTCGGATAACGAGCCCGCCGCGCCATGACCACCATGGCGGCGATGGAGAGCAGATAGGGGGCCATGAGGAAGAACTGGTAGGGGATCTGCGCGCCCGCAAGCTGCTGCGCGCGGACCTGCAGGGCGTCGAGCCCGGCGAAGAGTAGTGCCCCGAGAAGTGCCTTGCCCGGACGCCAGGAGGCGAAGATCACCAGCGCGACGCAGATCCAGCCGCGGCCGTTGATCATCCCGAAATAGAAGGCGTCGAAGGCACTCATGGTGATGAAAGCTCCGCCCACGGCCATGAAGGCGCTGCCGACCATCACGGCGCCGGTGCGGACCGCCAGCACGTCGATGCCCTGACTCTCGACCGCGACCGGGTTCTCCCCCGCCATGCGGACAGCGAGGCCGAGCGGCGTGCGCTCCAGCACGTACCAGACGGCGGGAACGGAGAGCAGAGCCAGGTAGGTCAGCGGCGTCTGGGTGAAGAGCGCCTCCCCGATCACAGGGATGTCGGAGAGGATGGGAACGGCGAAGGGCTGGAAGGGCGTGATCTTCGGCGGGGTCGTCGCATTCGGCAGCAGCATGCGGAAGACATAGTAGCTGAGCGAGGAGGCGAAGAGCGTGATCCCGATGCCGGTCACATGCTGGGAGAGGCCGAGATAGACCGTGAAACCCGCGTGAAACATGCCGAACAGCGCACCGATGAAGGCAGCGAAGACAATCCCGCCCCAGAGATCTCCACCTTGGTAGACCCACATCCATCCGGCCATCGCGCCCATCGTCATGATGCCCTCGATGCCGAGATTGAGCACCCCTGCCCGCTCGCAGATCAGCTCCCCGAGGGTGCCGAGGATGAGCGGGCTGACGATGCGGATGGTCGCGGCCCAGAAGCCGGCGGTGAGGAGGATTTCGAGCAGGTCGCCGATCATCGCCTCAGCTCCAGCGGATGCGGTAGCGGGTCAGCATGACGCTGACCAGGATGGTCAGGACCGAGAGGCCGACCAGCACGTCCGCGATATAGGTCGGGATGTCCGTCGTCCGGCTCATCGCGTCGGCGCCAACATAGACCGCCGAGATGAAGAAGGCCGAGAGGATGACGCCGAGCGGATGGAGCTGCGCCAGCATGGCGACGGCAATGCCCGCATAGCCGAAGCCGGGCGACAGATCGAGCGTGAGATACCCCTTCAGCCCCGCCACCTCGCTGACGCCTGCGATCCCGGCGAGACCGCCGGAGATCAGCGCGGTGCGGATCACCGTCGCATTGACGCCGATGCCGGCGAACCCGGCGGCGGAGGCATTGAGACCTACGGCGCGGATCTCGTAGCCCCAGACGGTGAAGCGCATCAGTGCCCAAGCGAGAACCGCAGCGACCAGCGCGAAGATGAAACCGAGATGCAGACGCCCCTTGGCCAGCAGCGGCGGCCAGACCCCCTCGTCCACGATCGGCGCGGCCTGCGGCCAGCCGAGAGACATCGGATCCTTCCACGGACCTTCGAGAAGGTAGCCGACCAGCAGCAGGATGACGAAGTTCAGCAGCAGCGTCGTCACCACCTCGTCGACCTTCATGTGGGTCTTCAGCAGCACCGGCACGATCAGGATCGCGCCGCCCGCGATGGCGCCGACCAGCATCAGGAAGGGGATCATCAGGAAAGGCGGCAGGCCGACCAGGCCTGTGCCGAAGAAGGTGGCGGCGAGCGCGCCGCAATAGAGCTGCCCTTCGGCGCCGATATTGTAGAACTTCGCCCGGAAAGCGACGGCGGCGGCGAGGCCGGTGAAGATCAGTGGCGTGGTGCGGGTAAGAGTTTCGTTGATCGCAAAGGCGGAGCCGAGGGCGCCTCTCAACAACGCCCAGTAAGAGGCGAGCACCGCCTCACCCGCCCAGAGAATCAGTCCGGCACCGAGTACCAGGGCCGCCAGGACAGCGAGAACGGGCGCCAGAATGACGCGCCAGACCTCGACCTGTTGACGTGCCTCGATACGCATCAGGCGGCCTCCGCGCCGTGTCCGGACATCATCAGGCCGACCTCACCCACTGTAAGCTCCGAAACCGGCCGCGCCGGCGTCAGGTGACCGTGATACATGACGGCGATGCGGTCGCTGAGCGCGAAGAGCTCATCCAGGTCCTCGGAGATCAGCAGGATGCCGGCGCCATCTTTGCGGGCCTCAAGCAGGCGGCGCTGCACATAAGCGATCGCACCCTCGTCGAGGCCGCGCACCGGCTGGTTCGCGAGAATAAAGCGCGGTCCGCGCGACAGCACCCGGGCAAGGATGAGCTTCTGCATGTTACCGCCTGAAAGCAAACGGGTTTCAGCTTCCGGGCCTTCGCAGCGGATGTCGAATTCCTGGATCAACTCGCGGGTGCGTTCAAGTGCCTTTCCCTTGTCGATGACGATCCCGGCGCGGGCGATCTCCCGACTGCGACGCTCCTCGCTGATGATGTTTTCCCAGAGCGGCATCTCGCCGACCACGCCCGTCGCATGACGATCCTCCGGGATGCGGGCAACGCCGCGCGCCACCAGTTCCGTCGGATCGTCTGTTCCGGGGGCGCCGAGAATTTGGACATCGCCGCTGTTGGCGAGGGCAAGACCGGAGAGCAGGCTGGCGAGCGTGCGCTGGCCGTTGCCGGCAACCCCGGCGAGGCCGACGATCTCGTGGGCCCGGATATCCAAGCTGACGGATTTGAGGCTTTGCGCCTCGGAGACTGCCTTGCAGGAGACGCCGGCGAGCCGCACGACGGGTGCGCCCGGCGCCATCGCCTCGGCGGTCGGTCGCCTCACCTCCTCGCCCACCATCATGCGCGCCAGGCCGGCGCGGTCTGCCTCGAAGGTCTTCACGGTCCCGGCGACAGCGCCTCGGCGAAGTACCACGACACGGTCTGTATGGTTCAGGATCTCGTTCAGCTTGTGGGAAATGAAGATCACCGCGAGGCCGCGCGCGGTCAGCTTCTTCAGGGTCTGGAAGAGACTGTCGGATTCCTGCGGCGTCAGCACCGCGGTCGGCTCGTCCAGAATCAGGATGCGGGCATCGCGATAGAGCGCCTTCAGGATCTCGACCCGCTGGCGCTCGCCGACGGAAAGCTCGCCGACCGGTTTGTCCGGATCCGCATCAAGACCGTACTCGACGGCCATGGAGGCGATCTTCTTGCGTGCCGATCGGATGTTCCGGCGCCAGGCGAAAAGCGGTTCGGTCCCGAGCGTGATGTTCTCCAGGACCGTCAGGTTCTCGGCCAGCGTGAAATGCTGGTGCACCATGCCGATCCCGGCATGGATCGCGGCATCGGTCGAGCCCGGCGGCAGCGGCGCGCCGTCGATCAGGATCTCCCCCTCGTCCGCCACATAATGGCCGAAGAGGATGTTCATCAGCGTGGTCTTGCCGGCGCCGTTTTCGCCGAGCAGCGCCAGGACCTCGCCCGCCCTCAGGTCGAGCGAGATCGCATCGTTCGCCGTCAGCGGGCCGAAGCGCTTGGTGACGCCCCTGAAGGAAAGCAGGGGCGTCACGGTTTCAGATGTTCGCGTCACGGGGAATGCCCCGGTCCGGATCAGAAGGTGGATTTCGGCTCTTCGTCGTTGATCTCGACCACGAATTCGCCGGAAAGGATCTTCGCCTTCAGATCCTCGACCTTGGCCTTCGCTTCCGCCGGGATCTTGTCCTCGAACTCATAATACGGGGCAAGGCTGGCGCCGCCCTTCTGCATCATGGTCCATTCCTTGTAGTCCTCGGCCTTGAAGTTGCCGGCCTTCACAAGGTCGATCGCATGGGCGATGGCCGCTTCCATGTGCCAGAGCGCGGAGGTCACCACGACATTGGTGCCGTTCTCTTCCTTGTTCATGTCGTTCACGTTGCCGAAGGCGATGATGCCCTTCTCGCGCGCCGCATCGACCACGCCGGCGCGCTCCGCATAAAGCACGTCGACGCCGGCCTCGATCTGCGCGAAGGCGGCTTCCTTGGCTTTCGGCGGGTCGTACCAGGAACCGATGAAGGTCACCTTGAACTGAATGTCCGGATCGACCGAGCGGGCGCCGTTCATGAATGCGTGGAACAGCCGGTTCACCTCGCCGATCGGATAGCCGCCGACCATGCCGATCTTCTTGGACTTGGTCATGTGACCGGCGATGATGCCCATCAGGTAGCAGGGCTCGTGGATATAGTTGTCGAAGACCGAGAAGTTGCTGCCGTGCGGCTTGAACGGATCGCCCATCAGGAAGGCGACATTCGGATACTCGTCCGCAACCTTGCGCGCCTCGCGGCTGATGCCGAAAGCCTCGCCGACAATGAGTTGGACACCGCTCTCGGCATACTCGCGCAGCACACGGATATAGTCGGTGTTGGAGACCTTCTCCGAATAGGAATACTCGATCTTGCCTGCGGCCTTGGCGGCCTCGAGGCCCTGGTGCAGCCGCGCATCCCACTTCTGCTGGATCGGCTGGGTGTAGATACCCGCGACCTTGATCTTGTCGGCAGCGTTGGCGGCCACCGGCAGCATGGAAACGGCGCTGAGAGCGGCCAGCGTGGTTAGTGCCTGGCGGCGCGAAATGAAAGTCATATCAGTCCCCCGAAAAGCGAAACGGCCTGTGCTCCGGACCCCTCCGGACACATTGAGCTCGATTTCTTTTTGCCAAATCCTCCCGCCGCACCCGTGGCATTCTTCTGCGCATTGCCCCTTTCTGCGGGGAGCCCGGACCGGGCCGGGCCAGCGATGCCATCGTGTGTGACAGTTCGATTTCAGCTTTTTGACTTTGGATTGTCAATGGAACCCGGAGAGGCGCTGAGCCTCCGCCGAGGACATTTGTTACGGCATTGTAGGAGATGTGCAGCCCCAGTCCCGTTCCGCCCTGACCCAACTTCGTGGTGAAGAACGGGTTGAAGATCTGATCGACGATGCCTTGCGTCATGCCGATTCCGTCGTCCTCGATAGTGATGGATATCGACGTCGCATCCGGCTCGGATATTGTCAGACGAACGGTTCCGGTTCCTTCCGGAAAAGCATGCTTTACCGCGTTGTCGACGAGGTTTGTTATGACCTGTCCGATTTCGCCCGGATAGCTGTCCAGCTGGATCTCTGCCGGAATCTCTCCGACAACGACGTTAATGGACCTGCTTATCGACGGCTGCAGGGTGAGCACGATACCGCCGATCAGGTCGTTGAGCTTGAAGACACGTCTGTAGGAGGCCGTGCGGTCCACAGCGACCTGCTTGAAATTGCTCACGAGATTGCAGGCACGCTCGACATTCATCTCGGCGACGGATGTCCCTCATCGCATCCGGTAAGCGAAAACAGGCTGACAAGGATCGCAAAGCCGGATTTCACAGGCCGCATGGGGATCTCCGCCAAGGTTGAGCGGCAAATTTTTCTCACTTTTGAGATAATGACTCGTAAACGCGTGACTCGGGCATGCCCCGATCTTTCCCGCGAGGCACTGCACTGACGATCCGAATCAGGTATCAAGGGCCGATCATTTAGGAGGAGGAAGCAATGGCGGAGTTGGAAGTTTATCTGTCGGGCGAGATCCATACCGATTGGCGCAAGGAGATCGAGGACGCGGCGAAGAGCGCTTCTCTCGATATCGCCTTCACCGCTCCCGTGACGGTGCACGAGAACAGCGACGATTGCGGCGTGACGATCCTCGGCGCCGAGGAGAACAATTTCTGGGCCGATCACAAGGGGGCCAAGATCAATGCGATCCGGACACGCACCCTGATCGAGCGCGCCGACGTGGTCGTGGTCCGCTTCGGCGACAAATACAAGCAATGGAACGCGGCGTTCGATGCCGGTTATGCGGCGGCGCTCGGCAAGCCCTTGATCGTGCAGCACGACCCCTCGCTGACCCACCCTCTGAAAGAGGTCGACGGTGCGGCCCTTGCCGTCGCCGAAACGCCGGCGCAGGTCGCGGCGATCCTGCGCTACGTGATGACGGGCGAACTCCAGTCGGCGGTATAAGCAGATGAAGCATATCGGCATCGTCGGGTGTTCGGCCGAGGGCGCGGCCTTGTGCTACCGCACGATCTGTTCGGAGGGTGCGGAGCGACTCGGCGCACACGTCCATCCGGATATCTCGATGCATACGCCCTCGCTGTCGCGCTATGTCGCCTGCCTGGAAGCCGGTGACATCAACGGCGTGGCCGATCTCATGCTGGATTCGGCCAGGCGGCTGGAGCATGCCGGAGCCGATTTCCTGATCTGCCCCGACAATACGATTCACCAGGCTTTTCCGCTCCTTACGGGGCGATCTCCGCTTCCCTGGGTGCATATCGCGGAAGCGGTGACAGCCGCGGCGGTCGAGAGCGGTTACACAAAGCTCGGCATCACAGGGACACGCTGGCTGGTGGAAAGCGACGTTTATCCGGAAAAGCTGGAGGCAGAGGGTATCGCCTGGCAGCGCCCCTCGCCCGAGGAGATCGAGGAAGCGGCAAGAATCATCATGGACGAGCTTGTCCCGGGGATTATCCGCCCCTCTTCCGTGGCCTACTTCCGGAACGTCATAGAGGGTTTGAAGGGCGCTGGATGCGACGCCGTCATTCTCGGGTGTACGGAAATTCCACTGATCGTCAATGACGCGAACAGCGCGCTGCCGGTTCTGGATTCGACCCGGCTGCTGGCGCGCGCTGCTCTCGACGCCGCTTGCGCATAAAAAACGCGCCGCAGAAGCGGCGCGCTTAGGGAGCCTCGGGGGTGGGGCTTAGCCGAAAGTTATGTATTCGGCCCAGATTTGATCGAGCTGACGCAAGGTCGCGGTCGCGGCTTCCATCTCTTTCGCGAGATCGGCACGGCCGTTGGTGAATTCCATATGGCGCTGTTCGAGATCCCGAAGCCGGGCAACGACATCGCGCCCTTTGGGAGACAGCCGCAGGCGCACCGACCGGCGGTCATGCGCGGCCCGCTCCTGCTCGAGATAGCCGTATTCGGACAGCTTCTTGACGTTATAGGAGACCGTCGAAGCCTGGTACCCCTTGCGGTGGATCAGGTCGCGGACAGGAATGTCCTCGTCGCCGATCCCGACCAGCATGAGTGCCTGGGACGGATTGATGTTGTTGATGCCCATGCTTTCCAGCTCGACGCGAACCACGTCGAGATAGCGCCGGTGGAGCCGGTCGAGCATGGCTGTCAGCTCCATGTAGCTCGCCCGCACGTCCTCTGCGTTTCCGCCGACAGCAATATCGGCCGTATCGATCTTGAGAGCAGAGCGTCGAAGTGTCTGGACGGTCATAGGAGGCCTCCGCGTCGGATGTTCCGTTGCTTACGAACTAATACCATTCCATCAAAATGGTTTCGAATTGTAAAGTTTAAAGAGCGATCGACATTACGAACGGTTGTCAGTGCATGGTATGTATCTATTTCCATAGGCTAATCCCCTGTTTTCTAAATAAAAATTTAGATGAAATTCGTGGAGAAAATCTTAATCGGGGGCCCAAACCGGGTCGCCGTTGCAGGATCTTACCGCTTGCGCCCGACAGCACTGTGAGACTCCTCACAGTTTGACCTCTCCCTCCCCGAACCGGCTATAAGCCAACACCGGATCTCGCAGCAGAATGGAGCCGACAATGAACCCAGCGACGGACAGCGGCGCGCGCTATGTCGACAGTTACTATAGCCGTAGCGTCAAGGCACCCGAGGCGCGCCCGGTCCTGGAGGCGGATACGGACTGCGATATCTGTGTCGTCGGCGGCGGGATGGCGGGCCTCGCCACGGCGCTCGGACTGGCCGAACGCGGGCGCGACGTCGTCCTGCTCGAAGCGAACCGGATCGGCTGGGGTGCTTCCGGCCGCAATGGCGGCTTTGTCAGCGGCGGATACAGCCTTGGCCTTGGCGATATAGAAGCCAGGGTCGGGCGGACGGATGCGGACGCGCTCTTCCGGCTCACCCTCGACGCGATGGACCTCATCAAGAAACGTATTGAACTCTACGGAATCGATGCTGGCCCGATGCGGTCCGGTATCATGAAGGCTTCCTGGTTCGCCAACGCCGACGGTATGAAGGCGAATGCGGACATGATGAACGAGAAGTACGGCCTGGGTCTCGAGTTTCAAAGCCGCGAGCAGATGCGGGAGCTCTATCGCACGACGCGCTATCATGAAGGGGTGTTGAACCCGACGGCGTTCCAGTTCCACTCGCTCAATTTCACCAACGGCATTGCCGACGCGGCCAAGTCACACGGCACGCGGATCTTCGAGAATTCCGCCGTCACCCATATGGATCTGACGGACGACCGGAAGCGGATCGATACGGCGCGAGGCAGCGTCTTTGCCAATCAGGTCGTGATCTGCTGCTCCGGCTATATCGGCTATCTGCATCCGAAACTGTCGCGCGCGACCTTGCCGGTCGGCACCTACGTGGTTCTGACCGAGCCGCTCGGGGATCGACTGCAGGACGCGATCCGCGCGCCTTACGGCACCTCCGACAGCCGGATCGCGAACGACTATTACCGGGTTCTGCCGGATACCCGCCTGCTCTGGGGCGGCCGTGTCAGCTCAAATCTTTCTCCGCGCGATCTCGACAGAAAGATGATCGGCGACATCCTGCGTATCTATCCCCAGCTCGAGGGGATCAGGGCGGAAGTCGCCTGGCCGGGAACCATGGGCTATTCGGTACACAAGATGCCCCAGATCGGGCGGCTTTCGGACGGCGTCTGGTTCAACCAGGGTTACGGCGGCCACGGCATGTGCGCGACCACGGCCGGCGGAGAGGTCGTGGCGAAGGCGATCGCTGACGGCGACGAGACCTACAAACTGTTCGCGCCGTTCGGGCTCAATTTCGCCGGAGGTCAGCTGGGTCCGCTGATTGCGCAATGCGCCTATTGGGGATTTCAGCTCCAGGACCTCTGGCAAGCCTGGCGCTCGAAATAGAAATAGGGCGCAAGGGACGGATATCGCCGCGTTGTCCGCTCATCGAGGATCGGCTCCATCAGACACTCGAAACGGAACCGAACCATGAACGACAAACGCTATATCGCACTCCCGACCGATGTCGCCCGGCACTATCAGGCGGGCGGCGCGGACGCCAATGGGCAGATACCCGAACGGAAAATCTCCGAGGGTGGTTCAATGCCGTGCCGGCACTGCCTGTCGGAAATCGCCGCGGGTGACGAATATCTCGTTCTCGCCCACCGCCCCTTTCCTGCTGCACAGCCTTATGCGGAACTTGGCCCGATCTTCCTGCACGCGAAGGACTGCGCGCGCTATGCGGAAGAACAATCGGTCCCCGCGATGTTCCGGGGATGGGACAATATCATGCTGCGTGGCTACGGAGCCGACGACCGGATCGTCTACGGCACCGGCACGGTGATCGGAACCGGGGAAATCGAGGCGGCTGCGGATGCGATCCTCGCCAACCCGGACGTGCGCTACGTCCATGCACGCTCGGCGAAGAACAATTGCTACCAGTGCCGGATCGAACGTGCGGGCTGAGGAACAACCGTAACGGTCGGCGTTCCTCCGGCGCGAGAGCGCGCTTCACGACATCTGGTTGGACAGATGGCCCGCTCAGGCCATCTGCTCCTTCACCTTGAGGAACTTCACCTTCGGCCAGTTCTCGGCGGTGTGCTGAAGGTGCCAGCCGTTGCGGGCCATGAAGACCGGCATGTCGTCATGGTCGTCGGCGAGATCGCCCTGATTGGCGTCCATGAACTTCTTCAGCTCCGCCGGGTCGTCCGCCTCGAGCCAGCGTGCCGTGTGAAGCGCCGCAGGTTCGAAAGTGACGGGAACGTCGTATTCCGTGCGGATGCGGTCCGCCAGAACGTCGAACTGAAGGGCGCCGACGACACCGACGATCCAGCTTCCGCCGATCCGGGTTTTGAAGGCCTTCGCCGCGCCTTCTTCCGCAAGCTGGACGATCGCCTTCTCGAGATGCTTGGCGCGGAGCGGGTCGGTCGGCCGGACCCGCTGCAGCAGTTCCGGCGCGAAGCTCGGGATGCCGTTGAACTGCAGATCCTCGCCCTCGGTCAGCGCATCGCCGATCCGCAGGTTGCCATGGTTCGGAATGCCGATGATGTCGCCGGGCCAGGCCTCGTCGGCGATTTCGCGATCCTGCGCCAGGAACATCACCGGATTGTGGATGTTCATGATCTTGCCGCTGCGGACATGCTTCAGCTTGGCGCCGCGCTTGAAATGTCCGGAGCAGATTCGCGCGAAGGCGATACGGTCCCGGTGCTTCGGATCCATATTCGCCTGGATCTTGAAGACGAAGGCCGCGACCTTCTTCTCGTCCGGATTGACCTTGCGGGTCTTGGTCGGGTGCGGGCGCGGCGACGGCGCATAGCGTGCGACACCGTCGAGCAACTCGCGGACGCCGAAATTGTTCACCGCGCTGCCGAAATAGACCGGGGTCATGTGGCCGCCGAGAAAGGCCTCCGGATCGAATTCCGGACAGAGCCCGCGCGCCATCTCGACTTCCTCGCGCAGCTGGTTGACGGCGGAGGCCGGCAGCAGCTGATCCAGCTTCGGATCGTCGAGACCCTTGCAGGTCTGACCCTCATCCGGTGCGTCGTGGCTGCCGCGCTCCATCAGGATCAGCTTGTCGTTCAGGAGATCGTAGCAGCCGCGGAAGCTCTTCCCCATGCCGATCGGCCAACTCGCCGGCGTCACGTCGAGCGCGAGGCTCTGCTCGATCTCGTCGATCAGCTCGAAACTGTCGCGCGCCTCTCGGTCCATCTTGTTGACGAAGGTGATGATCGGCACGTCGCGCAGGCGGCAGACCTCGAACAGCTTCAGGGTCTGTTCCTCGATGCCTTTCGCGCCATCGATCACCATGATCGCACTGTCGACCGCGGTCAGCGTCCGGTAGGTGTCCTCGGAAAAGTCCTCGTGGCCCGGCGTGTCGAGCAGGTTGAAGGTGTTGTTCCCGTAGTCGAAGGTCATGACCGACGAGGCGACCGAAATGCCGCGCTCGCGTTCGACCTTCATCCAGTCGGAATGCGCACGCCGCTGCTGACCGCGCGCCTTGACCGCGCCCGCCATCTGGATGGCGCCGCCGAACAGCAGCAGTTTTTCCGTGAGCGTGGTCTTACCGGCGTCCGGGTGCGCGATGATCGCGAAGGTGCGCCGGCGCTCGACCGCTTGGTGCAGGGAACTCATCAAACCGTCCTTGTTGGAGAACGCCGTGTATATAAAGATTTTGTGCGATCAGTCCAATAGACGATCCTTAGAGGCGGGTATGCCTCGTTTGGGGAGGAAAGATGCAGCCGCGGCAGGGCGAAATGAACCTGATCACCGACGTACCGGGATTGCTGGTCGGCAACGCACATGACGAGCGGGTCCGAAGCGGGGTCACGGTGCTCATACCGGAAAGCGGAGAGATGGTCGCCTCGGTCGATGCACGGGGTGGAGGTACCGGCAGCCGGGAGCTCGACCTGCTGCGCCCGGAAGCGACTGTGGCCGCGGTCAATGCACTGGTCCTGAGCGGCGGCTCCGCCTTCGGGCTCGATGCAGCAGGCGGGGTGATGGCCCATCTCCGCGCCAGGGAGATCGGATTCAAGGTCGGGCCTTCCGTCGTCCCCATCGTGCCGGAAGCGATTCTCTTCGACCTGAACAATGGCGGCGACAAGGACTGGGGTGAGGAAAGCCCCTACCCTGCGCTCGGACGTGCTGCGGCGGAAAGCGCGGCGGCGGATTTCGCACTCGGAAACTCAGGCGCTGGCTTCGGTGCACAGGCGAGCGGTTTCAAGGGCGGGCTCGGGAGCGCCTCGATCAGGTTCGAGAATGGTACGACGGTCGGTGCGCTGGTTGCGGTGAACGCGGTCGGGGCCGCGACCTTTCCGGTCTCCGGCGCGTTCTTCGCCTGGGATTTAGAGATCGACGGAGAATTCGGCGGTAGGACGCCTGTGCCGGAAGACAGGGCAAGCGGCATCCGTCTGCCGAAACTCGCCCGCGCGGGAGAGAACACCACGATCGCCATCGTTGCGACGGACGCGCGGCTTTCGAAGGCGGAGTGCCGGCAGTTCGCGCTCATGGCCCAGCAGGGCCTGACGCATGCGATCCGCCCCGCCCACACGCCGTTCGACGGCGATACGGTGTTCGGCGTTTCGACCGGACGAAGAGCGCTCGCCGATCCGGCCTTAGACCTTGCACGATTGGGGGCTTATGCGGCCAACTGTCTTGCACGGGCGATTGCCCGCGGGATCTATGAGGCTGAAAGTCTGGGAGATGCGACAGGCTACCGCGCGCATTTCGGAATGACATGAAGATCGACATGAACAGCCTCACACCGGAAAGCAGGATCACCATCCGTACCCTGCTGTTGCGCGATATCGGCGGGTTGTTTCTGGTCGCCCTTGCCGCCCTTATGGCGGTCACGATGTATTTCGGGACCCAGGGGGCGCTTGTCATACTGCGTGAGAATGCCGGAAACGTGATCCACACCACGGTCCGGTTTCTCTCCACGCATATGGAACCGGCGATCAGAACGGCCGAGGTCATCGGACGAAAGGTCCTTCCCGAGGGCCCCAACGTCAGTCCCACTAACATCGAAATGGCCCGGACCGCCATGCAGCTCGATCCGCAGATCCGGGGAATGGCGTTCTTCTGGACCGATGGAAGATATGAGACCGTGCAGGCGGACGGCACGGCCAGATTGCACAATTATGCGCCGGGTTCGGAGGCGGATCGGGCGGTCAAGGAAGCCCGTCTGGTGGCCGAACCCTATGTCGCCGAACCGATCTTCTCCCGGCTGGTCGGCCGGACTCTCGTGACAGCGCGAAATCCGATCTTCGACGATTCCGGCACCTATCTCGGGTTCGCCGCCAGTGCGATTTCGCTCTACGACCTGTCCGTCTTCGCCAGTCAGGTCGACCTGGTCGGCGGTCTGGTCTTCGTCGTGGACAATGACGGTTATGTCATCGCGCATCCAACCCTCACCGATCCAGAGATCGCGAAACGCATGACGGCCGAGAAACCGCTGCTGCACGGATCGGAAATAGGTGACCCGGTGCTCGCCGCCTTTCTCGATCCTGCGCAGCACAAGGTGGACGACCTCGAGGATGGTGACGGCATCAAGATTCGAAGAGCGAGGATCAATGACAAACGCTATTTTTCCCTGACGCTCGATGTGCCGGTGAGCCAGGACGGAGCTTTCACCGTCGGAATATATGTCGACGAGGATTCCTCCAGCTACACGGACATGATTCGTTATTTGGCTTATGGCGCCCTTGCGGGCCTAGGGGTGATGGCACTCGCCATGCTGCGCCTCTGGCAGCTTGCGGAACGGATCCGACAGCCGGTCAGCGAACTGGCGACGGCGTCCAATGCCGTTGCCAAGTTCGATCTCGACCACGTTGTTCCCATCGGCGGAAACTCGGTGCAGGAATTCAACGACGCGGCGATGGCCTTCAACCGGATGGTGAAGGGGCTCGCCCAGTTCGGCATCTATGTGCCACGCTCGCTCGTGCGGGCTATTCTGGACAAGTCGGAGCCGACCGGCATTTCCTCCGTTGATCGTGAAGTCACGGTGCTGTTCTCCGACATCGTCGGCTTCACCACCCTCTCGCAGAGCGCTCCCGCGGAAGAAATCGTCGCGCTGCTGAACGATCACTTCACTTTGATGAACGAGGCGATCGAGGCCGAAGGCGGCAATATCGATAAATATGTCGGCGACAGCGTGATGGCATTCTGGGGCGCGCCCGCGGAACGCGAGGATCACGCCGCGGCCTGTCTGCGCTCTGTCCGGCGGATCGCGGATTTGCTGCGCGCGGATAATGAGCGCCGAGAACGGACCGGGCAGCGGGTCCTGCATATCCGCCTCGGCATCGCGACCGGGCGGGCGGTTGTCGGAAATATCGGTGCGCCGGGGCGTATCAACTACACCATGATCGGCGACACGGTGAATGTCGCGAACCGGCTGGAGCAGCTCGGCAAGCAGGTCGCCCCCGGAACGGATCTCTGCGTCCTCGTGTCAGAGGAAACAGCCGTTGCGGCCGGAAATCCCCCCGATCTCGAGGATGTCGGAGAATTCGAGCTGCGCGGGCGCAGCGGTGCGGTCAAGGTCTACCGTCTCAATCTCGACCGGAAATAAGAAACAAACGAGGGCACGCCGGAACGTGCCTGGAGGAAGCAATCACATGAAGATCAAGAGCGTCGACGTCATCCCCCTGCAGATCCCGTTCGAGGACGGAAGTCCCGGCGTCGGGCTGATGCCGACGAAATGGACCAAGCTCGACATAGCGCTGGTGCGGATCGAGACCGAGGACGGCCTCGTCGGTTGGGGCGACGGATTCGCCTATTCCTGCCGCAGGGCCACGGTCGCGGCCATCGAGGACATGGTCGCTCCGCTGCTCATCGGGCGCGAGATCAACGATCTCGCAGCTCTCAATCTAGAGCTCCAGCAACGTCTGCATCTGCACGGGCGCTATGGCATCACCATCTTCGCCATCTCCGCCGTCGATATCGCGCTCTGGGATCTGAAGGCGAAGACGGAAGGTGTTTCCCTGGCAAAGCTGCTCGCGGACAAGCCGAAGACTTCCCTGCCCGCCTATGCGAGCCTGGTGCGCTACGGGGAGCCGGATCTGGTCCGCTCTTTCAGCGCAAAGGTCGTGGATGAGGGGTACAGCACCGTCAAGCTGCACGAGATCGCGCTTGAGGCCATCGAGGCCGGACGCGACGGCGCCGGTGCGGCGACGAAGATCTCCACCGACGTGAACTGCAACTGGTCGCTGGAATTCGCACGAAAGATCATGCCGGAGATGAAACGGCTCGATCTCTACTGGGTCGAGGAGCCGGTCTTTCCGCCGGACGACGCCGAGGTTTTGGGGGCGCTGCAGACGGAATACGGCGTGCCGATCGCGAGTGGAGAAAATGCCTGCACTTCGGTCGAATTCGCCCGCACGGCGCCGGCCATCCATTACCTGCAGCCGAGCGTGACCAAGGTCGGCGGCGTCACCGAGTTCCTCAAGGTCTGCGATCTCGCGGAACGGCACGGCGCGAAGATCATGCCGCACGCGCCCTATTTCGGTCCCGGCTACTGGGCGACGCTCCAGCTCATGGCCGCCCGCGGGATCTGCGAGCAGTTCGAGCATCTTTATGTCACGCCGGACGCCTATCTGGATCCTTCAATCCCGTTGCCGGAAAAAGGCGTGGTGGCCGTGCCGGACCGCCCCGGGATCGGTTTCGAACCGAATCCGTCGACGTTGGATCGCTACCGGATCTGACCCGGCGCCCTACAGTTCCTTTGCGCGTTCCCTGAGCACGAATTTCTGGATCTTGCCGGTTGAGGTCTTGGGCAGTTCGCCGAAGACGATGGTGCGCGGGGTCTTGAAGGTGGCCATGTGCTGTCGGCACCAGGCAGTGATCTCCTCGGCATCGATCTCGCCGGCGCCGGGCGCAGCGGTGACGAAGGCGCAGGGCGTCTCGCCCCACTTTTCGTCAGGCTTGGCGACCACGGCGGCTTCCATGATCTTCGGATGCTTGTAGAGCACCTCCTCGATCTCCAGCGAGGAGATGTTCTCGCCGCCGGAGATGATGATGTCCTTGGACCGGTCCTTCACCTCGGCATAGCCGTCCGGATGCAGAACCGCGAGGTCGCCTGTGCGGAACCAGCCGTCGCCGAGCGCTTCGGCGGTCGCCTTCGGGTTCTTGAGGTACCCTTTCATGATCGTGTTGCCACGCAGGCAAAGCTCGCCGATGGTCGTGCCATCGCGCGGCACCTCCTGTCCGGTCTCCGGATCGGCGACCTTCATGCCTTCCAGCGTCGGATACCAGACGCCCTGCCGCGCCATCCGCTCCGCCTTCGTCTCCAGATCGAGCTCGTCCCATTCCGGCGGCCAGGCGCAGATCGTCGAGGGGCCATAGGTCTCCGTCAGGCCGTAGAGATGCGTAACGGCGAATCCCATCTTTCCCATGGCGGAAATGACCGCGCTCGGCGGCGCCGCGCCGCCTGTCGCGATGTTCACCGTCTGCGGAAACGCGGTCTTCTGATCCGCCGGGGCGTGAATCAGCATGGTGAGGACGATCGGCGCGCCGCACATATGGGTGACGCCGTGGCGGGCGATCAGATCAAAGATCTGCGTGGGATCGACCTTGCGCAGGCAGACATGGGTCCCGCCGACGGCGGTCACGCCCCAGGTATAGGTCCAGCCGTTGCAATGGAACATCGGCAGGGTCCAGAGATAACGGCAGGAAGAGGTCAGTCCGAAGGCGATGGCGTTGCCCATTGCGTTCACGTATGCGCCGCGATGGTGATAGACGACGCCTTTCGGATTGCCCGTGGTGCCGGACGTGTAGTTGAGCGACATCGACTGCCACTCATCGGTCGGCCGCGGCCAGTCAGGCGACGGCTCGCCCTCGGCCAGAAAATCCTCGTATTCCTTTTCGCCGAGAGGCTTGCCGCCCTCGGCCAGCGGGTCGTCGATCCAGATCACCGGCGGCTTATTGGAGGTTTGGCCAAGCGCTTCTTCCATCAGGGGCGCGAGTTCGCGGTCGACAAGGACCAGTTTCGACTCGGCGTGATCGATGATGAAGGCGATGGTCGCCGCATCGAGTCGTGTATTGATCGCGTTCAGCACTGCTCCCGCCATGGGAATTCCGTAATGCGCTTCCAGCATCGCCGGTGTATTCGGGGCGAGGATGGACACGGCGTCTCCAGGACCGATATTCCGTTTCCGGAGGGCGTCCGCTAAACGACGGCTGCGGCTCAGAAAATCGCCGTATGTACGGGTCAACTCACCGTGAATAATGGCGACCTTGTCCGGAAAGGTTGAACCGGCCCGCTCCAAGAAATCGGATGGAGTGAGCGGCGCGTAGTTGGCCGCATTTCTCTCCAGGCCCGTTTCAAATATCGACATCTCCGTCCCCAGATGTTTCCCTGTGCTGATTGCGGGACATCGTTTCTTCGTTTTAAGAAAGCGTCAAGCGCGCCAGACGGTTGTTGCGCACGTACCGCAAGCCGACACAATAACGGCCCAGGGAGCCGGACCTGAATGACCCAGATCGACATTTTCTCAGACGTAATCTGCCCCTGGTGTTTCATCGGCAAGCGTCGCCTCGAGCGGGCGCTGAAGTTGCGGCCGGTGCCCGACCTGACGATCCAGTGGCGTGCTTTCCAGCTCAATCCGGACATGCCGGTCGAGGGAATGTCGCGGCAGGCCTATCTGGAGAACAAGTTCGGCGGTCCTGAGCGCGCGAGCCAGATTTACGACAATATTCGCCGCATGGGCGATGGCGAGGGCATCGACTTCCGCTTCGACCTGATCCAGCGCACCCCGAACACCGTGCTCGCGCACCGCACGATCAATCTTGCAACAGCAAAGGGCACCTCGGACGCCCTGGTGGAAAATCTGTTCAACGCCTATTTCATCGAAGGCGTGGATATCGGGGATCTCGACAACCTCGTCACGCTTGCCGAGGCCTCCGGCATGGACGCGGAAGAGACCCGCACCTGGCTCGAAGGCAAGGGCGGCGCGACCGAGGTGATGGCGGAGACCCGCTTCGCCTACGAGAACGGCATCAACGGCGTGCCCTGCTTCATCTTCAACCGGCAATACGCGGTCTCGGGCGCCCAGGAGCCGGAAGCCTTCTTCCCGCTCTTCGATCTAGATGCCTCGCAGAAATCGCCGGTCGCCAATCAGGCCTGACCGCCCAGATGGTCGCCCTCGAACTCAGGCCGAACTGCGAACTCTGCGACCGCGATCTGCCGGCGGAGTCCCGCGACGCCCGTATCTGTTCCTATGAATGCACCTACTGCGCGGAGTGCGTCGAGACAGTGCTGCTCGGCGTCTGCCCGACCTGCGGCGGCAATTTCGTGCCGCGGCCCATCCGGCCGCTCCGATCGTGGCGACCGGAGAAGAAACTCGGACGCGATCATCGGCCGCCGTCGGAGGTCAGGGTCCATTCGCCCTATAGCCGCGAGGATATCGACGCGCACGTCGCGAGGATCAAGGACATCGCCCCGGAAGACCGCTAGGTCGCAATCGCCACCAACTCCTGCATCAGGCTCGTCAGACCACGCACGCGGACATCCTGCTTCTCCCAGGCGCGCCGGTAGACCAGCTTGTGGTCCGGGCGGAGCTGCACGCTGCCGGCCTGTTTGGCAATGAAACCGACGAGGCCGCGTGGATTGACGAAATCGTTGTTCCGGAAACTGATGACCGCGCCCTTAGGCCCGGCATCGACCCGCTCCACACCGGCAAGCTTACAGAGTTGCTTGATGGCGATGACCTTCAGCAGGTTTTCGACCTCAGCCGGCAACGTGCCGAACCGATCAGCCAGCTCGGCCGCGAAACTGTCGATCTCGGCCTCATCGACCAGATTGGCGATGCGGCGATAGAGGCTGAGGCGCACGGTCAGATCCTGAACGTAGTTTTCCGGAATCAATACCGGCGTGCCGAGAGAGATCTGCGGCGTCCACTGCTCTTCCGGCTCATGATCCTCGGCGAATCCGCCGTCCCGCGCTGCCTGGACGGCTTCCTGCAGCAGGGTCTGGTAGAGCTCGATGCCGACCTCCCTCACCTGGCCCGACTGCTCCTCGCCCAAGAGGTTGCCGGCGCCGCGGATATCCATGTCGTGGCTGGCGAGGCTGAAGCCCGCGCCGAGACTGTCCAGCGTCTGCATCACTTCGAGCCGGCGTTTTGCGTCCGCCGTCAGGATCTTGGTCGGATGGGTTGTCAGGTACGCATAGGCCCGGGTCTTCGAGCGTCCGACGCGGCCGCGCAGCTGGTAGAGCTGCGCTAGGCCAAACATGTCCGCCCTGTGGATGACGATCGTGTTCGCGTTCGGAATGTCGAGGCCGGACTCGACGATATTGGTGCTGAGCAGGATGTCGTAATGCCCGTCGCAGAACTGGGTCATGACCTTCTCCAGCTCTGCCGGGCTCATCCGCCCGTGCGCCGTCGCAACACGGACTTCCGGTACCAGCTGGGTCAGGCGGTCATGCACGCGCGGCAGATCCTCCAGGCGCGGACAGACATAGAAGGTCTGACCGCCGCGATAATGCTCGCGCATGATCGCCTCGCGGATAACGAGGCCGTCATAAGGCATGACGAATGTACGGACGGCCAGCCGGTCGACCGGCGGCGTGGTGATCAGGCTCATCTGCCGAACGCCGCTCAGCGCCATCTGCAGCGTGCGCGGAATCGGCGTGGCGGTCAGGGTCAGCACGTGGATCGAGGATCGCAGTTCCTTCAGGCGCTCCTTTTGGGCGACGCCGAAATGCTGTTCTTCGTCGACGATCACCATTCCGAGGTTCGAGAAGCGGATGTTCTTCGCCAGCACGGCGTGGGTCCCGATGACGATGCCGCAATCGCCGCTCGCCAGTTCCTCCTTCACCGCCGTCTGCTCCTTCGCGGGAACCATGCGGGAAAGCTGACGGACCTTCACCGGCAGGCCCTTGAAGCGCTCGACGAACTGGTTGTAGTGCTGGCGCGCAAGCAGCGTGGTGGGCACCACGACGGCGACCTGGAAGCCCTGCATGGCAACGACGAGCGCGGCGCGCAGCGCGACTTCGGTCTTCCCGAACCCGACATCGCCGCAAACCAGGCGGTCCATCGGACGGCCACGATTGAGATCGTCCAGCGTGTCCTCGATTGCCTTCAGCTGGTCGTCCGTTTCCGTATAGGGGAAACGGGCACAGAACTCGTCGAACACGCCCGGCGGCGGAGCGACAGGCTCTGCCTCGCGGATTTCGCGCTCTGCGGCCAGCCGAATTAGCTGCTCCGCCATGTCACGCAGGCGCTTCTTGACTCGCGCCTTGCGCGCCTGCCAGGCGGCCCCGCCGAGCTTGTCGAGCTGAGCCCCGCTTTCCGCCGAACCGTAGCGCGACAGGACCTCGATATTCTCGACCGGGACGAACAGTTTATCGCCGCCGAGATAGATCAGCCGCAGGCAGTCATGCGGCGCGGCGCCGATCTCAAGTGTCTCGAGGCCGTCATATTGCCCGATCCCGTGCTCCACATGGACGACATAGTCGCCTTCGTGCAGAGCGGAGACTTCCTGCAGGAATTCCTCGCCGCGCCGTTTGCGCCGCACCGTCGGACGCGCAAGGCGTTCGCCGAGAATGTCCTGTTCGGCAACGCAGAGCAGATCGTCGCTGGCGAAGCCCTGCTCCAGCGGCAGAATGACGCCGGCGGCTGTCCCCTCAGGGAGAGCGTCCGCCTCTTTCCACGAGGTAACCGGTTCAAGTCGTTCGAGGCCATGTTCGTGCAGCAGTGTGACCAGCCGGTCGCGCGAGCCGGAGGTATATCCGGCGATCAGCACGCGGCGGGTGTTCGCCTCTTTCAGGACCGTGTCCCGAACCACGCCATAAAGATCGGTATCGGGCATGGCGCGGGCCTCGGCAAAGCCGGTGCCGCCGTGGCCGCCGCAATCGACGACCGTCTGCCCGGCTCCGCCCTCCGGCAGTGCAAATGGCGTGAAGCGCCCGACCGGATGACTGGCGAGCAGGCTCTCCAGGTCCCTTGGCGTCAGATAGAGGCTGTCCGGCGGCAAGGGCCGGTAGATCACGCCGCCGTCCGGCGTGCCCCGGTCGTGGAAGCTCTTGCGGGCTTCGTAATACTCCTCGATCAGCTCGAATCGCCCGGCGATGGCCGCGTCGTCCTGATGATCGAAAGTGAGCGGCGCGGCGCCGGTATAATCCAGCAGGGTCTCGAGATCGTCGTGGAAGAGCGGCAGCCAGTGCTCCATGCCGACATGGCGGCGCCCTTCGCTGACCGCGTCATAGAGAGGATCCTTCGAAATCTCCCCGCCGAAGTGGGTTCGGTAACCGGCCCGGAAGCGCCGGATGCTCTCCTCGTCGAGGCGAAATTCTCCGACCGGGAAGATCTCGAAGGCATCGAGCTTGCCCGAGGTGCGCTGGCTGACCGGATCGAAGGAGCGGATGGTCTCAAGCTCGTCACCGAAGAAATCCAGCCGCAGCGGCTCTTCCGCACCGGGCGGATAGACATCGACGATACCGCCGCGCATCGCATATTCGCCCGCCTCGCGCACAGTGGCGGCACGGTGGTAGCCGTTGGCCTCGAAGAAAGCGGCCAGTTCCTCGACGGGCCTGCTGGCGCCGGGCGTCAGGGACAGTCCCACATCGGTGAAAAAGCGTCTCGGCGGAACGCGTTGCAGCAAGGCGTTCACGGTCGTCAGCAGAACAGTCCCGCCCCGCAATCCGGATGAAGCAATGCGGGCAAGTGCCTCAACGCGCTGGCTGATCAGGTCTCCATGCGGGGAGACGCGGTCATAGGGCAGGCAGTCCCATGCGGGAAGCGTGATAACCGGTCGTTCCGGCGCGAAAAAGCCGAGCGACTGGCGCAGTACGGCAAGACGCGAATCGTCGCGCGCGATATGTACGACGCCGCCATGGCTCGCGGCGATCTGCAGCAGAATTCTGGAATCATGGCCTTCCGGCGCCGCGGAGAAAGCGACCTTGGCGGAACCATCGAGGAGAGTTTTGTCGTATTTCAATAGACTAGTCGACGAGTTTGAAGTTGCGGATCATGTCCAGGATCGGGGTTTCGTATTCCTCCGGCGCTTCTTCCTGGCCGGTGATCCACTTGTAGAGCCGTGGATCGGGAATTTCGAGCAGCGCTTCGTAGGTGTCGAGGCCTTCTTCATCAAGCTCAGCAATATGCGCGCGTGCGAAAGCCCCGAGCAGCAGGTCGGTTTCTTTGGTGCCCGTATAGGCGCTTCGGTAAATCAGTTTCTTGCGGCGATCGTCGAGCCCGCTCATCGGTCTCACTCCCGGTTTGTCTGAAGCATCGGCTAGGATATAAATCAAAGCCTTGGCGTGTCAGCCCTCGGCCCGCGTCCTGGAGCCGCGCACTTAATAGCATCGGCGGATAACTTGCGACCGGAAATTCTCTATTCCCTCTTTGCCGATACGACGCGCCTTCCCGGCGTCGGTCCGCGCATAGCCAAGCTGCTGGAGACTCTCGCCGGCCGTTCCGTGATCGACCTGCTCTGGCACCTGCCGAGCGGGATCATCGACCGGCGATTCAATCCGAAGATCGCGGATGCGCCGGACGATACGATTGCGACACTCGTCGTCACCGTCGGCGAACACCGGCCGGGACGCAGCCGCAAGCAGCCGTATCGGGTCAGCGCCTGGGACGAGACCGGTGAGATGGAGATCGTCTTCTTCAACGCCAAGGCGGACTATATCGGCCAGATGCTGCCGACCGGCACGCGCTGCGCGATCAGCGGCAAGGTCGAACATTTCAACGGCCGCCTGCAGATGACCCATCCGGACCACATGGTCCCGGAAGCGAAGATCAAGGAGATCATGCAGGTCGAGCCGACCTATCCGCTGACCCACGGGCTGACGCAGAAGACCCTGCGCAAGGCGATCGGCGCCGCCCTGCCCGAGGTGCCGGAACTGCCCGAATGGGGCAACAAACCGTTCCTCGCCATGCGGCATTTCCCGGATTGGCGCACCGCTTTGCTGGCCGCGCACGCGCCCGGATCGATGGAGGATATCGATCCGTCGGCCCTGCCGCGGCAGAGGCTGGCCTATGACGAGCTTCTGGCGAATCAGCTCGCGCTCGCCCTCGTTCGCGCGCACCAGAAGCGCCGGAAAGGACGCGTTTTCAAGGGGGACGGCAGGCTGCGGAAGAAGGCCGAAGACGCCCTTCCCTTCAAGCTCACCAACGCCCAGGCCGTGGCGCTCGCCGATATTTACGGCGACATGGCGGCGCCGGAGCGGATGCTGCGGATGATCCAGGGCGATGTCGGTAGCGGCAAGACGGTCGTCGCCCTGCTCGCCATGCTGAACGCGGTCGAATGCGGCGCGCAGGCGGCCATGATGGCGCCGACCGAAATCCTGGCGCGCCAGCATCTCGCCTCCATGCAGCCGCTGGCAGACGCCGCCGGTGTACGCATGGCGGTGCTGACCGGACGCGACAAGGGCAAGAGCCGCGCGGAGATTCAGGAGCGCATCGCCGCCGGCGAGGTCGATATCGTCGTCGGAACGCATGCGCTCTTCCAGGAGAGCGTTGCCTTCAAGGACCTCGCACTCGCGGTGATCGACGAGCAGCACCGCTTCGGCGTGCATCAGCGGATGAGCCTTGGCGAAAAAGGCGCTGCCGTCGATACCCTGGTGATGACCGCGACGCCGATCCCGCGCACTCTCACCATGACCGCATACGGCGACCTCGACGTCTCGCGCCTGACCGAGAAGCCGCCAGGACGCCAGCCGATCGACACCCGCACGATCCCGCTCGGCCGTCTCTCGGAAGTAGCCGAGGCGATCGGTCGTTCGGCAGCATCGGGAAACAAGGCCTATTGGGTCTGTCCGCTGGTCGAGGAATCCGAGAAGATCGACGTCGCCGCTGCCGAAGAGCGCTTCCAGCATCTGCGCCGGCTCTATCCGGACCGGGTCGGCCTCGTGCATGGCAGGATGAAGGCGGCGGAGAAGGACGCAGTCATGGACCGCTTCAAGAACGGTCCGCTCGATATCCTCGTCGCCACCACGGTGATCGAGGTCGGGGTCGACGTACCCGACGCGACGGTCATCGTGATCGAGCATGCCGAACGCTTCGGTCTCGCCCAGCTGCACCAGCTTCGCGGCCGCGTCGGGCGCGGAAGCAAGGCCTCGACCTGCTTGCTGCTCTACAACACGCCGCTCTCGGAAACAGGCCACGCCCGGCTCGCAGTGATGCGGGAGACCGAGGATGGTTTCAGGATCGCCGAGGAGGATCTGAAGTTGCGCGGCGCGGGGGAAATCCTCGGCACCAAGCAGAGCGGCCTGCCGACGTTCCGGCTTGCCGATCTCGCGGTGCATGACGATCTTCTGGCAGCGGCCCGGGACGATGCGCGCCTCGTGCTGAACAACGACCCGGAGCTGAAGGGCGAGCGCGGCGCGGCCTTGCGCACCCTGCTCTATCTCTTCGAGCGCGACGCCGCGATCCGCTATCTGCGGGGCGGCTAGCCTTTCGGCTGACAGACCGCGTCGACCTCGAGCTCGACCAGCCAGTCCGGATCGACAAAGCCGGTAACCTCGACCACGGTGGTCACAGGGCGGATGTCTGCGAATACCTCTCCATGGGCGCGCGCCGCCTCTTTCCAGGTCTTGGCATCGGTCAACATGATGCGGGTGCGGACGACATCCTCCATCGCCCCGCCGGCATCCTCGAGCGCCTTCCGGATGATTTCGAGGCAGCGGACGGTCTGACGGTAGACGTCACCTATGCCGTCGGTCTTGCCGTCGCGCCCGATCGGAGCCGTTCCGGCGACGGCGATGAAATCTCCGGAGCGGACGGCACGGCTGAACCCGATCTGCGGCTCAAGATAGGAGCCGGATGAGACGAGAGTACGCGGCATGTCGAATCCTGTTGGTCATGTGAGTTATTCCGGCGCGTCGGCGCCGGGCTTTATTCGTCGGGCGAGGCGATCGCTTCAACATGAATCACCGGCTTCTTCCGTTCGGACTCCGGACGCCGGTCGGGGGGCGTTACGATGCCCGCCGAGATCACCATCTTGATGCCTTCCTCGACCGTCATATTGAGGCGGTAGAGATCGCGGTCCGGAATGAACAGCAGGAACCCGGAGGTCGGGTTCGGCGTGGTCGGCAGGAAAACGTTGATCATCGTGTCGTCGGTCACGTTCTGGACCTCGCCGACGGTGCCGCCGGTGATGAAGCCGACCGCCCAGATCCCGCGCCGCGGATACTCCACCAGCACGACCTCGCGAAACGCGTTGGACTGCTGCGCCATCACGGTTTCCATGATCTGCTTGATGGCGCTGTAGACGTTGCGCACCACCGGCATCCGGGCGAGCAGGTGCTCGCTCAGCCGGATCATCCAACGCCCGAGAATACCCGCCGTCAGCCAGCCGATCAGGGTCAGCGTGGTCAGCATCACGATCAGACCGATGCCGGGCACGGAGAACGGCAGGAAGTTCTCAGGATGATATTTTGCCGGCAGCAGCGGCATGATCTTGCCGTCGATGAAGTCGATAAAGACCCAAGTCAGATAGAGCGTGATGCCGAGCGGGGCTGTGACAAGGATGCCGGCAAAAAGATAGGCCCGCAGCCGCCCGAAGAATGTCGGCCGGACGATGCCGGAATTGTCCTTGGTCATGTATGGTGCTCCCTGTCCCGAGCCTGACCATATAGGGATGCCGGGCGCGGAAGCAATCGGTTCCCCGTCAGGTCGGGAGGAAGCCTCCGAGTTCGTCCAGAAGCCGCTCCGGCGCCTCTTCCGGAATGTAGTGCCCGGACGGCACGGAGCCGCCGGTCACCGGCGCGGTCGTATATCCCCGCCAGACCTCGAGCGGCCGGTAGAGCTTGCCGATGATCCCTTCGGCGCCCCAGAGTGCCAGAACGGGGATGTCGAGACGTTCGCCGCGATCGGCACGGTCATGTTCCAGATCGATTGTGGCGCCGGCACGATAATCCTCGCAGCTGGCGTGGATCGTGGCCGGATCGCGGAAACAGCGGAGATATTCCGCCATCGCCACTTCAGTGATGGCGGAGCCGTCGGCGAGGAATTTCATCTTCTTCGAGAGATAGAAATCCGGATCGGCCCCGATCATCCGTTCGGGATAGTCCGCCGGCTGGATCAGGAAGAACCAGTGATAATAGGCCGAGGCGAAAGCCATGTCGGTGGTCTCGTACATGTCGAGCGTCGGGCAGATATCGAGCACGGCGAGCCGCTCGACCCGGTCCCGGTTGTCCCGCGCCAGCCTGTGGGCGACCCGTCCGCCCCGGTCATGCCCCACGACGGAAAACCGCTCGAAGCCCAGCGCAGACATCACTTCGGCCTGGTCCCGTGCCATCTCGCGCTTGGAATAAGGCATGTGCGCCGGATCGGTCGGCGGCTTGCCGCTGTCGCCGTAGCCGCGGAGATCGGTCGCCACAACGGTGAAGCGTTCAGCGAGCTTCGGCGCAACCTTGTGCCAGATCGCGTGGGTCTGCGGATAGCCGTGCAGGAGCAGCAAGCCGGGCCCGCTTCCGCCGGTGACGAGGTTGATCTCCGTCCCGGAGGTCCTGATTCTTTTCCGCTCGAAACCCTCGAACATTCTGCTGCGCTCCCATCCGCCGCCGTGGCACTCTCGCTGGGCCACATTCGGAGATCACCATGCAGCGTCCTGCCTCTCTCAGCAACTCGTCCCCGTCCTTCGGCGCGTCCGTCCGCGGGGCCTTCTCTCTTCAGCGGGACTACACCCATCTCAATCATGGATCCTACGGCGCGACTCCCGTCTCGGTGATGGCCGCGCAGCGGATATGGCAGGACAAGCTGGAGCTGGAGCCGAGCCGCTTCATGCGGCGGGACTACAAACCGGGCATGCGTGCCGCCATCGCGGCACTGGCGCCGCGTCTCGGTGTCGGAACGGAGGGGCTGGCCCTGGTCGAGAACGCCACGCAGGCTGTCAATGCCGTGCTCCGCGAACTGGATCTGCCGGCAGGGTCTGACGTCCTCGTCACCGACCAGACTTATGGCGCGGTTAAGAACGCCGCACGCCACATGAGCGCGCGCAACGGCTGGAACTTGCGCAGCGTGACCCTGCCCTTCCCGGCTGCGTCGGCAGAGGAAATCATTGCTGCCTACAGTGCCGCCCTGGATCCGGCGCCCGCTCTTGTGATCCTCGACCACATCACCTCACCGACGGCTCTCGTGCTGCCGCTGAGCGAAATGGCGGAGGCCGCCCGGGCAAGGGGCGCACTGGTGCTCGTCGACGGCGCCCACGCGCCGGGCATGCTGGATCTCGATCTCGGCACCATTCCCTGCGACTGGTACACCGGGAACCTGCATAAATGGATGTTCACACCGAAAGGCTGCGGCTTTCTCTGGACCACGGAGGCGCAACGCGCCACGACGCATCCGCTGGCGATTTCCCATTGGTACCAGGAAGGCTACGGCGCCGAGTTCGAATATGTCGGAACGCGCGACGCCTCCAGCCAGCTCTGCCTGCCGAGTGCGCTGGACTTCATCGACGCACACGGCCAGGCCGCGATCCGCGCCTACAACAATGCGCTGGTCAACGAAGCGGCCGACATGTTGGCCGCGCGCTGGGGCACGGAACGTGGCGCGGGGCCTGCGCTGACCGGGCACATGGCGATGGTGCGCCTGCCAGATGGTTTCGGAAGCGCGCGAGAGGACGCCGAGGCGCTGCGCGATCGGCTGGTGGATGATTTCAGGATCCAGATTCCCATCAATCCGCTGACAGGCACGCTCTGGTGCCGGCTCTCGGCGCAGATCTACAATGAGATGGCGGATTACGAGCGGTTGGCGGAAGCCGTGGAAAGATTGGCCGGCTGAAGATTTCAGTTCAGCTTGTTGCGGAACTTCTTCTCTAGGAAGGCGAGCACCTCGCTCTTGCGGGCGCCATCGTTGGCGCGTGCGAGCTTAAACAGCCGGGAGGCTTCATTCTCCTGCATCGGAGCCGGTTTCTCGCCCATCTGGATCAAGGCTGCCTGATGCGCGCGTTCGAGGACCTTCGGGTCGATCTTCTTGCGGATTTCCCGCATCATCAGCAGCAGTTTCTTGCGTTCATCCACGACGGATCTCCTTGCCGGTGGAAGCATCCCGATCAAGGGCCACCTCTCTCAACCATGCTAGCAAGAAAGATACCAGAAACCGGAGGTCGGCGCCTCAGTGTTCGTACGGCTTGATCGTGAAGGCGGCGGCGAGCGCGTTCTGGGTCACCTTGGTAACCACAGCCTCGGCCGAGCCCTTCATCTTGTGCTGCCCCTTCGAGACATCGATCTCGAAGCGGAACCGTTGACTCTTGATCAGTAAGTCTTTGTCGTAGGGCTCAATGATGAAGCCCTTGAGATTGTAGTCCTTCACGTTGAAGGTGAAGCTGTCGATCTTCACGATACCGCAGGAATCCAGCTTGCCCTTGGCTTTGACACTCTTGATGCCCTGAGCCTTGGTCGGCCTCGCCGCCTTCTTCTTTGAATCCGCGGTGATTTTGAGGAAGTCAAGAAGCCCCACGCCCGATTCCCTTTCGCCGTTCGCGCCGCTTCAGCGTCATTGGTTTCAGAAGGATGCCGAATGCACACCGTTTTCCAGAGGCAGAGCGGGCCCGAGGCAACGTGTATTTCGGTCAGGGCCAAGGCCCAAATCAGACTATCGTCAAAATGGGCGTAATTTTCAAGTAACAAGGTATTGCACTTAAATAATCGCTCTAAAGGTAGGGATTAAACCTCTGCCGAAGCGAGAAAAGTAGACGCTGCAAGGGCAGGTGTGATCTCCCCGGCATGCACGAACTTTAACGCCATTCAGGGAATGTCAGAATAATAAACAAATATTGACGATAAAATTACAGAAAGTTTTATGCTATTTTCTTGGGATGACGTTTTCTAGGGAGACCGGCATGGATGCCCGTCCAGTTCTCGGCGAAACCTTAACGGCGACGGAAGCTTACGATGTGGAAATCATCCAATGGGAATTTGAAGAGGAACGGATGACACCGCGACAGCGCCAGCTCTATGGCTACTGGTCTTCCAGATCCGGCGCCGGGAAACGCCTGTCTGTCGGAGAGTTTGATCCACTGGAGATCCGCGCATCCATCGGATACCTCCATCTCGTCCAGTACGATGCCGATCGGAACGATTTTTTCTATCGCATCTACGGGGAAATGGCCGCCAGGTCGGCGAAAGCAGGCATGCACCGGAAATGGGTGGGGAACCACCCGGGTCGCGCAGGGGCCAAGTTCCTGGCCCATTACATGGAACTCATGGCCGAACGTGCCCCGTGGCTGGGTGAGGTCTATACGAAAGATTCTATAAAAGTCGCGCCTTACTGGCGGCGCATGGTTCTGCCACTTGAGATTGCGGGTCACCCGGACGGCTTTGCGTGCGCCACGCTGGCCGAGCCAAGAGACTCACCTGATCCGAGAGGATGACCGGGTACGGGAGAGAATGGTGAGCGCGACAGGGTTCGAACCTGTGACCGTCTGATTAAAAGTCAGATGCTCTACCAGCTGAGCTACGCGCCCCCGAAAGGAAGCCGGAACCTATGCAAACAGGGCCCGGCGGTCAACCTCTTCCGAGAAGTTTTTTTCCGCGCCTAGCGGAACTTGTCCTCGACCCGCTCGACCACGCGGTTCGGGACGAACTGGTCGATGTTACCGCCCATATGCGCGATCTCCTTCACCAGGCGAGAGGAGATGAACTGGTTGCGGTCCGACGCCATCAGGAAGACGGTCTCGACACTCGCGTTCAGGCGGGCGTTCATGCCCACCATCTGGAATTCGTATTCGAAGTCCGAGACGGCGCGCAGACCGCGAATGATCGTCGCGGCACCGTTTTCCTCGACGAAATGCATCAGCAGATTGCCGAAGGACATCACCACGATCTCGCCGTGGATGCCGTTTTCGGCATGCGCCTTGTTGATCAGGTCGATCTCGTCCTGCACCATCTCGACACGCTCGTCGAGACTGAATAGCGGACCTTTTCCGGCATTGCGCGCGACGGCGACAATCAGCTTGTCCACCAGCTTGCTGCCACGCCGGATGATGTCCAGGTGCCCGTTCGTGATCGGGTCGAACGTGCCCGGATAAACACCTACTCTCATGTTCCCTAGTCCCCTGCTAGCTCTCGGAGGCGTCTCCGCCACCGCTACCGTCGGCTTCCGATTCTTCCCCCTCTTCCGCATCGTTTCCGTTCTCATCGCCTGCAAGGCTGACGGACACGACTTTCTCGCCTTCATCGACGCGGAAGATCCAGACACCCTGGGTTCTGCGCCCAGTGATGCTGATTTCGTTGACGGCGCAGCGGATCACCTGCCCGCCGTCGGTGACGAGCATGATCTGATCGGTGTCGGCCACCGGGAAGGCGGCCACGACCCCGCCGCTGCGCTTGGTCAGTTCCATGTTGGCGATCCCCTGACCGCCGCGATTGGTAATCCGGTATTCGTGCGCGGAGGTACGCTTGCCGAGACCGCTCTCGGTCACCGTCAGGATGAATTCCTCCTCTGCGCTGAGCTGGATGAAGCGCTCCTGCGAGATATCGCCGGACGGAGCCTCGACCTCCTCCTCGCCCTCGCCCGTGGCCCGGCGCATCTGGCCGGCGAGCTTCAGGTAGAGATCGCGTTCGAGTACATCCGAGCCCGGCACGTCCTGGTAATCGACGTGATGCAGGATCGACATCGAGACGACCTCGTCGCCCTTTGCCAGCCTGATGCCGCGAACACCGAGCGAATCGCGGCCGCGGAACAGCCGCACGTCGGTCGCGCGGAAGCGAATCGCCTTGCCGTCCCGCGTGGTGAGGAAGACGTCGTCCGCCTCCATGCAGGGCTGCACATTGATCAGCCGATCGTTTTCATCAAGCCGCATGGCGATCTTGCCGTTGCGCTTAATATTGGTGAAATCGGAGAGCGCGTTGCGGCGCACCGTACCGGCGGAGGTGGCAAACATGACATGCATGTTCTCCCAATCATCCTCCTCGGCCGGCAGCGGCATGATAGTCTGGATCCATTCCCCCTGCTCCAGCGGCAGCAGGTTCACCAGCGCCTTGCCGCGCGACTGCGGCGTGCCGATCGGCAAACGGTAGGTCTTCATCTGATAGACCATGCCGCGCGAGGTGAAGAACAGGATCGGCGTATGGGTGTTGGCGACGAACAGCCGGCTCACGAAGTCCTCATCGCGCGTCGACATGCCTGAGCGGCCCTTACCGCCGCGCTTCTGCGCCCGGTAGGTCGAGAGCGGCACGCGCTTGATATAGCCGTTGTGACTGACCGTCACGACCATGTCCTCGCGCTGGATCAGGTCCTCCATATCGTGCTCGAACTCGGCATCGACGAGCTCGGTCCGGCGTGGCGTGGCATAGGCTTCCTTGGCCGCGACCAGTTCCGCGCGCAGCACTTCCATCATCCGCGGACGTGACTGCAGGATCTCGAGGTACTCGGCGATCTTTGCCGCGAGTTCCTTGGTCTCCTCGATCAGCTTCTCGCGCTCCATGCCGGTCAGGCGCTGCAGACGCAGTTCCAGAATGGCGCGGACCTGGGCATCGGAGAGACGGTATTTGCCGTCGACGACCTTGTGTCCCGGATCGTCGATGATGCTGATGAATTCCTCGACATCCTCGGCCGGCCAGTCCCGGCCCATCAGCTGTTCGCGGGCGTCGGCGGCATCGCGTGAGGCCCGGATTACCCGGATCACCTCGTCGATATTGTTCACCGCGACGAGCAGACCCGCCAAGACATGCGCCCGGTCGCGGGCCTTGCGCAGCAGGAACCTGGTGCGCCGGGTGATGACGACCTCGCGGAAGGCGATGAAGGCGACGATGATGTCGCGAAGGTTCATCTGTTCCGGCTTGCCGCCGTTCAGCGCCAGCATGTTGACGCCGAAACTGGTCTGCAGCGGGGTAAATTTGTAGAGCTGGTTCAAGACCACGTCCGGAACCGCGTCGCGCTTCAGCTCGACAACGACGCGCACGCCGTCGCGATCGCTCTCGTCGCGCAGCTCGGCGATGCCCTCGACGGTTTTTTCCCGCACAAGTTCGCCGATCCGCTCCATCAGGCGGGACTTATTCACCTGGTAGGGGATCTCGCTGACCACGATCGCGTTGCGGTCCTTGCGGATTTCCTGGATGTCCGCCTTGGCCCGCATCATGACCGAGCCGCGGCCGGTATGATAGGCGGAGTGGATCCCGTTCTTGCCGAGAATCATGGCGCCGGTCGGAAAATCCGGGCCCGGGACGATCTCGATCAGCTCGTCGATGGTGATGCCCGGATTGTCGACATAGGCGCAGCAGGCGTCGATCACCTCGCCGAGATTGTGCGGCGGGATGTTGGTCGCCATGCCGACAGCGATGCCGCCGGCGCCGTTGACCAGCAGGTTCGGGTATTCCGCCGGAAGAACGCTGGGTTCCTGTGTGGTTTCATCGTAGTTCGCGACGTAGTCAACCGTGTCCTTGTCGATGTCCCGGAGCAGGCCTTCCGCCGCCTTGGCGAGACGCGCCTCGGTATATCGCATGGCCGCCGGCGGATCGCCGTCCATCGAGCCGAAGTTACCCTGCCCGTCGACCAGCGGTAGGCGCATGGAGAATTCCTGCGCCATGCGGACCATGGCGTCGTAGATCGCGCTGTCGCCGTGCGGGTGATACTGCCCCATGACGGCACCGACGATGTTCGCCGACTTGCGGTAGGGCTTGGACCAGTCGTAGCCGCCTTCCTTCATCGCGTAGAGGATACGGCGGTGCACCGGCTTCAGGCCGTCGCGGACATCGGGCAGCGCTCGGGACACGATCACGCTCATTGCGTAATCGAGATAGGAGCGCTTCATTTCGTCTTCGATGGAGACAGGCGAAATGTCGAAAGAGGAGGATTCGGACGAGCTCAATTCACGCTTTTTCCGGTTGGTTACGTCCCTGTGCAGGCGGTAGCGGCCATATGATCGTCGACCCTCCGCCGGGACCTCAGGAAGACCCTGTTTTTATAACAGAACCGTCATCTTCGGACAATCTTTACAGCGATTTTTTCGGCCCGATTAATCAAGCGATTACAGAGCCTTACGAGCCGATATTGAATAGCTCAACGGAAGCCGGGGCATTCCTTCCGGCAAACGGTACAATCCGCCCTCGCAAGGCTCCATGAATGCCAGCGCCTTCCAGGCAACCGTGTCAAACTCATGCAGGTATTCGATGGCCAGTCCGGCGTCGATCAGCGCGGTTACGACCTCGCCGACGGGATGGGTCCATTCATAGCTTCGTTTGGTCTGCAAAACCGCGGATTCGTCGGCATAGGCCTCCGTTCCGTCGAAGGCGATCGGCTCCGGTTTATGAAAGTAATCGTAGACCGGCGCGTGCGGTTTCGGCGCGAGATCGTCGAAGCTCATCAGCACCGGATGCGCATCCAGGAAATAGAATCGGCCGCCCGGCTTGAGGAAATGCGCAACCACCCGTGCCCAGCCCTCGATATCCGGCAGCCAGCAAATCGTGCCCCAGGTGACGTAAACCAGATCGTAGGTCCCGTCGATGAGCTGCGGCGTGTCGTAGAGATTGCCTTCGACGAAGCGGGCTTCGATCCCCGTTTTTTCCGCGAGGTCCCGGGCCTGCCGGATGGCCACGGGAGAAAAGTCGAGACCGGTCACGCTTTTCGCGCCCTTGCGGGCGAGCAGAAGCGTGTCCATGCCGAAATGACATTGCAGATGCAGGATGTCGAGCCCTTCGACGGAGCCGAGTTCCTCCAGCTCCGTCCTGTGCAGGTCTCGCGCGCCCTCGGGACCGTTCAGGAACGCGTCGACACCGTAGTCGCTGCTGGCCGAGCTGTAATTGACCTCGGCCAGTTCGTTCCATTTCCGCTCGTTGGATCTGAAAAACTCATCCATCGCCCTGCTCCCGGTCCAGAGCCTGTCGCGACGCCGTCCCTAGAACGGGATTTCGTCGTCGAGATCGCCCGGGCCGCCGACCGGGGGCTGACCGCCGCCGCCGCCGCCATATCCACCACCGGAGCCGCCGCCATAACCGCCGCCCTGGTTGTAGCCGTCGTCCCCGCCATAACCGCCGCCCTGGCCGCCGCCGCCGCCCTCACCGCGTCCGTCGAGCATCTGGAGCTCGCCGCGGAAGCGCTGGAGAACGACTTCGGTGCTGTATTTCTCCTGGCCCGACTGGTCGGTCCATTTGCGGGTCTGGAGCTGGCCCTCGACATAGACCTTCGACCCCTTGCGCAGGAACTGCTCGGCCACCTTCGCCAGGTTCTCGTTGAAGATCACGACCCGGTGCCATTCGGTGCGCTCCTTGCGCTCGCCGCTGTTGCGGTCACGCCAGCTTTCCGAGGTCGCGACGGAAAGGTTCACAACCTTGTTTCCGTCCTGCATCGTGCGAATATCCGGATCGCGTCCGAGATTGCCGACGAGAATGACCTTGTTGACGCTGCCTGCCATGGTTCTATTTCCACTCTGCGAATTTGCCAGTCTGCAATTTGTTGCCGGACTGTCCCATATCCGGAGGCGCTAATCCAGTCGCGATGCCTCCATCCGGCGGCATGTCCCGGATTTGCTGCACCCGCAAAAACCGGGTGGCAAAGCCGCGCCATGCCGCTTATAAATGTTTCTGTTTCGTTCTTACTCGGGATCCCCGCCGATGTCAGCCTCTTCCGAACCGAAGGATATCCGCGTCCAGGGTGCGCGCGAGCATAACCTGAAGAGCGTCGATGTCGCGATCCCGAGAAACTCCCTGACGGTCCTGACGGGGCTCAGCGGCTCCGGCAAATCCTCGCTCGCCTTCGACACGATCTATGCCGAGGGCCAGCGCCGCTACGTGGAAAGCCTCTCGGCCTATGCGCGCCAGTTCCTGGAGCTGATGCAGAAGCCGGACGTCGATCTGATCGAGGGCCTCTCGCCGGCGATCTCGATCGAGCAAAAGACCACCTCGCGCAACCCGCGCTCCACGGTAGGCACCGTGACCGAGGTCTACGACTATCTCCGTCTGCTCTATGCCCGGATCGGGATCCCCTACTCGCCCGCGACCGGTCTTCCGATCGAGAGCCAGACGGTGAGCCAGATGGTCGACCGGATCCTGGAGATGGAGGACGGCACACGGCTCTATCTGCTGGCGCCGATCGTCCGCGGCCGCAAGGGCGAGTACCGCAAGGAAATGGCGGAACTGCGCAAGCAGGGCTTCCAGCGCCTCAAGGTCGACGGCGAGATGTACGAGATCGACGAGGTGCCGGCCCTCAACAAGAAGCTGAAGCACGATATCGAGGTCGTGGTCGACCGGCTGGTTGTGCGCGAGGGCATCGCGACGCGTCTCGCGGATTCGGTCGAGACCGCGCTCGATCTCTCTGACGGGCTGCTGATCGCCGAGGATGCGACGAGCGGCGAACGGACAACCTTCTCGGCCAAGTTCGCCTGCCCGGTCTCCGGCTTCACCATCGACGAGATCGAGCCGCGGCTGTTCTCCTTCAACAATCCGTTTGGCGCCTGCCCGAGCTGCGACGGCCTCGGCAGCAGCATGTATTTCGACCCGGATCTGATCGTCCCGGAGGCATCGAAGAGCCTGCGCAAGGGAGCGATCGCGCCCTGGGCCAATTCCTCCTCAAAATATTACATGCAGTCCCTGGAGAGCCTGGCGAAGCATCTCGGCATCTCGCTCGACACCGCCTTCGAGGATCTGCCGGAAGCGGCGCAGAAGGCCCTGCTTTACGGCACCGGCAGCGAGCGCGTCGTCATGACCTTTGACGACGGGCTCCGGAGCTACCAGACCAACAAGCCCTTCGAAGGCGTCGTGACGAACATGGAGCGGCGCTTCCGGGAGACCGAATCCGCCTGGAGCCGCGAGGAGCTTTCCAAATACCAATCCGTCGCCCCGTGCGAGGCCTGTCTCGGGCAGCGCCTGAAGCCGGAAGCGCTGGCGGTGAAGATCGCCGGGCTCAACATCTCCGAGGTCACGGAGATGTCGATCTCCGAAGCGGTGAAATGGTTCACCGCCCTGACCGAAAACCTGACCGGCAAGCAGGCGGAGATCGCCGAACGGATCCTGAAGGAAATCAACGAGCGGCTCGGCTTCCTGAACAATGTCGGGCTCGACTACCTGACCATGTCCCGCGCCTCCGGCACCCTTTCCGGCGGCGAGAGCCAGCGCATCCGCCTCGCCTCGCAGATCGGCTCCGGCCTGACCGGCGTGCTCTATGTGCTGGACGAGCCTTCCATAGGTCTGCACCAGCGCGACAACGACCGGCTGCTGGCGACCCTTGTTCGGCTACGCGACCTGGGCAATACCGTGCTCGTGGTCGAGCATGACGAGGACGCGATCCGGTCCGCCGATTATGTCGTCGACATGGGACCGGGCGCCGGAGTCCATGGCGGCACCGTGGTCGCCTCCGGCACGCCTGAGGAGATCATGCGTGCGCCGCAGAGCCTGACCGGCCAGTACCTGACCGGCTTCCGCCAGGTACCGATCCCGGCCGAAAGGCGCAAGGCGAAGAAAGGCAAACACATCACGCTCCGCGGCGCCACGGCGAACAATCTCGACGATGTCACCGTCTCCCTGCCGCTCGGCACCCTCACCTGCGTCACCGGCGTCTCCGGCGGCGGCAAGTCCTCGCTGATCATCGAGACACTCTGGAAGGCCATCGCCAAGAAGCTGCATGGCGCGAGGGAACATCCGGGACCGTTCGACAGCATCGAGGGGCTCGAGTTCCTCGACAAAGTGGTCGATATCGACCAGTCGCCGATCGGCCGCACGCCGCGCTCCAACCCGGCGACCTATACCGGCGCCTTCACCCCGATCCGGGACTGGTTCGCAGGCCTGCCGGAAGCCAAGACCCGCGGCTACAAGGCCGGCCGGTTCTCCTTCAACGTCAAGGGCGGGCGCTGCGAGGCCTGCCAGGGCGACGGCGTGATCAAGATCGAGATGCATTTTCTCCCGGACGTTTATGTCCAGTGCGACGTCTGCAAGGGCAAGCGCTACAACCGCGAGACGCTCGAAATCACCTATAAGGACAAGTCCATCGCCGAGGTGCTGGAGCTGACGGTCGAGGAAGGCGCCGAGTTCTTCAAGGCTGTGCCGTCCATCCGCGACAAGCTGGAGACCCTGGAACGGGTCGGCCTCGGTTACATCCAGATCGGCCAGGCGGCGACCACGCTCTCCGGCGGCGAGGCGCAACGCGTGAAGCTGTCCAAGGAACTCTCCCGGCGGGCAACCGGCAAGACGCTCTATATCCTCGACGAGCCGACGACGGGCCTGCATTTCGAGGATGTCCGCAAGCTTCTGGAAGTCCTGCAGGCGCTGGTCGATCAGGGCAATACCGTGATCGTCATCGAGCACAATCTCGAAGTCATCAAGACAGCGGACTGGATTGTCGATCTCGGGCCCGAGGGCGGCTCGGGCGGCGGCAAGATCGTGGCGGAAGGCACACCGGAGGATGTCGCGGGGACGGCCGGAAGCTATACCGGCAAATATCTGGCGCCTTATCTTGATGCGGCGCGCGCGAAAAGGACGGCCTAGGCGACGCTGAAGACCGGGCCGAAACTGCCGAGGGCGGGCGCAACGCCCGGTCCGTCGACATAATCGTAATGGACCTTGCGCGCCGAGGTCGCGGTGTCGAGATCCGGTGCGCCGAAAAAGAACGTCCTGTTGCGGCCGCCATGGTTGTTCACGACGAAATTGCTCAATTCCTCGACAAGGTCCGGCGTGATTTCCTTCGCATCTCCAGCGGTGCAGGCGGTGCCGATCATGCCCGCTCCCTGCAATTGATCCGCACGTTTGAACTTGCGAGAAAAGCCGCCGACGAAGCCGGCGCAGAAGGGTGCAAGATAGGTGAAACTGTTGTGTACGACTGTCTGCGGCACATCGTCGTTAATCCCGGTGACATAAAGCAGCAAGCGGCGCTCGGCCCAGTCCGGCAGAAGTTTCAGCTCCACCAGAATGGCTTCCCGGAACCGCTTGTTGGTGATCGTTTCCATGTGAACGGGCATCAGCAGGAACGGCTTGGCCCGTGGTTTCTCCTCCATTGCGGCCCGCGTCAGTTGAATCGTCGCGATATCCATCGCGCATTCGAGCGCCCCGGTCTCGCTGCCGTCCTCCGGCATCATGCCCTCCGGCACCATGAGTTCGGAGCGGTACATGGAAACCAGTCGCTTGCGGATATTGGTGATCGGCCAGTAATGCAGGCGAATGCTCTCCTTCGCCTTCTCGAAGGCTTCAGTCTCCTCCGCCTGCCTCTGCTCCCGGGCCTCTTCGACCGTCTGGGCCAGTTCCTTGACCCCGGTGAGCTTTTCCGGGGCGTCTTGCGGCAGTTCGAAGACCATGGATTTGACCACGACGCCCTCGAATCCGGCTTCCGTTCCGGTTCCGTGCAGGCGTCTGTTGACCTCCTTGGCGATCTGCTGTGCCTTCAGTGACGCCGTCTTTCGGTCGTCCTTTCCGAAGAGGACGATGAACTGCTCCGCATTTGCGAGCACATAAATGTCGTGCGGGGTGATGACCTTCTTGATGATGGTTTCGGTCAGGAGATGCACCCTGCCGCGGACCTTGGTCCAGTTGGGGCCGAATTTTTCCTTCAGGTTCTCGAGGCCGAGCATCTCGACATTCCCGGCCATGAGGGCTTCGGCCGCGACCTTGTTGTTGCGGCAGAAGTTGACCATCGCAGACTTGAATCCGTCCTTGTCGGTCGGATCGAGCTTCTGACGGTCAAAGCTCTCGAAGTAACCGGTGTCGCTCATCGGATAAATATAACGCGTTTGCCTGTGGACCCGCTCTCCCGATCAGTTTCGCGAGAACAGCTGAAAAACTGGTTAACGCCCAGGCAAGGAATGAGCGTGCGTTGAGTTTCCCCGCCAGAGGGTCTATCTCTTCGCCAATTGGCGCAAAATGCGAAAATGGAAGCCCTATGAGCGAGATTTCCCCGGTTCACGTCATTGGCGGCGGCCTTGCCGGTTCCGAAGCGGCCTGGCAGCTGGCGACGGCCGGAGTTCCCGTCGTCCTGCACGAGATGCGCCCCGAGCGGAAGACCGAGGCGCATCAGACAAGCGGTCTGGCTGAACTTGTCTGCTCGAACTCCTTCCGGTCCGACGATGCCGAGGGCAATGCCGTCGGCGTGCTGCACGCGGAAATGCGCCGGCTCGGCTCCGTGATCCTCAGCGCCGCCGACGAGCACAAGGTTCCGGCCGGCTCGGCTCTCGCCGTCGACCGGGATCATTTCTCCCAGGCCGTCGAAAAAGCCCTGACCGATCACCCGCTCGTCACCGTAGAGCGCGGCGAAATCGCCGGCCTGCCGCCCGAAGAATGGGACTCCGTCATCGTCGCGACGGGTCCCCTCACCTCGCCGGGCCTCTCGGAAGCGGTCGCGAAGCTCAGCGGTCAGGAGTCTCTCGCCTTCTTCGATGCGATCGCTCCGATCGTGCACAAGGAAAGCATCGATTTCGACATTGCCTGGTTCCAGTCGCGCTACGACAAGGTCGGCCCAGGTGGTGACGGCAAGGACTACATCAACTGCCCGATGGACGAGGCCCAGTACGAGGCTTTCATCGATGCGCTGCTCGCCGCGGAGAAAATGGAATTCCGGGAGTGGGAAAAGGACACTCCCTATTTCGACGGCTGCATGCCCATCGAGGTGATGGCGGAGCGCGGCCGCGAGACCCTGCGCTTCGGACCGATGAAGCCGGTCGGCCTCACCAATCCGCGCACCGGCACGCGCGCCCATGCCGTTGTGCAGCTCCGTCAGGACAATGCGCTCGGCACGCTCTACAACATCGTCGGCTTCCAGACCAAGATGCGCTACGGCGCGCAGGTTGAGGTCTTCCGCACCATTCCCGGCCTCGAAAAGGCGGAATTCGCCCGTCTCGGCGGCATCCATCGCAACACCTTCATCAACTCCCCGACCCTTCTAGACGGCACATTGCGCATGAAGGCCCTGCCACGCCTGCGGTTCGCCGGCCAGATCACCGGGGTCGAGGGCTATGTTGAAAGTTCCGCCATCGGCCTTCTGGCAGGCCGCTTCGCGGCGGCCGAAAGGCTCGGCCGGGAGATTTCCCTGCCGCCACGGACCACGGCGCTCGGCGCCCTCCTCGCGCACATCACCGGCGACGCGGATGCGGAAACCTTCCAGCCGATGAACGTCAATTTCGGCCTCTTCCCGCCGGTCGAGCCGGAGATCACGGCGAACGGCAAACGCAGGAAGCTGAAAGGCCGCGACCGCAAGGCGGCAATGGCCGGCCGCGCATTGCGCGACCTCGACGGCTGGATCGCGGGTGCGCGGATAGCAGCCGAATAGATCAGTATCGCCGCGTGAGTCTGGCGAGCCAGAAGCGCCAGACGTCTAAAGGATCGGGCGACGCAAAGGACTGGTCGAACGGATTGTAACCGGACCGTCTCAACGCCTTTGTCCGGGATCTGGTCTGGCGAGCGGGGAGCAGCAGCGGTGCGAGCGACCTCGCTCTTCCAGCCTTCGAGAGGCCCTGTGCCGTCAGGGTTTCGGCGTGTTCCGCCATTTCCCGAACAGCCACGCGTGCACCCTCATCCGCCTTCAGTTCGGAGAAGTTCCGCGGAATGCCGTGATGCTTCTCCAGCAGCGCCCGCGGAAAGAACGGTCGTCGCAGCGCTTCCAGATGCGCCGTCGCACGCAGCTTGCCGATGAAGGCGTGTCCTGCGGCGATATCGGCAAGCCCGTCCCGATCGACCGTTGCCGCCGGATCGAGAATGGCAGCACTCAACCGGACCAGCGGCTCTGTCGTGGCCCGGAGATAGCGTTCGGCCTCCGCGAGATCGGCCATCGGCCTGTCTTCGAGGTCCCGTTCCCGGGCATCGATCAGGGCATCGAACGCGTCTCGAGGCAGGTCGTGTGCGGTAATCAAATCCGAAAGCGGGAGAACAACTTCATGCTGGCGCGGCGATCCGGCATAGATGCCCTCGATGCTTTCGCGCCACCATTGCAGGCGGATCGCCCCGATCATGTTCTCGCTGACGTTCTCCCGGGTCTTCGCAACCTCGTGGTTGAAGGCATAGAGGGTGAACAGCGCTTCTCGGCGTTCCGGCGGGGCAAACAGCGCAAAACGGAAGCGGTCCGGATCGTGCTGGCGGAGGATCGCCGCCGGAGCGGACAATCTGCGGGCGGCGCCTGTCACGGCTCCGCCCCCGCATTCAGAAGGTCCGCCCTAAGCGAGCGTTCGAGCGCAGGCGCGGCGGCAAGACCCTCGAAAAAATCGGCGCTGAAGCGTTCGAACAGTGTCTCGTAGATCCGGATCAGCCCGGCGAGCGCGAAATATTCCCGTGTCCCAAGCAGCGGCTTCAGACGCATGAGGGACTGGCGTCCCATTTTCAGATGCCCGCCCGCCTTCGTGCGGAGCGCCGCGGCCAGGAGCGGAATACCGGGATCCCGGGTCCGGACGGCCTCGGCGAGGCGATGTTTCTCCAGCCCCGCCTCTTCAAGCAGGCTTTGCGGGATCGTAACCAGCCGGTCCGAGCGCTCCGCGTCCTTTGCCAGATCGCGAAGGATATGGACGAGATAGCAGAAGATGCCGAGATCGGCGGCATATGTGACGGGCGCCTCCGGCAGGCGGCAACGGAAAGCCGTCTGACCCGGATCCGCCGCGAGGAGATAGATGAAGACGGTTGCCGGCGCGACTGTCGCGCCCTCGGCATAGGAAAGGAAATCCTCCCAGTCCTTCATGTCCCGCTCTTCGACATCGCGCCGCATGGCAGCCGCGAGCCCCGCCCACGGCATATCGCCAAGATCGGAGGCGAGAACGGTGTCGCGCATCGCGCGCTGCACCTGCTCCGGCAAGGGGCCCTGTTCGGCCCGCCCAAGACATTGCGCTTCCCAGGCGTCGATCTCCGCGAGCATTTGACCACGCGCGGCATCACGCTCCGGTGCCGGACGCATGAGAAAATCGTCGTCGACCGCGTCGTCGATAAGGCGCATGGCGGCGTAGCTTGCGAAGAAAAATTCCTGGCGCGGCACCGGAAGAAGTCGTGCCGCATGCAGCAGGTTTGCATTGGCACGCCCTGCGATCTCGCGGCAAAAGTCGAAATCGCCTTCTCTGGCTCGATCAGTCAACGGGCAGCAGCGCCGCCGCAACCCGGCGCCCTTCCGCCAGAAGCACATTGTAGGTCCGGCAGGCCGCCCCGGTATCCATGATATCGATCACGGGCCCCTTTTCGCGGACCGCCGCTCTCAGTGACGGAAGCACGAACTCGGTCCGTGCGCCGGTACCGAGAAGAAGGATTTCCGGCACCGGATTTCGATCGGTCACGGGGGTGAAATCGTCTAGCGAGAGAGCGGCGATATCGGCCACGTCCCAGACCAGGGTCGCTTCGGGGAACACGATCACCGCGCCGGGATAGCGCTCTCCGGTGATCCGGAACGCCCCGTCGCCGTAAGCCTCGATCAGCTGGCGGCCTTCCGGGATCAGGGGCGTCACATCCATCGGATCAGTCCTTCTGTCCGTCGGCTCCCTGCGACACAGTCCCCGGTGCTCCGAGGTCCTCGTCCTCCTCGTCGCCCCGGCGCGGCTGCAGATAGAGCAGCAGCGGAACGGCGACGAAGATCGAGGAATAGGTGCCGATCACGATGCCCCAGATCATCGCCAGCGCGAAGTCCGCCAGCACCGCTCCTCCAAAGAAGTAGATCGCCAGGAGCGCCAGCAAAGTCGTAAAGGACGTCATGGTGGTGCGGGACAGGGTCTCGTTGATCGAGAGATTGAACAGCTCCGCAAGGGACATCTTCTTGTACTTGCGGAAATTTTCGCGCACCCGGTCGAACACGACGACGGTGTCGTTGATCGAGTAACCCGCGATGGTCAGGATCGCCGCGACCGTCGGCAGGTTGAACTCGTGCCCGTTCAGGGCGAACAGCCCGAAGGTCGAGAGAACGTCGTGGCTGAGCGCGATGAGCGCGCAGACGCCGAACTGCCATTCGAAGCGGAACCAGATATAGATCAGGATCGCGCCGAGCGCGCCGAGCATCGCGAGCATGCCGGCCTCGATCAGTTCCGCTCCGACCGTCGGGCCGACGAATTCCGTCCGGCGATAATCCACCTTGTCCCCGAGCGCGGCTTTGACCGCTTCGACCGCGACGAGCTGTTCCTGTTCGGTGCCGTCCTGGCGCTGGATTCGGATCAGAACCTCGCGCTCGCCGCCGAATTCCTGAATGGCGACATCCCCGAGATCGAGACCGCCGAGCTGCGAGCGGAGCGCCGGGATATCAGCGGGTCCCTCGGTCTGGACCTCCATGAGGATACCGCCGCGGAAATCGATCCCGAAATTGAGGCCGTTCACGAATAGCAGCCCGATACTCGCCAGCATCAGGATTGCGGAGAACACGAAGGCCTTAACCCGATTGGCGACGAACGGGAAATTGGTTCCGTGGGGAACGATGCGAAGTGGCTTGAACATCTCGGTGTTCCCTCAGATCGGCAGTTCGCTCGGGCGGCTGCGCCGCAGCCAGAGCACGACAAGGAGGCGCGTGACCATGATCGCCGTGAACATCGAGGTCATGATCCCGATCCCGAGTGTCACGGCAAAGCCCTTCACCGGCCCGGAGCCGACGAAATACAGGAACGCGGCCGCGAAAAGCGTGGTGAGGTTCGAATCCACGATGGTCCGGAAGGCACGTTGATATCCGGCCTCCACCGCTGCCATCGGCGTCCGGCCGTTGCGCACTTCCTCGCGAACGCGTTCGAAGATCAGCACGTTGGCGTCGACCGCCATGCCGATGGTCAGCACAATCCCCGCGATACCGGGGAGCGTGAGCGTCGCCTGAAGGCTCGAGAGCACGGCAACGATCAGCGCGACGTTAAAGAACAACGCGATGTTCGCCAGCAGACCGAAGAAGCCGTAGGCGACGATCATGAAGCCGACCACGAGCAGCAGACCGATCACGCTGGCGACCTTGCCGGCCGCGATCGAATCCGCGCCAAGGCCCGGACCGACGGTGCGTTCCTCGAGCACCTGCAGCGGGGCAGGAAGCGCGCCGGCACGGAGCAGCAAGGAAAGGTCCTGAACTTCCTGCACGGTGAAGCTGCCCGAAATGATTCCGGCGCCGCCGAGAATGGCGGTCTGGATCACCGGTGCGCTGATCACCTTGCCGTCAAGGACAATGGCGAAGGGACGGCCGACATTCTCGGACGTGGCCTGCCCGAAGCGGCGACCACCGACACTGTCGAAACGGAAGCTGACGACCGGCTGCCCGTCCTGGAAGCTCGGCTGGGCATCAACGAGATTCTCACCACTGACCATGACCCGGCGTTTCACGACATAGTGCCGCGGCGCACCGGACCGCTCGTCTGCTGCCTCCAGCAACTGCGAGCCCGGGGGGACCCGGCCCTGCAGGGCGTCCTGAACGGAGGCCGTGGAGTCGACCATGCGGAAGGTCAGCTTCGCCGTCTGGCCGAGCAGGGCCTTGATGCGTTCCGGATCGTCGACACCGGGAAGCTGCAGCAGGATCCTGTCGTCGCCCTGACGCTGGATCGTCGGCTCCCGCACGCCGGTTTCGTCGATGCGACGGCGGACAATCTCGATCGACTGGGAGATCGCACGTGACTTGAGATCGCGGATCGCGACTTCCGTCAGCGATATCCTGACGACATTGCCGACATCGGTCACGGTCTCGGTCTGCGGATCGATCCGGCGCACGGCATCGCGCGCCTTCTCCAGATCCTCCGCCTCGCGCACGGTGAAGCGGACCGTATCGCCGGAAACGCCGAGACCGCGATAGCCGATCCGCTCTTCCCGGAGATTGCGCCGCGCCTGATCGACGATCGACTCGAGCCGTTCTGCGATCACCACGTCGACATCGACCTCGAGCAGCAGGTGTGAGCCGCCCTGGAGATCGAGGCCGAGATTGATCTTTTTCCCGGGAAGCCAGGAGGACGGAAGGTCTTGCGTCAGATCGCGCTCGACGACGTTCGGCGCCGCATACAGCACGCCAAGCGCGCAGACCAGCGCCACAAAAGTGATCTTCCAGGGCTGAAATTGGAGCATCTTCTAAGAGCCTCTAGCCGGATCGGGCAGTCGGAACGGTGTTCGGCGCCGTTACCGGCGCCGAAACCATCTTATTTTTTCTCTTCGGAGGCCGCTTTCTTGTCCGACGAGTCCGTGTTCGCCGGCTCGGTCTTGGCGCGCACCTCGGTAATCATGCTGCGCACGACCCGCACCTTGACGCCTTCGGCGATTTCAACCAGCAGCTCTTCCTTGTCCTCGATCACCTTGGTGACCGTACCGACGAGCCCGCCATTCGTGACGATGACGTCGTTCCGGCGAACCTTGGAGAGCATCTCCTTGTGTTCCTTGACCCGTTTCTGCTGCGGACGGATCAGAAGGAAATAGAAGACGACGAAGATCAGGATCAGCGGCAGGAACGCCATCAGATCGAAGCCACCGCCGGCTCCGCCAGCCGCTTGTGCATAGGCCGGTGAAATGAGCATCAAGTTCTCCCAAACTGCCACGGGCAAATTGCGGCTCTGCGCATACCCCGCTCACATAGTCGTTTCACGGCCTTGCTGCCAGCCATTTCCGCCGGATGCAGCCGAAAACTCGGAACGGCGGACTATAAAGCCCCGCCCGGCAATTTCAATGGCCGGAACCCCATTGAATTGACGGAGCGGCGGCGTGTGATACTTTCCCGCCGCCCTGCCCCCTGGCGGTCGGGCCTGGTTCGTTACTCTTCTTAAGGTTCAATGACATGTCCGACGCCCGGGAACTCGAGATTCTCACCCGTATTGCAGACGCCCTGGAACGCATCGCGCCGCCGCCGGCAAAAGCCGCGGACCTCGGCGATGCCGAAGGGTTCGTCTGGAACGCGCAGACCGGACAGGTCGATCCCGTGCGTCACATCAACCGCGTCGACATCTCCCTGCTGAAAGGCGTGGGACCGCAGCTCGAACAGCTCCATGAGAACACGGACCGTTTCGCCCGCGGTCTGCCGGCAAACAATGCGCTGCTCTGGGGATCGCGCGGCATGGGCAAGAGCTCGCTGGTGAAAGCCGTGCATGCCGAGGTGAACCGCAAGCGCGACGGCATCCTGGCTCTGGTGGAGATCCACCGCGAGGACCTGGAAACCCTGCCCCGCCTTCTCAACCTGGCGCGCGACACTGACCGACGCCTGATCGTGTTCTGCGACGACCTCTCCTTCGATTTCGCGGACAATTCCTACAAATCGCTGAAGGCGGTGCTGGAAGGCGGCGTCGAAGGCCGTCCGACCAACGTGCTCTTCTATGCAACCTCGAACCGCCGCCACCTGATGGCGCGGGACATGATCGACAATGAACGCTCGACCGCGATCAATCCCGGCGAGGCCGTCGAGGAGAAAGTCTCGCTGTCCGACCGTTTCGGTCTCTGGCTCGGCTTCCATGCCTGCGATCAGGATACCTTCCTCTCCATGATCGAAGGCTATGCCGGCGCCTACGATCTGCCGATTTCCGCCGACGAGCTGCGGGCGCGGGCGAAGGAATGGCAGGTGACCCGCGGTGCGCGCTCCGGACGCGTCGCCTGGCAGTTCATCCAGGATCTGGCCGGCGATCTCGGCAAGAAACTCGACTGATCTCAGACGGTCGTCAGGTCTTTTCCAGATACTGCCGCGGATCGACCGCGCGCTTTTCCTTGCGGATCTCGAAATGTAACTGCGGGCGGTCGACGCTGCCCGTTGAGCCGACCGTTGCGATGGCTTGACCCCGGCGCACCACATCGCCGCGCTTGACCAGCAATTTGTCCGTATGGCCGTAGGCCGTGATCCAGCCGTCGGAATGTTTCAGCAGCAAAAGCCTGCCGAAGCCCGGGAGTCCATCTCCCGCATAGGCGACGACCCCGTTCTCGGCCGCCACGACAGGGGCCCCGTGCGGCGCGGCGATGTTGATGCCGTCATTGTGCAAACCGCCCTGCCTCGGTCCGAAATTGGCGATCACCCGTCCCCTCACCGGCCATCGGAAGCTGGAACCTGTGCGTTCCGGAGGACGTATTCGCGCCACCTCGAGGCCGGTCTTCCCTTTCGGAGTCGGGGCCGGTGCAACAGACGGACTGACGGGTGCCGGCGCGGGCGCGGCTCTTGAAATAGCGGGCGCGGGCGCAGCGGGGCTGCGCGGATTGGGCGTGGGCAGCGCGACGGTTCCGGGAGTCAGCAAGGCCGTCCGGGTCCGGCTGCCGCGCGCGCCCGGTCCCTCCGGCAGGGCGACATTCGGCGCCGCCGCCGCGACTTCCCGCGACGGAAGACGCAGTTCCTGACCGACATGGATCTGGTACGGCGCCGCGATCCCGTTCATCTGCACGACCGTACGCATGTCGACATTGAAGCGCCGGGAGATCGAGAACACCGTATCGCCCGGACGCACGAGATAATTGCTGGGCGCCGGCAGACGGAGGTCCTGGCCGACGCTGAGCCTGTAGGGCGGTTGCAGGCCGTTGGCGAGGATGATGTCTCGCACCGGCACACCGTATCGTCGGGAAATCTCGTAGACGGTGTCGCTGGGGCCGGCACTGATCCGTCCGCCCGGGGGAATGGCAAGGCGCACGCCGGCATCCGGGCGCGAGTTCGCGAGGCGGGGCGCGTTCCCGCTGCAGGAGGCGAGCAGACCGGTCAGCAGCAGAAGCGCGACCGCCACCAAAAATCGTGAACGCTTTTCGGCCATGGGGCGAGTTTAGGTTTTGCGATCCCGGGGCTCAAGCGACGGAGGACGGATAGCGCTAACTTGCGGCGGCACTGTGCATTTCAGGCGCTGTCCCGCGCCTCGCTCTCGATCAACGGAACGAATCGCACCGGGAGCATCCGCTCCGGCTCGATCCCCCCCTCGGTCCGGGTGAAGCGGAAGATATGCTGGGTCCCGTCCTGCGGGCCGATCGGGACCACCATGATGCCGCCGACCGCGAGCTGTTCCAGGAGCTGCTCCGGAACGTCCTCGGAGGCTGCGGTGACGATGATGCGGTCGAACGGCGCCTGCTCCGGCCAGCCCTTGCTGCCGTCGCCGACTCGGGTGGAGATCGTGTGCAGGTCGAGCTGCTTGAAGCGCGCGTTCGCTTCTTCCGAGAGACTCTTGTGCCGCTCGATCGAATAGACCCGCCGCGCCAGCTTGGCGAGGATCGCGGTCTGGTATCCGGAGCCGGTGCCGATCTCCAGCACCTTGCTCCGGTCGTCCAGCTTCAGCGCCTGGGTCATATAGGCCACGACATAGGGCTGGCTGATCGTCTGCCCGGCACCGATCGGCAGCGCACGGTTATCGTAGGCAAAGGTCTTGATCGGCGCCGGGATGAAGATCTCCCGCGGGATGCGCTCGATCGCACCGAGCACGGATGCGTCCGAAATACCCTCCCGGCGCAGTTCCATGATCAGGCGGATCTTGCTTTCCTCAAGCGTCATCGCCGTTCAACCGTTCGCGCTTTCGGCCGAAAAGGCCCGTTGCAGTTCCGTCAAAGTGACGGTGTCGGTCATGTCCATCTTGATCGGCGTCACCGAGATGTATCCCTCGTCGATCGCCTGCAGATCGGTTCCCTTCGCATAGGGTCGCATGCTTTGCATATGGCCGATCCAATAATGTTTCGCTCCGCGCGGATCGATCACTTCCATGATGTCGTCGCCGTTCTTCCTCTTGCCCTGATTGGTAACCCGGATGCCCCGGACCTGGTTGGCCGGAACCGGAGGAAAATTGACGTTCAGTAGAGTGTCCGACGGAAAGCCTTGCTTCAGGATCCGGCGCAGCAGGTCGGGACCGTAGGTCTCCGCCGGTGTCCAGTCCGCCGCCTCACCGTCGATCACTTCCTGGCTGAAGGCGATGGCCGGGACGCCAAGAATAGTGGCTTCCATGGCTGCGGACACGGTCCCGGAATAGGTCATGTCCTCGGCGAGATTGCCGGCTCGGTTCACGCCGGAAAGCACGATGTCCGGTCTTTTGTCCTTCATCAGCAGGTTTACCGCCAGCAACACGCAATCGGTCGGCGTGCCGTTCACGGAATACCAGTTGGGCTGATGCTCGCGGGCCTGGAGCGGTCTGCGCAGGGTCAGCGAATGGCCGGCGCCGCTCTGCTCCGTCTCCGGCGCCACAACCCAGACATCGTCCGAGATCGAGAGGGCGATCCGCACCAGGACCTGAAGTCCCGGTGCGTAAAAGCCATCGTCGTTGGAGATCAGGATGCGCGCCTTGGAGTGATCGAGCGGCCAGGCCATGGAGCGTTCTCCCGTCAGCCGCCGGCGGATATCCGTGTGAGGCCGCCCATATAAGGCTGCAGAGCCTCAGGCACGGAAACCGAGCCGTCCTCTTCGGCATAATTTTCCAGCACCGCGATAAGGGTGCGGCCGACCGCCAGCGCGGAGCCGTTAAGGGTATGCACGAAGGCGGTCTGCTTGCCCCCTGCGACCCGGTACCGGGCCTTCATGCGGCGCGCCTGGAAATCCCAGCAGTTCGAGCAGCTGGAAATCTCGCGATACATGCCCTTGCCGTCGTCCTGCCCCGGCAGCCAGACCTCAATATCGTAGGTCTTGCGCGCGCCAAACCCGGTATCGCCGGAACAGAGCGTGACGACGCGATATGAGAGCCCGAGGCGCTTCAGCACCTCTTCGGCACAGTTCGTCATCCGCTCGTGCTCTTCGGCGGACTTGTCCGGATGGGTGATGGAGACGAGCTCGACCTTGCTGAACTGGTGCAGCCGGATCATGCCGCGCGTGTCCCGCCCTGCCGAACCCGCTTCCGAACGGAAGCACGGCGTGTAGGCGGTGAAACGGAGAGGAAGTTCCTCTTCGGCCAGGATTTCCCCGTTGGCCATGTTGGTCAGCGGCACCTCGGCGGTCGGGATCAGCCAATGATCGCCGGTCGTCCGGAACAGGTCCTCGCCGAATTTCGGCAGCTGCCCGGTGCCATAGAGCGCCGCGTCGCGCACCATGTAGGGCGGCGAGACCTCGGTATAACCGAACTCGCCGGTATGAATATCGAGCATGAAGTTGGCGAGCGCGCGCTCAAGACGGGACAGCTGGCCCTTCAGGAGCGTGAACCTCGCGCCGGAGAGCTTAGCGGCGGTCTCGAAATCCATCATCCCGAGGCCTTCGCCGATGGCGACATGATCCGGTGCCTTGGCATTGCCCTGCGCGACCGCCCCTACCTTGCGGATTTCGACATTCGCGCTCTCGTCCGGACCGTCCGGCACGTCGTCGGCGAGAATGTTCGGCAACCCGGAGAGAGCTGCGTCCAGCTTTTCGGAGAGCGACCGTTCGTCCTCCTCGAGCTGCTGCATACGGGCCTTGATGTCGGCCACTTCCTGGATCAACGCGTCGGCATCGCCCCCCTGGGACTTGACCTTGCCGATCTCCTTGGAGGCTTCGTTGCGGCGCTGCTGCAGGGTCTGCAGTTCTGTCGTGGCGTCCCGCCACTTCTTGTCGATCTCAAGGATGGCGCCGGCCTGCGGCTCGAAGCCGCGGCGCGCCATGGCCTTGTCGAAGGCCGCTCCGTCCTCGCGAATCCATCTGATATCGTGCATCTCACACGTCCATTCTGTTCGGCATTCTGTTCGGAAATCCGGTGAACTCTTATAGGCACTGCCACCCGGCGGGTCCAGCGGCGGGCGCCGGGCGATAGCCGGCGCGCCGAGGCGTCAGGTGGCGGTGCTAGACGAACTCTCGGGCTCGTCGTCGTCATCCTCGAATTCGTCGGCGTCATAGCCGCGCTTTTTCTCGACGATGCGGGCCCCGATGATCGAGATCTCGTAGAGAATCGCGACCGGGATGGCCAGGAGTACCTGAGAGATGACGTCCGGCGGCGTCAGAACCGCCGCGACGATGAAGGCGATGAGGATGGCGTATTTGCGCTTCTTGGCCAGCCCGCTCGAGGTCACGATCCCGACCTTGGCGAGCAGGATCATCAGTACCGGCAGTTCAAAACAGACGCCGAAGGCGAAGATCAGCCGCATCACCAGCGAGAGATACTGGTCGACCTTCGGCTCCAGTACCAGCGGCAGAGAGCCGTCCGTGCCCGGATGCTCGAAGCCGAGGAAGAACTTCCAGGCGAGCGGAATGACCAGGTAATAGACCATCGCGGCGCCGATCGTGAACAGAACCGGAGTCGCGATCAGGAACGGCAGAAAGGCCGTTTTCTCGTCCTTGTAGAGACCCGGTGCGATGAACTGCCAGATCTGGATCGAGATCACCGGAAAGGCGACGCAGGCGGCGGCGAAAAAGGCGACCTTAAGGTAGGTGAAGAAGGCCTCGTGAAGCGCGGTATAGATCATCCGGCGCCCGGACTCGCCCTCCGTCAGATGCGCGAGCGGCGCAACAAGGAACGAAAAGATCTGCTCGGAGACCGCATAGCAGGCAAAAAACGCAACCAGGAAAGCGGCAAAGGAATAGATCAGGCGGGTCCGCAACTCGACCAGATGATCCAGCAGCGGCATCCGCTTTTCTTCGATTTCGTCGCTCATGGATTATTGTCCGGCCGCAGCGCTTTTCTCGGCGCTCTTCGCATCTTTGGTCTCTGGCGCCTCATCGGCGGAAGTTTTTTCCGCAGCCGGCTCCGGCTTGCTCACAGGGGCCGGCTCAGCCGGGGTCTCGACCGGCCGCGAGGACGCAGCATCCTTGGCCTGGCTCGCGATGCGCTCCATCTCCTTCTTGGTCTCGCCCGAAGGATCGACCCAGTCGTTGACCTTCTTTTCGAGGTCCCCGCTTGAGATGCTCTTGGCTTCCTTGCGCAGATCGTCCAGCTCGGCCTCGCGGGCCACCTCTTCGAGAGAGTTCTGGAATTCGCGCGCCACGCTCCGCGCCTTGCGGATGTAGGTGCTGATCGATCGCACCACGCGCGGCAGGTCGCGCGGTCCCACGACGACCACCGCGACGAACGCGATCAGCATGAATTCCTGCCAGCCGAGATCAAACATCAGCGCATACCATCAGTCACGCGAGCGGACGGCCCGCCCGCGGGCCCGTCCGTTTCCGGCGTCAGCCACCGGAAGGCCGTAAAGAGATTTGTCCGCTCAGCTTTTCTGAGCTTGATCGGCCTTGGACTCGGTCCCGGCGGTCTCTTCGGATTTCAGGCTCTTGGCGGATTCCGTCTCGGCCCCCTGCTCGTCGCCCTCTTCCTTCATGCTCTTCTTGAAGTTGCGCAGGCCCTTGCCGAAATCGCCCATGATCGAGGAGATCTTGCCTCCGCCGCCAAACAGCAGCAGGGCGACAGCGATCACGATCAGCCAGTGCCAGATACTCATCGCACCCATAAGGTTACGCTCCCATTCGAATCAATTCGTTCCGCCCCGCCACGGGACTTTTGCGGTATATAGGCATGTTCACCCGTGCACTGCAACGTCCGGCGCCCAGGTTATTTCAGGACACGTGTCCTTCCCTTGCCGGAAAAACGAATATCTGTCCCGGATCGAGCTCGATCCTAAGGCGCGTTCCGGTTTCCGGAAGAAATATGCCGGGCATGCGGGAATGAAAGTGCCATTCGAGTCCGTTGCCGTTCTCGCCGGAATGGACATGCAGGTGAATGAGACTGCTGCGCCCGAGCAACCGGGCCTGCATGACCCTTGCCGTATAGTCGCTCTGTCCCGCCTGCAAGGTCGTGACCCGCAGGCCCTCCGGACGCACGATCACGGCGACCTCGTCCCCGTCCGGAAGTCCTTCGGCGCGGACATGTCCGATCGGCGTCTGGACCTGACCGCCTTCGACCCTTCCGGAGAAGGCATTAACCTCCCCGAAGAACCCGGCAACGAAGGCGGAATTGGGATAGCAGTAGAGCGTGTGGGGCGAGCCCTCCTGCACGATCTTCCCGTCCCGCATGACGGCAATCCTGTCTGCCATGAACATGGCTTCTTCGGCATCGTGGGTCACCATCAGCGTCGCGGCGCCGCTTTCCTTCAGCAGATGCAGGACGTCGTCCCGAACCTGGCTCCTGAGCGCCGTATCGAGCCCCGAATAGGGCTCATCAAGAAGGATGATGCGCGGATTGGGCGCCAGCGCCCGCGCCAGTGCGACGCGCTGCTGCTGGCCGCCAGAGAGTTCGTGCGGGAACTTGTCCGCTGCCCCCTCCATGCCGACCCGGCGCAGTTCCGTCAGCGCCTTCTCCCGGCGCTCGGCTTTCGGAAGGTCGGAGAGGCCGAAGGCGACATTGTCGACGACGCTCAGATGAGGAAATAGGGCATAATCCTGAAAGACCAGACCGATTCCCCGTTGCTCCGGCGGGATCTGGCGGCCCGGCGCCGCCACTTCGCGATCCCCCATCAACACCCTGCCGGTTTGCAGTTGCTCGAGACCGGCCGCCAGACGCAGCGCCGTCGTCTTGCCGCAACCTGACGGTCCGAGCAGGCAGACCACCTCCCCGGCTCCGATCTCCAGCGAGAGGTCGTCGACGACAGGGACTCCGTCGAAACGATGCGTAATCCCCTCCAGGCGAAGCACGGGCGTCATTCCGGTGTTGCACCCGTCTTGCAGGAGCACCGCGACATGCGCGCAGGGAGACTGTGTTTGGGTTCAGAGTTCATGGCAGGTCCGGGGGTATCAGAAGCGACAGGCCGGCTCAAGTCGAACCGGCTGCGACGCTTTTTCCGGCTCACGCTCCATCTTCCGCGTCGAGCAGTTCAAACTGGCCGTCATCTTCCTCGTTGTCGTCCTCGTCATCGCTGTCGTCGCCCATGGCGATGGACGTGAGGCCAGGCCGCTTGTCGAGCATCCCGGCTGCTTTCAGCTCCTCGAGACCCGGCAGATCGGCGAGCGAGCTCAGGCCGAAATGGTCGAGAAAGGCCTCGGTCGTTCCCCAGGTCAACGGGCGGCCCGGCACCTGCCGGCGTCCGCGCGGCTGGATCCAGCCGGCCTCGAGAAGCGCGTCCAGCGTCCCTTTGCTGACCGCGACACCGCGGATTTCCTCGATGTCGGCCCGGGTAACCGGTTCGTGATAGGCGATGATGGACAGCGTCTCCAGCGCCGCGCGGGAGAGTTTGCGTCGGACCGCGACTTCGATGCGCAGCGCCTCGCCGATATCAGGCGCGGTGCGGAAGGCCCAGCGGTCCTTGACGGTTACAAGATGGATACCGCGATCGGCATAGCGCTTCTGCAGGGCCGCGAGGATCGGCTCCGCCGTGACACCGTCCGGCAGGCGCTCGGAAATCTCCGCGGCCGAAAGCGGGTCCTTGCTCGCGAACAGCAGAGCTTCGACGATCCGCTCGGCCCGGCTCGGCCCGCTATTCTCGGTCTGGTCGGAACTCACGCATCGCCCTCCCGGGAGCGGAAATAGATCGGCTGGAACGTCCCCGACTGGTTGAGCTCGGCCTTACCGTCCTTCACCAGCTGCAGCGAGGCGACGAAGGTCGAGGCGATCGCGGAGCGCATCCGGAGCCCCTTCCGGAGGCCTTCAGGCAGGAAGGAAAACAGAGTCTGCCATTCGGGTACAGCGCCCAGCACCCGGCTCAGCCGCTTGACCGCATCCTCGACGGAATAGAGATGGGTCGCCTCGATCTTCAGCGCGAGCCGGTCGTGCCGGACCCGGTGATCGGCATAGGCCCGAAGCAGTTCGTAGAGCGTGACGTCATAGACCGCACGGCGACGGACCGAGATGCGGTCCCCCTGCCCGCGGGCGAAGAAATCGCTGCCGAACTGCGGACGCGCCATCAGCGCCTCGCCCGCCTGCTGCATCGCCTCGAGGCGCATGAGCTGGAACCTGAGCGCTTCGGCCAGCTCCTCCGGCGTCTGCTCCTCCTCTTCCTTCTCCGCGGGAGGCAGCAGGAGACGGGATTTCAGGTAGGCGAGCCAAGCCGCCATGACGAGATAGTCGGCGGCGAGTTCCAGGTTTAGCTTCTGCGCCTGATTGACAAAGGCGAGATACTGCTCGGCGAGCTGCAGCACCGAGACATGGATCAGATCCACCTTCTGTTCCCGCGCAAGCTGCAGCAGCACGTCGATCGGACCTTCGAAACCGTCGATATTGAGGAACAGCGAGAGCTGCACCGGCTCGCGCCGCCTGCGGTGATCAGGCTCCGGGCTCTCGAATGCCCCCGTATCGCTCATACGCTCTCTCAGATCTGCCCTGTCAGCATCAGCACGAATTGTAGCAGATAATGCACGCCGATCATGACCAGGCGCATGAGATAATTGAGTTCGATGCCGATCTCGCGTCCGATGAAGGGCAGCAGGAACAGCAAACCGACGACGATGAAGATTCCATAGCGCTCGAGCCGGACATAGCGACGGGCAAGCTCGTAGGGCAGCAGACCTGTCACGATCCGCCCGCCATCGAGCGGCGGAATGGGAAGCATGTTGAAGACCGCCAGCACCAGGTTGAGCAGCACCCCGTTGATCAGCGTCTGTTCCCACCATGCGCCGAACCATTCCGGGAACCAGGTGACCGTGTGCAGCAGCGCGGACGCGGCTATGGCGAGCAGGACATTGATCCCGGGACCGGCGGCCGCGACCAGCATCATGTCGCGCCGCGGATTGTTGAGGCGCGACATGGCAACCGGCACGGGTTTCGCGTATCCAAACACGAACGGCGTTCCGGCAAGCGCCCAGCCCGAGATGATGCACAGGATCGGCAGGACGATGGTACCGAATTTGTCGATATGGGCGAAGGGATTGAGCGTGACCCGCCCCAGCAGCCGCGCCGTCGGATCGCCGCACAGATTGGCGACGAACCCGTGTGCCGCCTCGTGCATGGTGATGGCGATCAGCACCGGCAGCGCCCAGATCGAGGCGGTAAAGAGAATGTCGGAGACGAAGTTTTCCATCAGGAGGCCGTGCCGGACAGCTCGGCGAAGGACGCGAGCAGTTCCTCCCGGTTAGCCGGTTGCGCCTCCCTGCGGATCCGTTCCATGAACGTGAGCACCATATCCGCCCGGCGTAGCGCGTCTCCGGACAGGGCCGGAACGGCGCCCGCAATCTCCCGCATCTCGTCCATTTCCCCATTGCAGTGCAGGACGACATCACATCCCGCCTCGAGGGCACGCGCAGAGGAGACGGCGAGCGGCTCGGCGAGCGCCTTCATGGAGATGTCGTCGGTCATCAGGAGGCCGTCGAACCCGATTTCCCCGCGGATGCTGTCCCGGACGACCTTCGCCGAGACCGTCGCCGCGTTCTCGGCGTCCAGCGCCTCGTAGATCACATGCGCCGTCATCGCCATCGGGAGACTTGCGAGCGCCTTGAAGGGCGCGAAATCCACTTCCGTCAGCGTATCGTGCGCGGCATCCACCCGCGGCAGAGCGTGATGGCTGTCAACACCGGCGCGGCCATGTCCCGGGATATGCTTCATGACCGGCGCGACACCGCCGGCGGCGAGACCTTCGGCCTGCGCCCGACCGAGGCGGGCGACTGTCTCCACATCGCCTGCAAAGGCGCGATCGCCGATCACGTCATGTGCGCCGTCCTGGCGCACGTCGAGCAACGGCAGGCAATCGACATCGACGCCGCAGGCCGTCAGTTCAGCCGCGATCAGACGGGCGTTCACCCGTGCCGCCTGCTCTGCGCGCACCGGGTTTTTACGGTACAGCTCTCCGAACAGGGCCGCCGGCGGCGCCTTCCGCCATGTCGGCGGCTTCAGCCGCTGCACGCGACCACCTTCCTGGTCGATCAGCACCGGGGCATGGTGCTCGACGCAATCCCGCAGCTCCTCCGTTAGCATACGGATCTGCTCAGGACTCTCGCAGTTTCGCTGAAAAAGAATAAAACCGAACGGTTCGGTCTCGACGAAGAACTGCCGCTCGGTCCGGGACAGTTCCGGCCCGGCACAGCCGAGAATCAGGGCGCGCATAGGCGGATCCGATCTAGCGTTTGACGACGAGGCAGGCCTGGCCCTTGGCCTTGAGCGCGGTGCAGGCGTCCTTTGCCGCATCCTCCGTCAGGGGACCTCCCTGAACCCGGAAAAAGACGCCGTTCGCCGTGCTGATGCGCTGGTAGGTCGGCTGCAGTCCGCCGAGCAGAGACTTGTTGGCAGTCTGAACCCGGGCCCACTCCTTTTCGGCCGCCGCTTCTGTGCGCAGGGCCGCGATCTGGATATTGAAGCCCCCGGCGGCGGGCGCCTTCGGTGCTGTTGTCGGTGCCGCGGCCGCCGTTTCAGCCGGTTTCGGTGCCGGTGCGGCGGGCTTCGGTGCTTCGGCCGCCGTGGCGGGCGCTGGCACCGGTGTTGGGGCCGGAGCCGGCGGCGGCGGCACAAGGGCTTTCGGCGCCGTCACGTCCGGCGCTTTCGCGGGCGGAATGGTCTCGGGCCCTCTCGGAGCGGGGGTGGTCTCGGCGGGTGCGACGGCAACCGTCGCACTGTCAGTCGGGGCTTCGGGCGCCGGGGCGGCGGGCAGGGGCTCTGGGGGGGGGACGGGCGTTTCCGGCGGGGGGGGGAGGGGTTCGGCCCCGCCGGCAGAAGGCGTTCGACCCTGCCTTCACCGTTCTGCGCGCCGCGGCCGGAACCGAGATCGTCGAGCACCAGCTTGTCCTGATGCGGTACCTGCATGCCGCCCGGCGAATCCGGGCGCACTTTCGAGGGGCTGTCGTCTGCCTTGATCAGGGGCGCCGCCGTCTCGCTGCCGATCCGCCGGCCCTGGTCGTAGGCGTACCAGACGACACCGGCGAAGGCGGTCACGGCCAACACGGCGGCGAGGATGGTCAGCCCCCGTCCCTTGCCGCGCTCTTCCGACATGAGCGGCGGCGGTCCAGGACGCTCGTCCTCCTCGATGATCCGCGGCCGTTCCGGTGCCCCCGAATGCAAGCTCATGCGCGCAGTTCCTCCACGGGCTCGACTCCGATCAGATCAAGACCGGAGGCGATCACGGTCTGGGTCGCCCGCACCAATGCCAGCCGGGCCATGGTCAGCTCGCTGTCCTCGTCGACCAGGAAGCGCAGGGTCGTGTCTTCCTTGCCCTTGTTCCACAGACCGTGGAAGGCGGCGGCGACGTCGCCGAGATAGAAGGCGATCCGGTGCGGTTCGTGTGCCTCGGCGGCGCTTTCGACCGTGCGGGGCCATGCGAGCAACGTTTTCATGAGACCAAGCTCGGCGGGATCGGTCAAGCGGTCGAGCACTACCGACGCGAGAGCGGTTCCGGAAAGATTGGCGCCGTTCATGGCCTCCTCGGCATGCCGGAGCACGGAATGGCAGCGCGCATGGGCATACTGGACGTAGAAGACCGGATTTTCGCGGCTCTGCTCGGTGACTTTCTTGAAATCGAACTCAAGGGTCTGGTCATTGCGCCGGGTCAGCATGATGAAACGGAGCACGTCCTTGCCGACCGAATCGATGACATCCCGCATGGTCACGAAGGTGCCCGCGCGCTTCGACATCTTCACCGGCTTGCCGCCATCCATCAGGTGCACGAGCTGGCACAGTTTCACGTCGAGTTCGCCCTCGCCGCCTGTGACGGCCTTCACCGCCGCCTTCATGCGCTTGACATAGCCGCCGTGGTCGGCGCCCCAGATGTTGATCATGTCGGCATAGCCGCGCCGGTATTTATCCAGATGATAGGCGATATCGTTGGCGAAATAGGTCCAGGTACCGTCCGACTTCTGGATCGGCCGGTCGACATCGTCGCCGAATTCGGTCGCCTTGAAGAGCCGCTGCGGGCGCGGCTCCCAGTCGTCCGGCTTCTTACCCTTCGGCGGCTCGAGCACGCCGGTATAGAGCAAATCGCGGCCTTCGAGCGTCTCCATGACCATGTCGACAGCACCGGCCTCGACCAGCGCCTTCTCCGAGCTGTAGACCGCCATGTCGACGCCAAGGAGGCCCAGATCTTCCTTGATCCAGCCCATGATCTCGGAGATCGCGAAGGCGCGGATTTCCGGAAGCCACTCGGCTTCGTCCTTGCCGAGCCACTTGTCCCCGTCCCGCTTGGCAAGCGCCTCTCCGACATCCTTCAGATATTCGCCGGGATAAAGGCCTTCCGGAATGGTGCCGATTTCCTCGCCGAGCGCCTCCCGATAGCGGAGATAGGTGGATCGCCCCACGGTATCGACCTGGGCGCCAGCATCGTTGATGTAATACTCGCGGAGGACATCGAACCCAGCCTTTACCAGGAGCGAAGCGAGCGCGTCGCCAACGATCGCGCCGCGGGCATGGGCGGCATGAAGCGGGCCCGTCGGGTTGGCGGAAACGTATTCCACCATCACCTTCCGGCCCTTGCCCATGCCGGACGCGCCGTAGGCAATGCCGGCTTTCAGCAGGTCTGCGACAGCGCTGCGCCAGAATGCGTCCGCGATCCGAAGATTGATGAAACCGGGACCGGCGATTTCCACCTCCGTGACCTCGTCCCATCCGCGCATCCGCTCTGCCAGCATGTCCGCGATGTCCCGCGGCTTCATGCCCGCCGGTTTCGCCAGCACCATGGCCGCGTTGGTCGCGATGTCGCCATGCGAGGGATCCCGAGGCGGCTCGACCACGGCCCGGCTCGCATCGATGCCGGCCGGTAGTGCTCCATTCGCCGACAGCGATTCGAGTTCTGCGTTAAGTTTGGACTGGAAGTGATTGAAAACGTTCATCAGGTCTTCGCATTCAGGTCAAAGAGACGGGCATGCTCGATCATCGCGTAGCGATCTGTCATGCCTGCAATATAGTCGGCAACGAGGCGGGCCTGCTTGCTTTCCTCGATATCGCCGGGCTGGTCGTTGCCGGTGCGCTGCCACTGTGCCGGCAGGCAGTTCGGCTCCTTCATCAGAAGTTCGAACATGTCTGTCACCACACGGCGCGCCTTGCTCGCCATGCGGTTCACCTTGTAATGCCGGTACATGTTCTGGAACAGGAAGCTTTTCAATGCCTTGTTCCGTTCCTCCATCTCCGGGGAGAAGGAGATGATCGGCACTGGCGCCTGGCGGATATCGTCGGCAGAGCGCGGTTTGTGCTCGGCCAGTCTTTTCCGGCTCTCCGTCAGCAGATCCTCGACCATGATGCCGATCAGGCGGCGGACGATCTCCTGCACCAGCTTCGAATTCGAAAGGTCGCCATAGGTATCTCGGACCTTCGCGACGATCTCGCCCGCGAGTGGCGCTTGCAACAATGTTTCGATACCGAACAGATTGGCGTGAAGCGCATCGTCGATGTCATGTGTGTGATACGCGATATCGTCTGAAATGGCCGCTACCTGCGCCTCCGCGCTGGCATAACCGTTCAACTGCAATTGCAGTTTGCTGTCGAGCTCAGCGATGATCGGAGGCACCTCGCCCGCGCCATGCGGTCCAACAAGAGGACCGTTGTGCTTGATGATCCCCTCGAGGGTCTCCCAGGTCGGATTAAGCCCATCGAAGGCCGCGTAGCGCTGTTCGAGGAGTGTCAGCACTCGCACGGTCTGAACATTGTGATCGAAACCGCCATAAGGCTGCATCACGGCGTCCAGCGCGTCCTCGCCGGCGTGTCCGAAGGGCGTGTGGCCCAGATCGTGCGCGAGAGCCAGCGCCTCCGCCAGGTCCTCGTTGAGCCCGAGCGAGCGGCTGATGGAGCGCGCGATCTGCGCGACCTCGAGACTGTGGGTCAGGCGCGTGCGGTAATAATCGCCTTCGTGATAGACGAAGACCTGGGTCTTGTATTCGAGCCGCCGGAAGGCGCCAGAATGCAGGATCCGGTCGCGGTCGCGCTGGAACGGCGTACGCTCGCGCGCCTCCGGCTCCGAAAACTGCCGGCCGCGGCTGTTCCGGAAATCCACGGCGTAGGGAGCGAACTGCTGTTTCAGCGTCCAGTTCTGGGACTCGGGCATGAGAGTGGGCCGGGTGCGATTCGAACTGGGCGGAACCTACTCTCGGGAGGGTCCGGGCGCAATGGCAGCGACCGGGAAACGGATTGAATTCGCGGGCGGAAACATTACTTTTTTCAAAGAACAGTGCATAATCGCGCCTCGCGCGCCACGAACCATGCTGGAGCGGCCATGAGCCTCGCCGAAAATACATCTTCCGAGAACGGGTCCCCGGTTCCGCCGACCGGCGGACGGAGCTTTAGCCTGACCGAAAGCGCGGCGAAACGGATCACGGCGCTTCTGGAGCAGGAAGAGAACGGCGCGGCCAAATTCATGCGGGTCTCCGTCGAAGGCGGCGGCTGCTCGGGCTTCCAGTACGATTTCGGCTTCGACGACGAGATCCGGGACGACGACCACACTTTCGTCAGTCACGGCGTGAAGGTCGTGGTGGACGACATGTCGCTCGATCTCCTGAACGGCGGTGAACTGGACTATGTCAACGAGCTGCTCGGCGCCTATTTCCAGGTCACGAATCCAAACGCCTCCTCCTCCTGCGGCTGCGGCACCTCCTTCTCGATCTGATCCGGTTTCCGGGCATTTTTTCGAACCGGCTTGGCCGGCCGCGACGGGCGGGGCAGTATGCTCTTCCTCGCCCATCTCTAGCCCGGAGCGGTTCTCTCCCATGAAAGTGGCCACCTGGAACGTCAATTCGATCAAGGCCCGGCTCCCGAATGTCCTGGAATGGCTCGACAGCTTCCAGCCGGACGTTGCGCTGCTGCAGGAAACCAAGACGGTGGACGATAATTTCCCCCGCCTCGAAATCGAGGAACGCGGCTACAAGGTGCTCGCGCACGGGCAGAAGAGCTACAACGGCGTCGCGATCCTCTCGAAACACGAGATCGAGGATCCGCTGACCGGCCTTCCAGGCGACGATGGAGACGAACAGGCCCGCTACGCCGAAGGCACGATCAATGGGATCCGTTTCGCCACCATCTACCTGCCGAACGGCAATCCGGTCGATACCGAGAAGTTTCCCTACAAGCTCGGCTGGATGAAGCGCCTGAAGGCGCGCGCGGCCGAACTGCTGGCCTCCGAAATCCCGGTTGTATTGGCTGGCGACTACAACGTCATTCCGGCGGATGTCGACGTGCACGATCCCGCCGCCTGGGCAGGCGACGCGCTCTGTCAGCCGGAATCCCGCGCCGCCTTCCGCGAGATTCTGCATCTTGGCTATATCGACGCCTACCGGATCTACAACACGGCGCCGCACCGCTACAGTTTCTGGGATTATCAGGGCGGCGCTTGGCAGAACGATCACGGTGTGCGGATCGACCATCTGCTGCTCTCGCCCCAGGCCGCAGACCGGCTAAGCGCCTCCGGGATCGACACCGCGCCGCGCGGCAAGCCCAAAGCCTCCGACCACACCCCGGTCTGGATCGAGCTGGCGGCCTGATCGGCCCTTCGTTTTGTTTTTAAGTTGTCATCCCCACGGAAGTGGGGACCCAGAGAACCTAGAGCGGTGAACTGGATCCCTGGGTTCCCGCTTTTGCGGGAATGACGACAGGTGTGCGGTGAGAAGATACCGGAGCGCTCAGCCCCCGAAAGCCACACCCAGCGGCCGCGTGCGCAGGCCCGGGCGGAGATGTTTCCACGGTAGCGCCCCCGGATCGGCGAGCACCGGACCCGGTGCGGCGCATTCTATGATTTCCGAGGCGATCGGGGCGAAATCGGCGCGGTAGTGCACCGAGCTCTTGTTGCAGAGAATCTTCATCTGCTCCGGCTCTATGCCGACGAAGCGGTACATCATCCGGTCCGCCATCTGCACCTTGCGCGAGCCGACCACCACCTGCACCCCGCCGATCGACAGCCGCGCCGACAGGCCGAGCCGCATATGGGAGCCGGAGTAGAACGGGCCTGTCGCCGTGAACTGGCCGTCCGAGAGCGCTTCCACGCGGAACGTGCCTTCGAGCGGCGCATCGCCCGGCACACGGGATTTGCCGCCGAGCCCGAGCGTGATCTCCGCGCCGACACCCGCCGCATGCGCCGCCTCGGCCGCCGACGCATCGACCAGAAGCCCGATCGCCGCACCTTCGGCCTTATTGTCCAGCAGCGCCCGGAGCAGTCCGGTGGTGTCGCTGTCGCCGCCGCCGCCGGAATTGTCCTGCACGTCCGCGATCACCACGGGACGGTCGGCGGAAGCCGCGATCCGCATCGCTTCGCGAACCGCGCTGCCCGGGTCCGGAAGATCGGCTGCAAATTCGCTCTCAACTGCGCAAATCTCATCAACCAATTGTTTCACGGCGCGTTTCACGTTTTCTTCATCTGCGCCATAGGCGAAAACGGAGGCGCCGCAATGGTAGATATCGGCCGCGGGGAAGCCGGTCGCGAAGGACAGGGAGACCTTATGCTCGGCCTCGATCTCCGGAATCATGCCGTAGAGGCGTCCGGCAGGATCGGCCATGGTGCATTGCCGGACGAGAGGCATCAGGAAGGGGATCTGTCCGAAGGCCCGGGCCGGTCTGCCACCGCCGCTCTTCAGCAGCGCATCCAGCGTCCGAGCGACCCTGGCGCCGGTATCGGCCATGTCGATATGTGGATAGGTCCGGTAGGCGTCGAGCCCGTCGGCGCGCTCCACCATCTCCGGCGTGACGTTCGCATGCAGATCAAGGCTGGCCATGATCGGCAGGTCCGTGCCGGTCACCTCGCGAACGCGGCGCAATAGCTCGCCCTCTCCGTCCTCGTAGCTTTCGGTCACCATCGCGCCATGCAGACAGAGATAGACCGCATCCGCCGGAAGCGCCGCCTTGATACCTTCGACGATCAGCCCCGCGATATGTTCGAAGGCCTCGTCGGTCACATGGGCTGACGGCGAGGCCGCGGCCCAGCTCGTCGGCACCAGCTCGTGCCCCAGACGCCGCGCCTCCTCGACAAACCCGGCGACCGAGATATTGATCCCTTTCACCGCCTCGAACAGAGGCGTGCCCGTAACGAGCGCCGGCCAGCTACCGGGACTGGTGAAGGCGTCCAGCTTCGCCTTGCTCGGCGCGAAGGTGTTCGTCTCGTGCTGGAAACCGCCGATGATAATCCGCGCCATTGGGCAACTCCGGAAGGGAAAGAAACGCGTAAAGTCAGTCAGGTAAGTCCGATGGCGCCGCAGATCGCGACCCAGACGTCTTGCAGGATGTAGCTGTCTCGGACCATGGGCAGAACCGCGGCCGCGACGAGTAGAAAGAAAACAAGCCCCAGAAACTCCGCCATGCGCCAGGGGCGCTGGCTTTTATTCCGTTGCTCGTTCGGGTGTTGTGTCATGTGCTTCGGCAGCCTCTGTCATCTGCCCGGGGAAAGTCGGATCACTCTAGCCGTGCCGGATGTTACATGGCAATTGATGCACCGTCATTTCATCGGAACCGGACCGGTTCCGAAGCCCGATCGATTGGAGACAAGATCCAGATGCCCGATATGGAACGGCTGAGCTTCGAGGAAGCCTGGAACGGATATCTGAAATGGGCACACAGGCTTCCCCCCGCGCCGCCGCCTGTCACTCCGCGCCGGATCTCGGGAATTGCAGAGATCATCAGCGATTTCGACGCCGTCATTCTGGATAATTTCGGGGTTCTCAGCCTCGGCCCGCCGGTGATTCCGGCCGGCCCGCCCGCCTATGCGGCAATCCGGGACGCCGGTGCGGCGATCCGGGTGATCTCCAATGACGGCTCGAAGGCTCTTTCGGCGATGCTGGAGAGCCATCGCCGCCGCGGATATCACTTTGCCGAGGAGGAGATTTATGCCGGTCTCAGCCTCCTGGAAGAGGCCGCACGGGACGCGGCTGGAGGTCTCTGGGCCGCGATCGGCCTCGATCCCCTGCCCGTTCCGTCCGGTACATTTCAGGCCCGGAACTGGGCGACGGATCGCTTTGACCTCGACGAAGCGGCCGGTCTGCTGCTGATGGACTGCCTGTCTTTCGGACGCGACGACTTCAGGCGGGTCCTGGAGAGCTTCAGGCGATATCCGCGCCCGGTAATCGTGTGCAACCCGGACCTGACAGCGCCCTATACCGATGCGATGAGCCTTGAGCCGGGCTATCTCGCACATTGGCTCGCGGACGAGGCCGGCATCGAACCGCTGTTTCTCGGCAAGCCTTTCCCGGAAGTCTATCGCCGCGCGCTGCGGGATCTCCCGCACGTTCCTCCGGAGCGCGTGCTCTGCGTCGGGGATACGTTGCATACGGACGTACTCGGCGGACGCCATCTCGGCATGAAGACCCTGCTCGTCGAGACCGGCTTCACGCGGGGACAGGATCCCCTCGCCCTTGCGGACGAGAGCGGAATCTGGCCTGATTTCATCGCATCATCGATTTGAGAGACGCGGAGGGCCCTCATGCGCGCCAACGCACTCACAGCATTCGCAACGCTGTCCCTAGTTCTTTTGCCGGCGGTCACGAATGCAGCCGACAAGAAGCCCCTCGTCATTGAGGGTACGGCGCATGTGATCGACGCGGGGACTCTTCAGATCGACAAGAGCGTCATTCGCCTTTTCGGCATCGTCGCGCCCGGCCCCCGGCAAAAATGCCTGTTCGGATCGCTGCCCTGGCTTTGCGGTGCGGCGGCGCGGACCCATCTGGCGGATCTGGCGGACGGCAAGCAGGCGCGCTGCGAGGCGATCGAGACGTTCAATGCCCGCTGCATCGTAGGCGGCAAGGACCTATCGAACCAGATGGTACGTGCCGGATGGGCCGTCGCGGACGAGGCAGGCGAAGCCTATCGCCCAGCCCAGGAAAAAGCCCGCGCCGAAAAACGCGGGCTTTGGAAATATGAGTAAGACGGAGAGCGTCTCCGGCTAGAGCGCGGCAATCCGCTCCAGAGCGGCCGCCAGCTTGTCCCTGCGCGCCCTTTCCTCGGCCAGCCGCTCGCGGTTTTCCTCGACCACTTCTTCCGGCGCACGGGCGACGAAGCTCTCGTTCGACAGCTTCTTGTCCAGTTTCATGATCTCGCTGTCGAGCTTGCCGAGATCCTTCTCCAGACGCACCCGCTCCTGTGAGAGATCGACGACGTCGGCGATCGGCAACACGATGACCGCCTCGTCGATCACGCCCTGAACGGCACCGGCCGGGATCTGGCCGGTCGCCTCGGCGCTTTCGAGGCGCGCGAGACGCAGGATGACCTCGCGATGGCGCGCGAGCCGCGCCTCGGTCTCCGCAGACATGTCCTTCAGCAGAAGATCGATCTTGGCACCGGCCGGAACGTTCATTTCCGCGCGGATCGATCGGATTTCGGAAATCAGCCGCACGACCCAGTCCATCTCGGCCACCGCCGACGGGTCGGCCGCCTCGGAGAGGCCTTGCGGCCAGGCGGTAGTGATCAGCAGATCCTCGCCGCCGAAGGCGCCCCAGAGTTCCTCGGTGATGTAGGGCATCAGCGGGTTCAGCAGGTTGACCGCCTGCATGAGCGTCCAGGCCGTGACGGTACGGGTTTCCGCCGCCGCGTCCGCATCCGCACCGGAGAGAATCGGCTTGGTGAATTCCACGTACCAGTCGCAGAACGTGCCCCAGATGAATTGGTAGAGCGCGCCCGCCGCCTCGTTGAAGCGGTACTCGTCGATCGCTTTCGAGACCTTCGCCTCGGTTGCCGCCAGTTCGGAGATGATCCAGCGGTTTGCCGTCTGCCTGGCGGATTTCGGATCGAACGAGGCGTCCCATTTGCACTCGTTCATTTCCGCGTAGCGCGCGGCGTTCCAGAGCTTGGTCGCGAAGTTTCGGTAGCCCTCGATCCGGCTCTCGGCGAGCTTGATATCGCGACCCTGCGCCGCCATCGCGGCGAGCGTGAAGCGTAGCGCGTCGGTGCCGAACTTCTCCACGAGGTCCAGCGGGTCCATCACGTTGCCCTTGGACTTGGACATCTTGGCGCCGTGCTGGTCGCGCACCAGGGCATGGATGTAGACCGTCTTAAACGGCACCTCGCCCATGAAATGGATGCCCATCATCATCATCCGGGCGACCCAGAAGAAGATGATGTCGAACCCGGTAACGAGCACATCGCCCGGATAATAACGGTCGAGCTCCGGGGTCTGTTCCGGCCAGCCAAGCGTCGAGAACGGCCACAGCGCGGAGGAGAACCAGGTGTCGAGCACGTCCTCGTCACGGGTCAGCTCGGCGTCCTTGCCGTAATGCGCCTTGGCCGCCGCCAGCGCCGCCTCTTCCGATTCCTCGACGAAAACCTGGCCGTCCGGACCGTACCAGGCCGGGATCTGATGGCCCCACCAGAGCTGGCGCGAGATGCACCAGGGCTGGATGTTGCGCATCCATTCGAAATAGGTGTTTTCCCAATTCTTCGGCACGAACTCGGTCTTGCCAGTCTCGACCGCCTCGATCGCCGGTTTGGCCAGGGTCACCGCGTCACAGTACCACTGATCGGTCAGCCAGGGCTCGATCTCGACGCCGGAACGGTCCCCATGTGGCACCGTGTGCTGGATCTCGTCGATCTTCTCGAGCAGACCCGCCGCGTCCATATCGGCGACGACCTTCTTGCGCGCCTCGAACCGGTCGAGACCGCGATAGGCCTCGGGCGCGTTCTCATTGATCCGTGCATGGCTGTCGAAGACGTTGATCATCTCAAGATCGTGCCGGCGCCCGACCTCGAAATCGTTGAAATCGTGGGCCGGGGTCATCTTGACCGCACCGGAGCCTTTCTCCGGATCGGAATATTCGTCGGCCACGATGGGAATGCGGCGGCCCACCAGCGGCAGGGTCGCATATTTGCCGACCAGATCCTTGTACCGCTCGTCATCCGGATGCACCGCAATACCGCTGTCGCCCAGCATGGTTTCCGGCCGCGTCGTGGCGACGGTGATGAACTGCTCCGGATTGTCTTCCAGCGGATAGCGGAAATACCAGAGATGGCCCTTGCTCTCGACCTGCTGCACTTCCAGATCGGAAATCGCCGTATGCAGCTTTGGATCCCAGTTCACAAGGCGTTTGTCCTTGTAGATCAGGCCCTTCTTGTAGAGATCCACGAACACTTTCAGGACCGCGTCGGAACACCCCTCATCCATGGTGAAGCGCTCGCGGGGCCAATCCGGAGACGCCCCGAGGGCACGAAGCTGCTTGGTGATGGTCCCGCCGGATTCAGCCTTCCATTCCCAGACCTTCTCGACGAAGGCCTCGCGGCCGAGATCGCGCCGGCTGATCTGCTTCTCCGCAAGCTGCCGCTCGACCACGGACTGGGTCGCGATCCCGGCATGGTCCGTGCCCGGCTGCCAGAGCGCATCCCGTCCGGTCTTGCGCTTGAAGCGGATAAGGATGTCCTGGATCGTGAAGGTGAGCGCATGGCCCATATGCAGGCTGCCGGTGACGTTCGGCGGCGGCATCATGATGGTATAGGGGACCTTGTTCGAGGTCGGATCGGCAGCAAAAGCCCCGGCCTCTTCCCACTTCTCGTAATGCGCCGTTTCGACTGCGCCCGCTTCGAATGTCTTTCCAAGCATCGTCGGTGCCCTTGGCCTTGCCAATCAAAGATACAGGCGGGCGCACGAAATCGTGCCGGCCCGCCAAAAGGAGAGCAGGTTTAGGCCATCGGAACGGGGATTTCCAGCCCGGAAAGCCCGAGCCGGGGGTATCTTACCAGGGATCGCGCCGCTGGGACTGCATAACCAGGCGCTCGATCTCCTCGCGCACCAGCCGTTCGACCATCATCGGCAAATGCTGATCCAGCCATTCCTTCAGCATCGGACGCATCAGCTCGCGCGTCAGGCGTTCGAGCGTGATGGCGCCGTTACCGATCGGAAGCTCGTGATAATCCTCGTTGAGCTTCTCGTTCAGGCGGCTGAAAGCATCGACCGTCTCGGCGGCCTGCGGCGGCGAGACGAGTCCTTCGCTCGGGTGAGCCTGTGGCGGAGGGGGCGGAGGGGGCGGCGCCTGTGGCGGCTCCGGCCTTTCCTCGGTATATTTCTGCTCCTCGAAGAGCGGCTCCGGCTCCTCTTCTTCCATATCGGTCAGGTCGAGGACGTCTTCTTCCTCGTCCTCGGACTCTTCCTCAGGCTCCGGCTCTTCCTCGGCCTCTTCCTCAGGCTCGGGTTCTTCCTCCGGCTCGGGTTCCGGTTCGGGCTCAGGCTCGGGTTCCGGCTCCGGTTCGGGTTCCGGCTCGGGCGCAGCAGCTTCTTCGGGTGGAGGGGCTTCTTCGCCCTCATCGCCGTCTTCGGAAATGATTCGCCTGATCGAGGCGAGGATTTCCTCCATCGACGGTTCTTGCGCCGTATCGCTCATCCGGACTCAAACCCACAAGGAATCAAGAGACTTGAAGGTTATCCTACAAGTCTATGAAAGGCCAGCCAATCCTCTGACAGGTAGTCCTCCGGATTCAGGGCAGCTTACCGGCGGGTTCTGTCCCCCACCAGCGATCGACGACCTCGCGGTAGTGCTTGTCGTAATCGTAGAACTCTACATCGAGCTCAAGATCCGCCGCGGTCAATTTACCCATCGCCAGAAGAAGCGTATATGCGGCCACGACTTCATTGCGGTTTGCGGCCACCAGACTGACCTGGGCGTCGAGGAGTTCCTGCTCGGCATCGAGCACGTCGAGCACCGTTCGCGCCCCGACGGTAGCTTCCTGCTGCACGCCCTGAAGGGCGATATCCGCCGCCGTCACACCGGCTTCCAGGGCCGTGATCGCCGCTACCGACGTCTGCCAGGCCTCGTAGGCGCGGGCTGCCAGATCCACCGTATCGCGGCGAATCGACTCAACAACGATGCGCGACCGGTTGGCATCTTCCTTCGCCGCACGCACGCGGGCCGAGACCTGCCCCTTCTGATACAGGGGAATTGAGACCTGCGCCGTCACGCTGAATTCGGTGGTCTTGTCGTCGTTGACCCCGCTATCGGCGGTATAATCCGCACTGCCGATCAGGTTCACCGAGGGAAGCAGCTCGCCATAGACAAGGTCGATGACTTCAATCAGACGGCGCTCGTCGAATTTCGCGGCGATCAGCGAGAAATTGTTCACGACGGATTGCTCGACGGCGCTCTCGCGGTTTTGCGGCAGATCGATTGCAATATCGGGGGTCTGCAGATCCTTTGGCACGAATCCGACAACCCGCTCAAAAGACACCCGCGAACTGATAAGATTGCCTTCGGCCTGAATCAGATCCGATTCTGCACGCGCGACGCGCGCTTCGGACTGCGCCACGTCCGTACGCGTCACCTCGCCGACTTCGAAGCGATCGCGTGTCGCACGCAGCTGCGTCTGCAGGCGTTCAAGGTTTTTCTGCTGCAGCTCCAGAACCGACTGGTCGCGGATCACGTTCATGTAGACAGTCAGGGCGTCGAGCAGGGTCTGCTGCTCGGTTCCGAACATGTTCGCCCGTTCCTGCTGGACCCGGTATTCTGACTGGTTGACGTCGGCCTCGGTCCGTCCGCCGCGATAAACCGGCTGGGTAACCGTGATGTTCGCGTCCTTCGGCGTCGTATTCCCATCGGATGAGCTGGTGTTGTTCTCCGTATCGAAGTTGTTGTATCCGGCCGATAGCGTCGAGGTGACAGTCGGACGCCAGCCGCCCTTCGCACGCGGAACACCTTCGTCGACCACCCGCAGATTTGCGCGCGCGGCGTTCAGAGTCGGATTGGTCTGGTAGGTATACGCGAGCACCTCGGACAGCGTTTCGGCGGAAAGGCGCGGCGCGGAAACGCCAAGGATACATGCCGACACGGTCAGCATCGCGGCGGTGCGATACAGCTTTTTCATAACTCTCTTTCGAGACATCCGAGAACTTCCCTTATTTCCGGCCAGGCTGCGCCCGGAGGCTAGAAGACGAATTTCGGCTCGTTGCGGAATTCCGGCAGAAGCGGAACGGACGCGTCGAAGATGACGCGCTTGGAGACGGTCGCGCCGAATTTCTCGACGAGAACGGCAGTTCCCTGCCGGGCGCCGTCTTCATATAGGATCGTGACCAGCCGTCCGCCATCGCTAAGTTGCTCGATCAACGGTTCCGGAATGCGTTCGACGCCTCCGCCGATCACGATCAGGCTGTATGGCGCTTTTTTAGTGTAGCCCTGAAGCGGGTCGCCCGCCACGACGGCCGCATTGTCCACATCGAGCGAGCCGAGCCGCTCGTTGGCGGCGGCGACCATCTCGGCGTCCTTATCGACGCCATAGACGGTGCCGGCGACGCGCGACAGCACCGCGGTCGAATATCCGCAGCCGCAGGCCACATCCAGAACCTTGTCGCTGGCGTCCGGAAGCGCCGCCTGCAGCAACCGCGCAAAGACCATCGCCTCCATCAGGATCCGTCCGGACCCGAGAACAAGGTCCTCGTCGACATAGGCGACGCCCATCAGGGGCTTCGGCACGAAAAGTTCCCGCGGGACGAATTCGAACGCTTCGATGATCGCCGTATCCGTTACCTTGTTCGTGCGGATCTGGCTCTCGACCATATTGTGGCGTGCAGTTGCGAAGTCCGACATCGCGCGGCAGTGCTCCAGCATGTGAAATGGCAGGCCGTTCATCAGCCTTAGGGCAGTTATACTTTGCCAGTTTTTCGAACACAATCGAGATGGCACGAACGGGAGGGGCGGCTCCAGAGGCCGCGTAAGAAACGATGAAGACCTACAAGATTGCGGCAGTTCCCGGAGACGGTATCGGACCAGAGGTGGTCGATGCCGGGGTTGAGGTTCTCAAAGCGTCCGCGCAGGCAGGTTCGGGCTTCGCGCTCGAATTCGAACATTTTCCGTGGGGTGGCAACTACTACCGCGAACACGGCGTCATGATGCCGGAGGACGGCGTCGATACGCTGCGCGCGTTCGACGCGATCCTGTTCGGCTCCGCCGGCGATCCCAAGATCCCCGACCACGTCACGCTCTGGGGCCTCAGGCTGAAGATCTGCCAGACGCTCGACCAGTACGCCAATGTGCGCCCTGCCCGCCTGCTGCCCGGCATCAAGGGACCGCTCGCAAATGTCACTTCGGACGATCTTGACTGGGTCATCGTGCGGGAAAACTCGGAAGGCGAATATGCCGGGGCCGGCGGCCGTGTGCATGTCGGATTGCCCGAGGAGGTCGGCCTCGATGTCTCGATCTTCACGCGCCCCGGCGTCGAGCGCATCCAGCGATTCGCCTTCGAACTGGCGCGGTCCCGCCCCCGCAAGAAACTGACGCTGGTGACCAAGTCGAATGCCCAGCGCCACGGCATGGTGTTCTGGGACAGCATTTTCGAGCGGATTCGCGGCGATTATCCCGATGTCGAGACCGACAAGATGCTGGTGGACGCCATGACCACCCGCATGGTGCTGGATCCGAAGAGTCTCGACACCGTGGTCGCGACCAACCTGCATGCCGACGTGCTGTCGGACCTGGCGGCGGCCCTCACCGGTTCGCTCGGAATCGCGCCGACCGGGAATCTGAGGCCGGAGCGAGACATGCCCTCGATGTTCGAGCCGATCCACGGCTCGGCCTTCGACATCACCGGAAAAGGCGTCGCGAATCCGATAGGGACTTTCTGGAGCAGCGCCATGCTGCTTGAGCATCTCGGAGAAACCGCAGCGGCCACACGCCTCATGGCGGCCATCGAGCGTGTGACGGCCGACGGATCCGTGCTGCCGCGCGACCTCGGCGGCACCGCGACGACCCGGCAGGTGACTGATGCGGTGCTGTCCGCGCTGGCCAGCGGGAACGTCTGACCGGGAAACGCTGAAAAGGCATTGACGGGCGGGGGCGGTGCCGGTACCTATCCCGCCCTGCTGGCCCGGTGGCAGAGTGGTGATGCAGAGGACTGCAAATCCTTGTACGTCGGTTCGATTCCGGCCCGGGCCTCCAGCTTTCTCTTTTCCCTCACAATTTGAGCGCTTTGACACGGAAAACTCCATGTTTCCGTGGAGAAATCCGCATGTCCGGGAAATTTGCCAAACTGTCACGTTTGGGGTTTGCACTCTCGGAAATGCACTGCTATATACCGGCTCCTCGTCGGGGCAACACCCTGGCGGGCCGCTGATCCCCGGTAGCTCAGCGGTAGAGCAAGCGGCTGTTAACCGCTTGGCCGGCGGTTCGAATCCGTCCCGGGGAGCCAATCAAAGAGCGGTCGGAGCTTTGCTCCGGCCGTTTTTTCTTGCCCTAAATCAGCGCATTGCCGCGGGAGCGCTTTCCGGCAACGATCTCCGAAGCAAGGCAATACAGGATCGCTCCCATGCTATCGGATATCCGCATCGTCGAGATCGAGGCGCTCGGCCCCGCCCCCTTCACCGCCATGCTGCTGGCGGATCTCGGCGCCGATGTCATCACCGTGCACCGAAAGACGGCCTCGGACGTGCCGGGAAAAGGCGAACGCAATCTTCTCGACCGCGGCAAGCGCTCGATCGCGCTCGACCTGAAGGATCCCGAGGACGTCGCTCTCCTGAGGAAACTGCTCCGCACAGCCGACGGGTTGATCGAAGGCTTTCGCCCCGGTGTGATGGAGCGGCTCGGGCTCGGGCCCGAACCCTGCCTCGAGATCCAGCCGAAGCTCGTTTATGGTCGCATGACCGGTTGGGGACAGAGCGGCCCCCGCGTGCAGGAGGCCGGGCATGACCTAAACTATATCGGTCTGTCCGGCGCGCTCTGGTACGGCTCGCCCGCCGGCGTACCGCCCTTCCCGCCGCCGACGCTGGTCGGAGATATCGGCGGCGGCGCGCTCTACCTGGCCGTCGGCATGCTGAGCGGCCTGCTGAAGGCGCGCGTAACCGGACGCGGCACGGTGGTCGATGCCGCGATCGTGGACGGCTCGGCGCACATGATGAACCTTCTGATGTCGCTCCGCGCCTCGGGAGGATTCCGCACAGAGCGCGGACAAAGCCTGCTCGACGGCCCACACTGGAGCCGCTGCTATCGCTGTGCCGACGGCAGCTATCTCTCCGTGCAATGCCTGGAGCCGAAATTCTACCGGCTATTCGTCGATAAACTCGGGCTCGGGGACGATCCGGACTTCGCGCGCCAGTTCGAGCAGGGCCTTTGGCCGGATCTGGGCAAGCGCCTCGAGACCCTGTTTCTGGCAAAACCGCGAACACACTGGCTCGCGCTGTTCGAGGGCAGCGACGCCTGCGTCGCACCTGTCCTCGACCCTGAGTCCGCCGCCGGGGATCCGCATATGGCGGCGCGCGGTATATGGTCCGAAGAGGATGGCCGCCTGCAGGCGGCAGCGGCCCCACGTTTCGACGGGAATCCGCCCCCGAGGCCGCGTGCCGCCCCCGAACGCGACGCGCACAGAGACGAGATCCTTGCCGAACTCTCCGGGAGCTAAGCCTCCGGCCGTGGCCAGAAACGTCCGGCGTCGAGAAAACGGGTCCAGGCATGCTCGATCTCGCGATTGGCCTGTACCATCTCCGCGCCATGCCAGCCGATGACCACGCCCGCCGCCTTCGCGAGGTCCTGACCGGCGCTTTCCCCGCCGGAGTCCAGCAAGGCCGAGAGCTGTTCGGCCGAAACCGCAAAATCGTTCGCGTAGCCGAGCAGGTTCTGCAGGCGGGCCGCCGCCTTCGTGAAAGCCTTCGCTTTCTTCGCCTCGAACAGGGAATTGAAGAACTCGGCGGCATAGCGCATTTTCTTCATTTCGAGACGCAACTCGTGCATCGCCTCGCTCGGTCCCTGCAACGCATGACGGCCCATCTTCCGGACCTTGCGAAACCGCTTTTCGAGCCGCGACGCCGCGAATTCCTCGCTCCGTGCCAGATGGTCGAAACGTCCGCCGGACGCGGACAACGTCTCGATCAGCAGCCCGAGATTGAGTTGCAGGGTGGTGAACCGCGGCGACGCCACGGCCGCCCGCGCATCGCGATATCCCATCTCCTGCCGTGCCTCGGCGAGCCCGCGCAGTTCTTTCAATGCGGGAATGCCCGCGCCAAGCGCCTTTTCGACCGGCATGTGCAGGTCCTCGATATAGACGTCCCACTCCCGCGCCTCGCCGAGTGCACTTGCCAGCCATTTCGCCTCGGCACGGACATGCTCGGTCAGCCCGGGGTCGCCGAAGGCGCGAAACATGCCGAGAGAGGCCCGCATCCGGCGCAAGGCGACGCGCATCTGGTGCGGACCTTCGGGATCGTTTGTCTCCAAGATCGCCGCCTCGTTCGCGGCAACCTGCGCCTGGGAGGCCTTCAGGATCTCGACGGCCGATTCGTTGATCCGGCTGCCGCCGGCCAGCACCGGTCTTTCCCCCTTGACCGGCGAAGGCTCCGGCGGCGCGGAAAGCTGTTCCGCCCGGAGCGCCTTGCCGCGATATTCCAGCCTCAGCGGAACTTCCCGATGGATCGCGAGCGCGAGTTCGAAAAGCGCGGCGGAATCGCCGTCCTTGAGCTCCAGTTCAAGCTCGGAAATCGGCATTGACCGGCTTCCCGACCGGATCGCGCCGTGATCGAGGTCGACGGACACGAGCGCGCTCCCGAACCCTCCCTCGAAGCGGACCTCCCGGCTCGTGCGCCTGAATTCGGTAACGAAGCGCGGCTGCAGCCGGTCCCATATCCCGTCGCGCGTCAGGAATTCGCGGATTTCGGGCAGATGGATGAGCTCCAGCACGGGCTCGGCGTCCCGCACCCACCCCTCGATCTCGATCCGTTCCGTCAAACCGGCCTGCCAGCCGCTCCCGACCTTCAGCGTCTGCACGCGGCGCTGTCCGATCTCGCGTATCCGGAGGTTCATTTCCGCCGCGGCAAGCGCCCCGTCAGGCGTATCGAAATAAGTCGCCTTGAGCGGTGTGGTCCTGGCCCGCTCCGTCCCGGCGCCGACGAGAAGGGGCAGCCGCTTCAGTTTCGACTGCCATTTCTCCGGTACCGCCAGCCGAAGTTCCGCTTCCATCGGCGGCGCATCGGGTTTCCTGCTCATACGAGATCCTTCGGCGTGACGAAGCACGTCAGAGTTCCGGCGCCCGGAGCGCACGCGGACCATTCTTCGATATCGAGGTCGATAAATGCCAGGGCGCATGTCGGGAATTTATCCTGCAGCCGGAGCTGGTCCTCGCCGCCTTGCCCCTGGCAGAGGGCAAGGGCGAGACGTTCGAAACCGGGATTGTGGCCGATCATCAGCAGCGTTTTCGCCGCTCCGCCGAAATCTGTGAGCGCTTTGAACAACTGATCCAGTCCGGCCTCATAAATGGAAGCCGTTGTCTCCAGCGCCGTCCGGCGCGGCAGAAAGGGACGGATGACCTCCCAGGTCTGCATCGTCCGGCGTGCCTCTGAACAGAGGACAAGGTCGGGACGGACCCTCTCCTGTTCGAGGAACTTGCCGACAACCAGCGCGGCGCGCTCACCGCGCTTGCTCAGCGGACGATCGAAATCATTGAGGTCCGGCTGGTCCCAGCTCGACTTCGCATGCCGGAGCAATATAAGGGATCTGGTCACACTGCGGGCCCCTGGACCAAAAGCGAAACAATCGAAGAATCACCATAACATTGGCGTGGGAAGCACCCTGTCAAATCTCGAAGAAAATTTCCACGCCGGACAATTCGCGCTTATTTCCCTGCTTTTTGGCTGCGTTAAATTGACAGCGCAGGGCACTACGGCCAAGGTCGAGTCTGTCACCGCATTCCAGTGTCGCCTTTCGTATTTCAGGATCAGGTATGAGCGCCGATTCCTTCCGCCAAGCCTCCGCGCTCCCCGATCCGGAACAGGGTGAGACTCGCGCGACGATCCCGGCCCCGGGCACCGTACGCGCGGCCCGGTCGGAAGACGTGGACGCCCTTGCCCTGCTCGCACAGGAACTGCTCGCCTTCTATGGTCTGCCGGCCCGCAACCAGCGCTCCTACATGGCGCATGTCATGACCGCCGAATTGTTCGACCGGGAGAGCAATCTGAAGATCCTCGTTGCGGAATCTTCCTCCGGCCTCAGCGGTTTTCTCGCCTATATAGAGGTCTTCGCGCTCGCCAATTGCCAGCGCAGCTTTTTCATCCAGGATCTCTTCGTCACCCGCCGCGCGCGTGCAGGCGGGGTTGGCGGTGCTTTGATGGGCGAACTGTTGCGCCTTGCCGACGAAGGAGACGTCGCCCAGATCGACTGGACGGCCGACCCCTGGAACGAGAAGGCCGTCGCCTTCTACGAAAAGATCGGCCCATTGCTGAAGAGCGACAAGATTCTCTACCGGCTTGCAGGGCCGTCGCTCCGCCGATCTATGCAGGATCAGAAACGGTGAAATCCGCGTGATCCGAGCCTTCGGGTGCGATCGGGCTGGTAACCAAAAGACCGGATCACTAAGTTCGACCGGCAAACACCCCGTACGCGAGAGCGGAGAAAAAGAATGCAGATTCGCGATGGCTTCGTCGGCACGATCGGCAACACACCGCTGATCAAACTGAAGCGCGCGTCGGAGGAAACCGGCTGCACCATTCTCGGCAAGGCCGAGTTCCTGAACCCGGGCGGATCGGTGAAGGACCGTGCCGCGCTCGCGATCATCCGCGATGCGGAGGAGCGCGGGGCGCTGCGTCCGGGCGGCGTGATCGTCGAGGGCACCGCCGGCAATACCGGCATCGGGCTCGCGCTGGTCGGCAACGCGCTCGGCTACCGCTCGGTCATCGTCATGCCGGAGACCCAGAGCCAGGAAAAGAAGGACATGCTGCGCCTCGTCGGCGCCGACCTCCGCCTGGTTCCCGCCGTGCCTTACAAGGATCCGAACAACTACGTGCGCTATTCCGGCCGTCTCGCCGAGGAAATCGCCGCAAGCGAGCCGAACGGCGCGATCTGGGCCAACCAGTTCGACAATGTCGCCAACCGCAAGGGCCACTACGAGACCACGGGTCCGGAGATCTGGGAGCAGACCGACGGCAAGGTCGACGGCTTCATCTGCTCCGTCGGCAGCGGCGGCACGATCGGCGGCGTCAGCATGGCGCTGAAAGAGCGTAATCCGAACATCCGGATCGGCCTTGCCGATCCGATGGGGTCGGCCATCTACAATTACTACGCCAACGGCGAGCTGAAATCCGAAGGCGGCTCGATCACCGAGGGCATCGGCCAAGGCCGGATCACCGCCAATCTCGAGGGCATCACCGTCGACGCGCCATTCCAGGTGACGGACGAGGAAGCGCTCGACGTCATCTTCAAGCTGCTGATGGAGGAAGGCCTCTGCATGGGTGGCTCGACCGGAATCAATGTCGCCGGTGCCGTGAAGCTCGCGAAGCAGATGGGCCCGGGCCACACCATCGTCACCGTGCTCTGCGACTGGGGACACCGCTACCAGACGAAGATCTTCAATCCGGCCTTTCTCAGGGAAAAAGGCCTGCCGACGCCGAGCTGGCTCGAATAAGAACGCCTCCGAGGGAGAACATGATGGGATACGCAAACCCGCACGCGTTGGTGGAGACCGACTGGCTGGCCGAGAATCTCGGCAACCCGACGGTGAAGGTGCTGGATGCCAGCTATCATCTGCCGAATGTCGACCGCGATGCCGAGCAGGAATACCGCGAGAAGCACATTCCGGGAGCGGTCCGCTTCGATATCGACGACGTGAAGGATCCGAACGATCCCCTGCCCCACATGGTGCCGGATGCGGACACTTTCGCGGCAAAAGTCGGAGCGCTGGGAATCTCCAGCGGCGACCACGTCGTCATCTACGATGTCTACGGCATGATGAGCGCCGCCAGGGTCTGGTGGATGTTCCGGTTGTTCGGGCACGATCAGGTCTCGGTCCTGAATGGCGGCCTGCCGAAATGGCTTGCCGAAGGACGGGCTGCCGCGTCCGGTGTCGAGACTCTGCCGGCGGCTAAGTTCTCGGCCGATTTCAGGCCGGAACTCGTGACCGACGTCCCGGCGCTGCTTGGCAATATCGACAGCAAGGAACGCATGGTGCTCGACGCGCGCGCCGCCGACCGCTTCGCCGGAACCGCGCCGGAACCGCGCGCCGGTCTGCGCAGCGGCCACATTCCCGGCAGCAAGAGCCTGCCATTCGGTAATCTCCTGAACAAGGACAAGACGTTCCTCCCAGCCGACGAGTTGCGCGCGCGGTTCGAGGGAGATCTCGGCCTCGATCTTGGCCAGCCTGTCTCAACGACCTGCGGCTCGGGGGTCACCGCCTGCATCCTGTCGCTGGGGCTCTATCTGCTCGGCAAGGAAGACGTCGCGGTCTATGACGGCTCCTGGAGCGAATGGGGCGCTCATCCGGAAACCCCGGTCGAAACCTGACGGAGACTAAGCTGTGGCTTCGCTCAACGTGCGTCCGATCTCGGGCCGCGATATCTCCGCTGTTGTCGCTCTCTGGCGGAAAGCGGGACTGACGGTCCCGCACAACGATCCGTACGAGGACATCAGGTTCTGCCGCCGCAGCTCCAATGCCGAGATCCTGCTCGGTTTCGAAGGGGAACACCTATCGGCCGCCGTCATGGTCGGCCATGACGGACACCGGGGCTGGTATTACTATGTCGGCGTCGATCCGGACAGCCACGGGACCGGACTTGGCCGGAGGATCATGGGGGCGGCCGAGGACTGGCTGATTTCCAGAGGGGTCGGGAAAGCCCAGCTGATGATCCGCCCCACCAACGCGGCCGTGAAAGCGTTCTACGACCGGCTGGGCTATGTCGAGGAAGAACGACTGGTGATGGCCAAGCGGTTTCGCCCCGCACCCGACTGGCAGGCCGGCGAATGCACCACGACAGTCATCCATCTCGAGATGCTCTCCAGACCGGCTCGCGGCCCGGCCAGTCCACCCGACATCGGGCGAAGGATAGCGCTTGAGCGTATGGCCGTTCCGAGCGTCCGGTTCTACCGCTATCTCTATGACGGCGTCGGAGGAGACTGGACCTGGGTGTCCCGGCGCATCATGGACGACACGACGTTGAAGTGCGTCCTCGAACGCGAAGGCGCCGAATATTACCTGCTCACCGTCGATGGCGAACCCGCCGGGTACTGTGAGTTGGAACGCGGGGCCGATGGCGGTGAGGTCGAGCTTTCCTATTTCGGATTGCTGCCGGACTTCATCGGGATCGGGGTCGGACGTTATTTCATCGATGCGGCGATCGACCTCGCCTGGCGGCCGGAGGCGCGACGGGTCTGGGTCCATACCTGCGACCTCGATCATCCCCGCGCACTCGGCAATTATATGCGGGCCGGCTTCGTTCCCTATGGCCGCGAGATAGAGACCCTTCCGGATCCGCGCGACGCCGGGCTCCCGATGCCGCCGGAGCCGGGCCGGAGGGGCCATGATGCGGCCAGCCTCTATTGCGACGCGGCCGCGCTCGCCGGACTGCGCGAAGTGCGTCACGACGTGGAATAGACGAAGGGCGCGCGCGATCTCTCGCGGCGCGCCCTTCCAAGGGGTCCCCCCTCCGGTCCCCCCCCTCTTGACTGAGCTCCTAGTGGGCCAGGATCTGGCTGAGGAACAGCTTGGTCCGGTCGGAGCGCGGGTTGGTGAAGAACTCCTCCGGCGTGTTCTGTTCGACGATCTCGCCGTAATCCATGAAGATCACCCGGTCCGCGACGCGCTTGGCGAAGCCCATTTCGTGGGTCACGACAAGCATGGTCATGCCGCTGTCCGCGAGTTCGACCATCACATCGAGCACTTCGGAGATCATTTCCGGATCGAGGGCCGAAGTCGGCTCGTCGAACAGCATGATCTGCGGGTTCATGCAGAGCGAGCGGGCGATCGCCACGCGCTGCTGCTGGCCGCCGGAAAGCTGGCCCGGATACTTGCCGGCCTGCTCCGGAATCTTCACGCGGCGGAGATATTCCATCGCGCGCTCTTCCGCCTCGGCCTTCGGGGTCTGCTTGACCCAGATCGGCGCCAGCGTGCAGTTCTCCAGCACGGTCAGGTGCGGGAACAGGTTGAAGCTCTGGAACACCATCCCGACATCGCTGCGGATCGCGTCGATGTTCTTCAGGTTGTTGTCCAGGGTCACCCCGTTGACGATGATGTCGCCGCCCTGATGCTCCTCAAGACGGTTGATGCAGCGGATCAGGGTCGACTTGCCGGAACCGGACGGTCCGCAGATGACGATCTTCTCGCCCTGATAGACGGAGAGATCAATGCCCTTGAGGACATGAAACTCGCCGTACCACTTGTTGACTCCGAGCAGTTCGATGACGACTTCGTCGCTCTTTGTCGACTTGTGGCTTTCGAGGTTTTCAACCTGAGCGTCCATGCTCATGTTCTGAACTCCTTGTTTCGAGGCACGAATTCGGAATTGGGAGGCCCGGAATTACTTCCGGACCTGTCCCGCTCCAAGCGTGCGTTCGAGGTGCTGGCTGTATTTCGACATGATGAAACAGAGAACGAAGTACAGCATTGCACCGAAGAAAAGCGGCTCCGTATGGATACCGTTCCATTGCGGGTTCTGGCTGACGGCCTTCAGCATCAGCAGCAGATCGTAGAGGCCGACGATGGACACCAGCGTGGTGTCCTTCAGCAGGCCGATGAAACTGCCGACGATATTCGGGATCATCAGTTTGAGAGCCTGCGGCATGACGATGAGGGTCATCATCTTCCAGTAGCTGAGACCCAAGGCCTGGGCCGCCTCGTACTGCCCTTTCGGGATCGCCTGGAGGCCGCCGCGAACGGTTTCCGCCATGTAGGCCGAGGAGAAGATACAGACCGCGATGATGGCCTGGACGATCTTCACCGGATTGATGGCCTCCGGCAGAAACAGCGGCACCATGGTCACCGCCATGAAGAGGACGGTGATCAGCGGCACCGAGCGGAACAGCTCGATGAAGGCGACGCAGAAGACCCGGATGATCGGCATCTTGGAACGGCGTCCGAGAGCCAGGACGATCCCCGCCGGAAGCGAGACCGCAATCCCGATGCCGGAAATCACCAGAGTGACGAACAGGCCGCCCCAGAGGTTGGTATTCTGTTCCTCAAGCTGCCAGCCCGCCTGAAGGGCGAAGACCACGACCGCAAGCGCGACGAAGAGTCCGATGACCGGATATTTCTGCGCCGAGTCAGGTTTGGCCGCGAATCCCGTCATCGAGACGATGACGTTCCGGAGCGTGTTTCCTGTCCCGAGACAGACCAGTACGTGGAGCCAGCTGAAGATGAACGAAGTGATCGCGATCGAAATCATGAGCTGCAGGAACAGCCCCTTCTCCCCGCCTGCGAACAGATATCCGAGCAGGAACGGCGAGATCAGGATCGCGGACGCGCCGATGGCGATCTTGCCGGTGACCCGAGGGAACCAGAACGGCGCCATCCAGAGGATGAGCGTTCCAAACCCGAGATTGATCCGCCAGACATCGGTGTCCGGATAGCGGCCATAGATGAAGTTCTTCATCCAGTGGCTCACGCCGGCCCAGCAAGCGCCCGAGAGCCCGACCTTGTCGAGACATTCGCGGCGCGTTTCGGCCTCCCAGACCGCGTTCAGAATGGCCCAATCGAAGACATTCGAGACCAGCACCCAGATCACATAGAGAGACAGGAGGGTGAGGAACGCGTTGAGCGGACTGCTGAACAGGTTCTTGCGGACCCATCCGACCGCTCCCACCGTGTTCGGCGGCGGCGGCAGGCTAGGCTTCGGCTTGAAGGTCACGTCCGAGGACGATGCGTCGAGATTTGCCATGTCTTACCGCTCCTTCAGCTGAACGAGCTTGTTGTAATAGTTCAGCGCCCCGGAGATCGTCAGGCTGACGGTCATGTAGAACAGCATCACCATGGCAACGATTTCGATCGCGTGACCCGACTGGTTCAGCGAGGTCTGCATGAAGACCGCGACGAGGTCGGGGAAGCCCACGGCGATCGCCAGCGACGAGTTCTTGACCACGTTCATCCAGTTGCTGATCAGCGGCGGCACGATCGCCCGCATGGCCTGAGGAATGATGACCAGGCGTAGTGTCAGGCCGGGCTTCAGGCCGAGGGAATAAGACGCTTCCGTCTGACCATGGCTGACCGACAGGATCCCCGCGCGAACCATCTCCGCGATATAGCAGGCGTGATAGATCACCAGTGCGATGAAGACCGCGCAGAAAGCCGGCGGAACGGACGCGCCCCCCCGGAAATTGAAGCCCTTGAGCTCCGGTATATCCCACTCAAGCGGAGATCCCGTAACCAGGAACACGAGCAGAGGAGCACCGACAACGATGCCAATGCCGGTCCAGAACGCCGGGAAACGCTCTCCGGTCGCATTCTGACGCTTCTTGGCCCAGACCGCGACCACATAGGCCGCAATCACGGCAGCCAGCAGGGTCAACATCGTGGCCCCGAAAAACTCTCCCGGTACCGGCGCCGGAAAATAGAATCCGCGGTTGTTCAACTCGAACAGGCCGAGACCGAGAACATCGAAGCTCTGCTTCGGACGTGGGAGAATTGCAAAGACCGCGAGATACCAGAAGAGGATCTGCAGCAGCAGCGGCGTATTGCGCAGGATCTCGACGTACCAGGACGCCAGCTGGGCCACCAGCCAGTTCTTCGAGAGCCTGAGAACGCCGATAATGAAACCGAGGATCGTCGTCGCCACAATGGAAACGAACGAGAGCAGCAACGTGTTGGTGATACCTACCAGATAGACCCACAGATAACTGTCACCGGCCTCATAAGGAATGATCGAAAACGAGATGGAGAACCCGGCCGTGCTTTGAAGAAAGCCGAAACCGGCGCTCATACCGCGCGCTTCGAGATTGTGCGCCGTGTTCGTGAAAAGGTACCAGCCGGCCCACATCACGACGGCAAACACGAGAATTTGGTAGAATACGGAGCGGTAGCGCTCGTCGTTCACGATTTCGGATAACGACGACCCCTGTCCTGACGCCCCTCTGTCAACGACAGCCATATCAGCCTATCTCCGAGTAAGAGTAGGGAAGCCTAGAAGCAGAGAGGCCCGGCCCTGAGGGCCGGGCCTGCTGCTTAGGAGGTCTTACCGGAACGGCGGGGAGTACATCAGGCCGCCTTTGGTCCACAGCGCGTTCGGGCTACCGTCGCGCGGGATTCCGATGGCGAACTTGCCCTTCTCGCCCATGTACTCGTCGTACACTTCACCATAGTTGCCGACATGCTTGATGATGCGGACAACCCAGTCCTTCTCGAGGCCGAGGCCCTTGTTGAGGTCGCCCTCGACGCCGAGCATACGGGCCATTTCCGGATTGGCCGGATTGGCGACCATGGCATCGATATTGGTGCTGTCGATCCCCATTTCCTCAGCCTGGATCAGCGCGAAGACGGTCCACTTCACGATGTCCATCCACTGGGAGTCGTTCTGGCGCACGACCGGGCCCAGCGGCTCCTTGGAGATGGTTTCCGGCAGAATGACGTAGGCGCTCTGATCCGGGAACTTCGCACGGGTGGAAGCAAGGCTGGACTTGTCGTTGGTGATCGCGTCGCAGCCGCCCTTGGCGAAGGTATCGTCACGGACGTTGGAATCCTCGAACACAACCGGCTCGATCTCAAGATCGTTGGATCGGCTGTAGTCGGTCAGGTTCAGTTCGGTCGTGGTACCGGTCAGAACGCAAACGGTCGCGCCCTTCAGCTCCAGCGCGCTCTTGATGCCGGAATCCTTGGTCACCATGAAGCCCTGGCCGTCATAGAAGTTGACGGCGGTAAAATCGAGACCGAGCTGCGTGTCGCGGAACAGCGTCCAGGTCGTGGTCCGGGAAAGGACGTCGGACTCACCGTTCGCCATCGCGGTGAAACGCACAGCGCTGGTCACGGACTGGAACTCGACTTTCGACGGATCGTCGAAAATCGCAGCGGCGATCGCCCGGCAGATGGCGACATCGCTGCCGTACCAGTTGCCCTGTTCGTCAAGCTGATAGAAGCCCGGCGCCGGCGTACCGACCTGGCACCGAAGCACGCCACGCTGCTTTACAATATCAAGCGTGCTCTGCGCGGACGCCTCGCCGGCAGTAACGCCGAGGCTGGCAAGCATGCCGAGGCCAAGGCCCAAAAGACTCAGTTTCTTCATCCTGAAACCCACCCTGTTATCGTTTCGGTTAACGACGGCCGGTTGTCCCGGTCTGCAAATCCCTGACATTTATTCTGGGATCGCCCCCGTTGATCCCGGTCGTTGTTCACCGCCATGGGTCCCGGCTTCGCGGCTTTTGACTTGGCCTCACTCCGTTCTGCTCGAACGAATACTGGGCGACCTGGGAGCCGGTCTGCATGGCAGTTGATTTAATTCCAACACGCAGTTGACGTGTTTTGCAAGTGCGAGAAGACCTGCGCGTACATATATGTTCACGCCTCGAACACCAATCTGTCCGGTTTTCGGCGGACAACCGTGGTTTTTTACCCCTAAGATTTCGGGCACCCGCCAGGTGCAGATCGCTTGTTATTTCCGGAGAAGTCATGAAACGCGGCGCCAAAACCCGAAAGAAAACGCTGATCACGCATGCCGGGCGCGATCCCCACGCCAACCACGGCGTCGTCAATCCGCCCGTTTTCCACGCCTCGACGATTCTGAAACCGTCGCTCGACGCCCTCGAAGCGTCACGGAAGGCAGACTTCAAGGGATATCGCTACGGGCGCCGCGGCACACCGACAACCCGGTCCTTCGAAGAGGCGGTCGCAGCGATCTACGGCGCCGATGACTCGATTGCGGTGTCCTCGGGCCTCGCCGCGATCTGCTCGGCAATTCTGAGCCAGGTTTCAGCGGGCGACCATGTCCTGATCACCGACAATGTCTATCTCCCGACACGAAAGTTCGCGTCAGGATTCCTGCAGCGGTTCGGTGTCGAAAGCACGTTCTTCGATCCGATGAGACCGGAAGAACTCGATGCGCTGATCCGGCCGGAAACCCGTGTGGTCTATCTCGAAGCGCCGGGCACGATGACGTTCGAAGTCTGCGACATCCCCGCTCTCGCCAAGATCGCCCACGAGCACGGTGCCACGGTCATCATGGACAATACCTGGGCGACGGCGCTCTATTTCGACGCGTTCGGGCACGGGGTCGATATCGTGGTCGAGGCGGTGACGAAATATATTTGCGGCCATTCCGACGTGATGATGGGGGCGATCGTCAGCAAGGAAGCCCATGCGGACGCCATTCGGGACTGCGCCATGATGCAGGGGAATTGTTCGGGTCCGGACGATCTTTACCTCGCGCAACGCGGGCTCCGGACCATGGCCGTCCGGCTCGCCGAAAACCAGGCGAATGCATTGGAGCTGGCGAAATGGCTCGAAACCCGCCCGGAGATCGCTAGGGTTCTTCACCCGGCACTGCCCTCCTGTCCCGGACACGACATCTGGAAACGAGATTTCACCGGGGCCAGCGGGCTTTTTTCCTTTGTTCTCAAACCTGTATCGCGCGCCGCACTGGCAGCCTTCCTGGACGGTCTTGAATACTATGGTATGGGCGCCAGCTGGGGCGGGTACGAGAGCCTGATCCTGCCGGGCGACCCCTCGGGAGCCCGGAGCGCCACGTCATGGGACGAACCGGGCCAACTCCTGCGGATTCACGCGGGACTGGAGGACGTGGAGGATCTCAAAGCCGACCTCGAGGCCGGCTTCGAGCGTATCGGGGCTCTCGCCTGAGCTCAGTGTCCGTCAGCGGTAGGACCGGAAGGAGATCCCGCCTTCGCGGCCGATCTGATCGACCAGGGCGACCTCCCAGGTGAGGTAGGCGTTCATCCGCCGCTCCATCTCCTCGCGGCCCGCATCCTTGTCATAGGGCCGCATATAGACGTCGTCGGGCTCCGCGAGCGGGTCCCCCATCCCGGCCGCCATCGGCAGTCCGGCGGCCTCCCATGCGGCCGTTCCGCCCGCCACGGCGGCCGCCTTGATCCCGATATCCGCGAGATCCTTCGCCGCAAGCCGGGCAAGCCGCTCGTCGGCGGAGATGAGAACGACACTGTCCGCCCCGCTCCGCGCGACTGCTGCCGATAGCCCTTCGCGCGGGCACCATCGTGCGCCCTCGGCATGATTGTCCCGGTAATTCAGGCTCCGCGTCAGGTCGACGAAAAGCGCACCTGCATCGACCCGCTTTTTCGCATCGCCGGGAGTTAGCGTCTCGATGGCGGGCAGATCCCCGGCCAGCGACGGTTGCCGCGATCCGGTCTCCAGCCGCTCCCCGTCCAGCCCGCCTTCAAGCACGTAAACCTCTTCCCAGCCGAGCTGCTTCAGCCAGCTACCTGTCATCTCCGCCCGCACCATCTCTGGATCGACCAGAACGACTCGCGCGCGCTGGGTCGCCATGTAGGCATCCGTCGACTGAACCAGCTGGCCGCCGGGTGCATGGCGAGAATCAGCCAGATGACCGGCGGCGAATTCCTCCGCGGTCCGGACGTCAAGAACGTAGAGAGTCCGGCGTTCCTGTTCGCTGCGCCATGTTGCGAGCGTCTTGCTGTCGACCCTGCGGACGCCGAACCGTTCGGCGGCCATGCGTGACCTGCTGCGGGCGGTTTCCGCCCCATCCGCACTTACCTCCGGCGGCGGACGCATATTCCCGTGCTCAAGTTTGTAGCCGGCGAGATGCCAGCCCATGGTCCCGTTGCGGAGCGCCACGACCTTGTTCGGAATGCCCGCATTGATCAGGGACTGCGCGCCGATGATGCTCCGCGTTCGGCCGGCGCAATTGACGACCACGGTCGTCCCCGGGTTCGGCGCCGCTTCCTGGACACGGTACACCAGTTCCGCCCCGGGCATGTCGATGCCGGTCGGAATGTTCATCATGGTGAATTCGCTCATCGGCCGGGAATCCAGCACCACCATGTCCTCGCCGGACTCCATCATCGCCTTCAGCTCCTCGGCGGAGACCGAGGGCGTGCCGTATTCGTGCTCGACGAACTCGCCGAACGCCTTGCTTGGGACGTAGAGGCCGCTGAACAGCTCCAGCCCCGCCGCCCCCCAGGCATTTACCCCGCCCTCGAGAATGGAGATATCGGCATAACCGAACCCGGCGAGCTTCGCGGCGGCGACCTCCGCCAGACCCTCGCCGCCGTCGCAGAGTGTGATCGGCGTGCCGAGCCGCGGCACAAGATCCGCGATCCGCAGCTCAAGCTGCCCGAGCGGAATGTTGCTCGCGAGCAGGATATGGTTGGAGCCGTAGGTCGCCTCGGGACGGACATCGATCAGGGCAATCTCGTTCGTGCCGTAGAGCGCGTCGCGCAGCTCTCTTGCGGTTATCGTGCGGGCCATGCCCTCCTCCCCTTCCATTTGTTTCTTTAGCTTGCTTCTTCCAGCGCGGATTCCGCTTCGAGCCACTCGGCCTCGACGCTTTCGATTTCCCGGTCCACGGCTTCCTTCTTCAGGATCACCTGCTTAAGATCCGCCGTCGGGCCTTCGTAGATTTTAGGATCGGCGAGCTGCTGTTCGAGCTTCGCCTTGCGTTCCGCGAGCTTCTCCAGCTTCTTCTCCGCCTCGCGGATCTTCTTGCGGATATCGGCCGTCTGCCGGCGACGTTCCGCGGAGTCCTGCCGGGCTTGCTTGCGGTCGTTTTTCTTCTCCGCCTCCTGGCCGGCATTTCCCGCACGTGCCGCACGCTCCTCCTGGCGCAGCCAGTCACGATAGCCGTCGAGATCCCCGTCGTATGGCTTCACGGTCCCGTTCGCGACCAGCCAGAGCCGGTCCACGGTAAGTTCGAGCAAACGTCGGTCGTGGCTGATCAGGATCACAGCGCCGGTATAGTCGTTCAGCGCCTGCACCAGCGCGTCGCGCGCGTCGATATCGAGATGGTTCGTCGGCTCGTCGAGAATCAGGATATGCGGGCTGTCATAGGTGATGAGCGCCAGCGTCAGCCGCGCCTTCTCGCCGCCCGAGAGATGCTTCGCCTTTGTCGTCTGCTTGTCCTGCACCAGCCCGACACCGCCGAGGCGCGCCCGAACCCTGTCCGCAGGCGCGTCCGGCATCAGCCGCGCCATCTGCTCGGCCGCCGTCGCCTCCGGATCCAGATCCTCGATCTGGTGCTGGGCGAAGAATCCGACCCGTAGCTTCGCGGTCCGATGCTCTTCGCCGTCGAACTTGGGAAGCCGTCCGGCGATCAGCTTCGCCAGGGTCGACTTGCCGTTGCCGTTGCGCCCAAGCAGACCGATCCGGTCGTCGCCGTCGATCCGGAACCCGAGCCCCTTCAGGATAGGTTTTCCGGCCTCGTATCCCACGCTTCCATTGTCGAAGGTCACCAGCGGCGGCGGCAGTTCCTCCGGGTTCGGAAAGGAAAAGCGCGTGGTCGGCTCGTTCACCGCATCCGGCAGCTTTTCCATCTTCTCGAGCGCCTTGATCCGGCTCTGCGCCTGACGGGCCTTTGACGCCTTGTAGCGGAAGCGCTCGATGAAGGATTCCATGTGCTTGCGCTGGGCGCTCTGCTTGGCGCGCTGCGCCTCGATCTGCGCCAACCGCTCCTCGCGGGTCTTCTCGAACCGGTCGTAACCACCCTGATAAAGCGTCAGCTTCAGGTTCTCGAGATGCAGGATCGCGTCGACGGCCTTGTTCAGCAGTCCGCGGTCATGGCTGACGATGACCAGGGTCTTCGGGTATTTCGCGAGATAGGATTCCAGCCAGACCGTGGCTTCGAGATCCAGGTGGTTGGTCGGCTCATCGAGCAGCAGGATTTCCGGCTCCGCGAACAGAACCGCGGCGAGCGCGACGCGCATCCGCCATCCGCCTGAGAAACTCGACATCGCCGCCGACTGCATTGCATCGTCGAAACCAAGTCCGGCCAGGATCGCCGCCGCGCGTGCCGGCGCCGCATGGGCGCCGATATCGGCGAGCCGGGTCTGCACCTCGGCGATCCGCATCGGGTCTTCCGTGGTCTCGGCCTCATGCAGCAGCCGCTCGCGTTCCTTGTCCGCGCGAAGCACGACCTCGAGTGGCGTGTCCGGTCCGCTCGGCGCTTCCTGGCTGACCATGCCGATCGGGTCCTCGACCCCGCGTCCGCCGCTGACGAGGATCTCGCCGCCGTCCGGATGGTATTCGTCGGTCAGTAGCTTCAGGAGCGTCGACTTGCCCGTGCCGTTCCGCCCGACGAGCCCGACCTTGTGGCCGTCGGGAATCGTGGCCGAGGCCGCTTCGAACAGGGTGCGGCCGGCAATGCGGAACGTCATGTCGGTTATCTGGATCATGGCACGCCTGATAGCACTTGCCTCGATGGACGCCAATCCCGCGCGAGCAGGCTTGCAAAAACAGCGGGAGCGGTAGAGGGTCGAAGGCAACAAAAGGTTCCCTCCCCCGTGTCTTCAAAAAAAGAAACCATCGTCGTCGGCGCTCAGCCGCTCAGCCCTTCCGCGACGCCGCTTCCTGTAAAGCCGGCCGAAGCCGAGACCGCTCCAAGGCTCGGATGGATGTACGGGGCAGCCTGCATGACCGGCGGCATTGGGCTCGTGACCCTGAATGACGGCATCGCAAAATGGCTGACGGCGGAATATCCGGTCGGGCAGGTCATCGCGTTGCGCGGTGTTCTCTTGCTGATCCTGCTGTTCGGCTTCGCCTTCACGACGGGACGGCGCGCCCAGTTGCGGGTGACCCGCTGGGATCTCCAGCTCACCCGCGCCTTCATCATCGTCGGCAGCACCTACAGCTTTATCTGGGCCCTGAAGCTGATGGCCATCGCGGACGCGACGGCGATCGCCTTCGCAGGTCCCATCGTGACCGCGGCCCTGGTCGTGCCGCTCCTCGGAGAGCAGGTCGGCTGGCGCCGCTGGACGGCGATCCTGGTCGGCTTCTGCGGCGTGCTCATCATGGTGAAACCGACACCGGCGACCTTCTCCACGGTGGCGCTCCTGCCCCTGCTGGCAACCGTGCTCGGCTCCTTCCGCGACATCGTCACCCGCAAGATGCACAAGACGGAAACCACCTTCTCCATGCTGGCGGTCGGCATGACCCTGGTCACGCTCTCGGGCTTCGCCAGCCTGGCCTTCGACGAGTGGAAGCCGGTCGGATGGGAGGAGGCCGGATTGCTGGCGGTCAGCAGCCTCTTCGTCGGCGCCGCCCAGTTCCTGATGATCGAGTCGTTCCGCTACAGCGAGGCCGGCTTCGTGACGCCGTTCAAATATACCAGCATCGTCTGGGCGGTTCTGATCGGCTTTGTCGTCTGGGGAAATATCCCGGATCTCTGGATCGTCAGCGGAACGGTGCTGGTGATCGGCAGCGGGCTCTACATCCTGCACCGCGAGCGGGTGCGCCGTGCCGAGGAAGCCGCGCGGTCAGACGGCTAGCTCACTGGCCTTTTTTGATATCCGCTTCGGCGCCACGAACCTGAATTCCCGCACCCCGGCAGACAGGGCATAGCAAGCGAGTTCGACCGCTTTCGGGATATCCAGCGGCTCGCCGTCGCGTTCGCCCTTTTCGTAATACTGGATCATGCGCCGTTTCAGCCCGAGGGCTTCGGCCATTTCCTTCTGCGACAGCTTCAGGAACTTGCGCAGTTTCTTGAACTCACCGGACGTCATGCCGCCTCCTTGGAAAGCGCATTATATGCGCTTTTCGACGGGAGGAAACTGTCATTCGAGTGCCGCCGGGATTGCTCCAGACGCTCAGGTCTCGGCCGGATTCCGAACCGTCGCCGGCCTCAGCGCTTCGGAATACGTTCGATAAAACTGCCGGAGAGCCGGGTTATCGGCCGCAAGATCGAGAGCCAGGCTCCGTGCCTCCTTCCCTTCGCCTCGCCGGCAATGATCGAGAAACGACGAATGCTTCTTTTGCAGCCGCTTAAAATTCGCCGTCGCTGCGAGTGCCGGTCCGCCCATCACGGCAAATATGTTCGCTGCACGGCTCCGCCCTTTGACCGTCACCGGCGCCAGCTCCAGAGCCGCCAGTCCCGGCGCATGGGCCAGCGTCTCCTCGCTAACGATCAGATCCGCGCCGAAAACCTTGCACTGGGATTCCAGACGCGAGGCCAGGTTCACCGTGTCGCCGATGGCCGTATAGTTGAAACGCCGGTCCGATCCCATGTTGCCGACGATGGCCTTGCCCGTATGAATGCCTATTCCGACGCGAAAGGCATCGTCCCCGCCGTCCGCTTTCCGCTCCGTATTTAGTTTGCGAACCGCCTCGAGCATCTCCAGCGCCGCGGAGACCGCGTTACGTGCGTGATCCGGATCGGCGATCGGCGCATTCCAGAATGCCATCACGGCGTCGCCCATATATTTGTCGACTGTCCCGCCATGTTTCAGCACCGGCTCGGTCAGAACAGACAATAACCGGTTCAGGAGTCGCACGAGCTCTTCCGGCCGGTCGGACATGCGCTCGGAAAAGGCGGTGAATCCGCGCATGTCGCAGAACAGGACGGTCAGTTCTCGAACCTCGCCGCCGAGATGGAGCTGCCCCGGATCGCGCATGATACGTTCCACCATTTCCGGAGCCAGATACTGCCGGAAGGCCCTGTGAATCCCGAAACGCTGGGCCCGCTCGCGAAGAAAACGTATGGGAAAGACCAGTAGCGTGCCGGTGAACCCGCCGACGACCGGGGCTGCGGGTGGCAGCCATATGGCACCGGACAGCAAGACGCAGGAAAGCCCGAAGATCAGGGCCGCGCCCATGGCGCCGAGTGGCAGAGACAGGGCCGGCGAAAGCGCCATCGCGGCCAGGACGCCAAAGCCGCTGGCAAGGCCGGTCAGGAGCGCGACGAAAGGCCAGTCAACCGTGTGGATCACCTCCCCGGAAAGCACGCTTTCCGCCGCAAGCGCATGCAGCAGAACACCGGGAACGCTCTCCGGGGAAATCGATGTGCGCAAGGCTGTCAGGCTGCAGCCTGCTGCGGTGGCGGCTTCGCCGGAAGATCGCTCCGGGAGTCGGACGAAACGGTTCGAGGATCGCTTGCGGTCTTCCTCGTCGAGCCAGCTTCCCACGAAGACGACGCGGCCGGCGAAAGCTGCACGGACAGCGGCCGAATCCGTACGGGAGCAAGCAAGAAGGTCCGAGAACGCATAAACCGGAAGTGCGAACGCCCGATCCCAGCCGGCGAGCATGATATCCGGCGGTACCCGGTGGCCCGCATTCGCGAGGGTCGCGGCAACAAGACCGGGCACGATCTCTCCGTTTTCGAGCCGCGTTCCGGACCTGACCTGGCGATAGGCGCCATCCGGTTCGGGCATGAGTTCCATCGCGCCGAGTGCGTTCCGGTCGAAGCCGAGCGCGGCGACGAAGGGATCCGCGGGCAGAGAATTCGAGGAGCGCCCGAGCACCACTCTCCCCCGTCCGTCGTAGAGAGCCCGGAGAAGGGGCCGGTCATGATCCGGCTTCCAGCGATTGCCCGAGTAGCTGAGCAGAATGTCGAACGCGACGGCGTCGGTTCCCGCAGCAAGGAGTGCTTCGAGCGCTTCCGCGAGAACGGGCTGCATGAGTGCTCGCGGGATTTTCGAGAGTGCCCCGGATGAGAGACTTTCCGCGTCGATCGCGACCACCGCCGTCCGCGTATCCGGTTGGGCGGCCGGGTCCGCGTTCAGCATGACAGCCAGATCGAAAAGCAGCCCGTTGCCCCATTCGAACCTGCCGACAAGGCCGCCGAACAAGCCTCCAATCAGGACGGCCGCGAACACGAGTCGTCGAATGGCCGGCCGGTCTTGTTTCAGGGGAGACAGGCGGAAGTTCTGTTCATTCGACACGTATCACCGCAAGGTTGCCGTGCGTAAGCGAGGAAATGACCGCTATCCGCAGGGCGCTCAAGCCGGATCGTTTCCGGAGTTCGAGTCTAAATTCCTCTCCCTCGTGCAGGTTCGCGGCAAGAGACGAAATATCGACGGTGTGATCGAGGAGTTCGATGGATTCCGGCGCGCCACTCCCCTTTCGAATTAAATCCGCGCGAACGATTTCGGGAGCGCCGGGGCCGGTGACGATCAGGGTCGCCTTGGGTGAAAGCCTGAGAATGTCATCCCCTCGGAAAAGAACGCCGCCCACATCCTGGGACGCGTCAGGCTCCCCGGTCTTGGGACACCCTCTCGCCGTGCGCGCGACAATATCTCCCCCGACGATGCGATAGCTCCCGGCGCGCAGGGTGAGAAGACCGCTCTCGACCGTGACTTCCTCGCAGCGCCGGTAATGCAGGAAGGTCACGCGTGTCCCGGTATCGAGCTGCAACTCCATGCCGTCTGCGATTTCAGAGAAGGCGGCAAGTTTCTGATCCGCCACCTTTCCCTCAACGCTGACCAGAAGGGCAACGGGTTCCGCCCTGGCAAGGGACGGCGCCAGAATGAGCTGGAGCATTAGGCCGAGCATCACGGCGGCCTGAAGGCATTTAGTATTCAGGAACAATGGCCCGCGCTCGGACATCCCGTGCCTCCGCAACAAACCCGGATCACGCTGCAACGAAGCTTTCGCAAAACCCGAGTCTTGTTATGTATAATAGCACCGGAATGCGGATTGACCACAGATGATGGAAAACCGCGTCAGTTTTCCGAGCAGGACGCGCCGGCTCGGTCTGCACCCCGGGAGGTACCTCATGTCCCGTATACGCAGTTTTCGTCTTGTCCCGCTTCTACTCGCATTTCTGGTGGCGATGACGCTTCGGCCCGGCGTGGCGCCTGCCGCGACGAACGGAAAAGCCTTCGCCCTCATCATCGGGATCGATGCCTATGACAGAGGCTGGCCACGATTGCGCAATGCGGTCAGCGACGCTAAGGCGGTAGCCGACACCCTCGGTACACTCGGGTTCGAAGTCGAGCTTCGCACGAACGTCACCGGCGAGGAGCTGCACCGTCTTCTCCTTGAATTCTTCGTTATCAAGGGCGCGGATCCCGAGGCCCGGCTTCTGCTATGGTATGCGGGGCATGGCGAGACGATCGATGGCGAGGGATACCTCGTCCCGCGCGACGCGCCGATCTCGGCCAAGCCGCAATTCCTCCTTGCAGCAACCCCTGTCCGGATGCTCGGGTCCTACGTCCGCCTTGCACAGGCCCGCCACGTCCTCGCCATCTTCGATTCCTGCTTCGCCGGAACGATCTTCGAGTCCCGAAGCGCTCCGGCGGCGCAAACAATCGCCCGGATGAGCGAGCCGGTTCGAGAGTTCCTCACCTCCGGCGATGCGGGCCAGAGAGTGCGCGACGACGGCAGCTTCCGGGATTATTTCCTGCGTGGAATTACGGGCGAGATCGCCGCGGATTTCAATAGCGACGGCTATGTCACAGGTGCGGAACTGGGACTCTACATGTCGCAGAAGATCACCGAACTGACCGGCTCGGCACAAACACCGCAATATGGAAAACTCCACGACATTCGCTTCAACCGGGGCGATTTCGCTTTTGCCGTCGGCGGTGCGTCGATCGGATCTGATTCCCCATCTCGCCGGGACCAGGACGGGCTGTTCTGGGACTCTGTCAGATGGAGCATGCATGCGGCGGAATACGAAGCCTATCTGCAGCAATTCCCGGACGGAATGTTCGCAGCACTCGCGAAGGAGCGCCTGTCCAGGCTCCGCGCAGGCGAGCCTTTGGTCGGCGACACCATCCCCGGACTCTGGCCACTGGATCAGTCGATGGTGATCGCCGGAAGCGCGCCGGTAAATATCCGTGGCTGGCCAAATCAGAATGCGCCGTTGCTCAAGGAGATCCGTCCCGGTACAGATGTCACGGTGACCGGCAAGACGACGAATGGCGAATGGTTCCAGACGATTCTGCAGGATGGCCGGACCGGATACCTGCTCGGAACCTATCTCGTGGACAAGACAGAAACCGCACCGGCGGGTCCGGGCCACGCCCTGCAGGCGACCTTCGGTCCGCCGGTAAACGAGACGGTCACCATCCGCTTCAATCCGCGGCAACCTGAAATCCGGCACACGGCCTATCTCAAGAGCGGCGCAATCGCGTGGTTCGACGGCGATATCTATGCGGATGAGATGGCGCTTTCGATCTTTGTCGATTCACCCGACTATCACAGTGTTGCCCCGACCTTCAGGCATGTCTTCAATACAGCGGTCCCCAATTCCGTGACGCTGGAGAATCTGACACCTGAAGCCGGCCGCGCATGGGCGGACATGAACATCGAGTACAAGACGCTAAACGTCCAGGTCGCCGTGACGATCCGGTAAGCCCGGATTTAGCCGCCGCTCAACCTCTCCTGCGGAAGGGAATGGAGGGGCACGGAGCGCCCCTCCGGATCGATGGATCAGAACGTCACCCTGATCCCGGTGATCGCATAGGCCGCCTGGATATCGCCGGCGCCGGCGGTATCGCTGGTATATTCGGAATATCCGATCGTCGCCTGTGCACTCACGCCCGGCCCGAGAATGTACTGCCCGCCGAGTGCGATCGTGTCCCGGTCCGCCTGAACGGTGCCCGGAGCGGTGCTGCCCGCCAGCCCGTCGCGCTCGCCATGCAGATAGGTCAGACTGACGCCGTACTGACCGAAATCGTACGACGCACCGAGCGTGTAACCGTCCCCGTCATTGGCGCCCGAATCCTGGAACCCGGCGAAGGAACCGCCGACCTGTAAACCGCCATAACCCAGCGTCAGACCGAAGGCATAGGCCTGCGGTTCGTCCTGGCCGGACGCCGTCTCGAGAAACGTGCCGTAGCCGGCCGACGCGGCGACGGTCACACCGCTGATTTCCCGGCTGACGTCGATGCTGGCCATGACGCCGTCTGAGAGACCCGCGTTGCGGTCCGGCTGCGTGTTGTTGTCCTGATTGCTGTCCGGCGAATAGGACATTCCGAGACGGACCCCTTCGATCCGGGGCGTGTAGTAGGTGAGCTTGGTCGAGTCGTTGGCCCGCACCGGCTCGACATAGGTGCCGCCGAACGGCGCGCGGAAGTAACCGCCGTTGCCGATCGAGGTCGCCCCGGTCAGTTCCCAGTCGACCGTATCCCCCGAATTGATCCCCATGCCGTATTCCTTCGGCGCCACATGGGTCTTGTAGAGGGCGGAATTCTCGTCGCCGATGTCGATCTGGCCGAAATTCCCCCGCAGGGTCAGATAGCTTTCGTCGATCTGGTCGCTGGAGTTGCTGTTGCCCTCGAGCTGGACATTGATCCCGACCTCGAGACCGTTGTCGAGCTTGGTGCTTCCGACGAAGTGAATTTCCGTGTCGGATTTCACGTCGAACCCGCTGAGGTCGAGACTGCTGTTCCCCTCGTCGTCGATATCCGTGTAGCCGAACCATTGTTCGGCATATCCCCCGACAGAAAGCTTCAGCTTTTCCGCCGCACCTGCCGGGTCTGCCGAAAGGATGAAACCGGCTGCAACGAGAGACGTTGTCTGCAAAAGTCCTGTTCTTGCTGAATATTTGAACGCCATGAGTTTCTCCGTGCACCGGTCCGGGGTTCCGCCCACCCGGTGCTGGTCAAGTGAACAAATCAGGCCGGCAGGCGGTAACCGTCTGCCCGACTCCGGCAGGTAGGACCGAAAACGGAAATCCACAACAAGCACGCGTCCCACTGTTTTGTGAGCCAGAGATGCACCGGCCTTTTTTCAAGGCCCGGCGCCGCATTTCAATCCCGCTCTGCAAGGGAAAATGATTGATGCCGGATGCGGGGAATTGAATCTCAGCCTTCCCGTGCCTAGGCGATCTTACACGACTTGCCGAAAGGCCGAATATGCAGTGGAGCGGCGTTCTTTCATCGGCAAGATTCTTGGGACCGCTTGGCAATTGTCGGCTCCGGACCGTCATGCTAACCCGGGGCAACGTGCGACCCTCTCCAGGGGATGCTCCCCTGCCGCAACCGGACTGTTCCACCGATCGCGACTGTCAGAAATTCGGAGATACGAGATGAAACAGGCCGAGTCGCTCCCCGGTCTTCTTTCCCGCCTCGCGGCAGAACAGCCTCACGACATCGCGCTCGTCGACGGCAGCCGCAGCGTGAATTTCAAGGAACTGGAGGAAGAGGTTAGTCGCGTCGCCGCGGGCCTCGCATCCATCGGGATCACCAAAGGGGACCGGATCGCAGTCTGGCTGCCGAACGGGATTCCGATGGCGGCGCTGGTCTTCGGCGCGGCCCGGCTCGGGGCGATCTCGGTGATCGTGAACACCCGCTACCAGAAGACCGAACTCGAGGGCCTGCTGAAACGGACGCGCGCGAAACTGCTGGCAATCGCTGCCGGCTTCCGGGGAATCCCGTTCCTCGACATCCTCTCCGCGGTGCCGGCCGGCTCCCTTTCAAGCCTGACGCATGTGGTGAACTGCTCGATCAAGCCCGCCACGGCGCCGGTCGGCGAGACCGTTTCCTATTCCACCCTTGCTGCGACGGCACCCGGAGCCTTGCCGCCGGTCGATCCCGCCCTGCCCTGCGCCATGTTCGCCACCTCCGGAACGACACGCGCGCCGAAACTTGTGATGCATTGCCAGCGGGCCATCGTGCAGCACGGCAAGGATTCAGGTTCGGCGCTCGGCTATACCGATGCGGATGCCGTCATGCTCGGCGCCCTTCCGCTCTGCGGCGTCTTCGGATTCTCCCAACTCATGGGCGCGCTGGCGAACGGGCGGCCGACGATCCTGATGGATGCCTTCAATTCTTCCGACGCACTGGAGTTGATCGAGCGCCACAAGGCGACCCATTTCAACGCGACCGACGACATGATCGTCCGCATCCTCGACGAGGCGAAACCCGGGCAGCTCGCGTCCCTGCGCGAGGTCGGTTTCGCCTCCTTCTCCGGAACCAATGCCGAAGCCCTTGTCGAACGTGCCGAGCGCGAGGCCGGCGTGATCCTGCGCGGCCTCTTCGGCATGAGCGAACTGCAGGCCCTCTTCGCCGCCCAGCCCGCCGGCCTGCCGCGCCTGGAGCGCGCCAAACCCGGTGGCCATCCGGTTTCTTCCGAAGGCCGGGCACGCGTCTGCGATCCTGAAACGGGCGCAGAGCTTCCTGTCGGAGAAATGGGCGCCCTCCAATTCAGGGGACCGAGCCAGTTCGTCGGCTATTTCGAGGATCCGGACGCGACGGCCGCCGCCGTCTCCGAAGACGGCTGGTTCTCCGCCGGCGATGCCGGCGTGATGGAGCCGGACGGCCGATTTCACTTCAAGGGCCGCATGGGCGACACCATGCGCCTCGGCGGTTTCCTCGTCAGCCCGCGCGAGATCGAGGGCGTGCTCGAGGACCATGCGGATGTCGCGAGCGCCCAGGTCGTCGGCGTGCAGGCGAGCGACGGCCCGGTCGCGGTCGCCTTCGTCATCGCGGCGACCGGCCGGACGGCAGATCCCGAGGCACTGCGCGCGCATTGCGTGGCGCAGCTCGCGAAATACAAGGTGCCGCGGCTCGTCCTTCCGGTCACCGAATTCGCGACCGTGACCGGCCCGAACGGAACCAAGGTGCAAAAGCAGAAATTGCGGGAAATGGCGGAAGCGGCGCTCAAAGGCGCCTGACAGGCCGGATATTGGCGACCCCGGCAGGACTCGAACCTGCAACCGTCGGATTAGAAGTCCGGTGCTCTATCCAGTTGAGCTACGGGGCCGCGAAACTCTGAAAAATCAGTGGGTCCAGGTGCCCCAGGTGGCGAAGCGGTCGGCGGCGAAATTGTCGGCATAGCCTTTCGGCTTCAGCTTGCGCTTGTGCTCGCCCTGGATGATGTAGTCGAGCCCGTGCTTCTTGGCGTAGGCGACCGCCTCTTCCTTGGTCTCGAAGGTCAGACGGATCTGGTTCTTGGTGTCGCCGCTGCTGACCCAGCCCATGAGGGGTTCCGGACGCCGCGCGGTCTCGAGTTCAGGCTCCAGCACCCAGCGCTTCGTCTTGGCCCGCCCCGACTGCATGGCGGTCTTGCTCGGCCGGTAAATCCGCACGGTCATGGCATTCTCTCTCCTCGTCCCCGAGATGCCTCCGGACCTTCTCGGTGCCCGGAAGTCACAGCTTCGGTTCCGTATCGCTCAAAGGCAGGCGGAGGTCAATGCGGCTGACGTTCAGCCGGGCGTGCGGACGATCTTCGGTCCGAGATTCGAGATCACGTCCCGTGCATCGTAAGCGTCCGTGCCCTCGGCTTTCAGCTCGGGACCGCCGATCACGATCTCCGCGACGGCCTCGTACCGGGTCACAGGTATGCTGTCCGACGGACCGGCGAACATGCTCTGACGGAAAAAGTATCCGCCATGATGGCCGTAATAGCCGAATGATCCGAAACCGAACGGATAGAAATCATGGTGAATATAGCGCTCGTTCTTGTCGAGATCCCGCGCCACGACGACGAAATGGCTTCGTCCCTTTTCAAGGGTCAACTCGGCCGCACGGTATAGCAGATAGGTCTCGACGGTTTCCCTGTCCGTCACCGAGTTGCCGCTGAAGCTGACCCGGTATCTGTCCTGCTCGATTACACTGTCTTTGAAGCCGAAGCGCTCGGATGCCGGAGCATAAGGGGTCGGTGTCGAACAGGCCCCCAGCATCGCGGCGAGGACGAAGCCCCCGAGCAGTTGGGTCATTCGCCGTGCCGGCAGATCTGTTCTCATGACAGGCACCTCCCGAATGCGGAGCTTTCCGGACAGAATAAGACGACAATAGGTCTCATTCTCAATTTCTGCCATCCACACGGGTCGCCGGAGCGCGAACAGCCTCACAAAGTGATGATGGTCGGGGTGGACGGATTCGAACCGCCGACCCTCTGCTCCCAAAGCAGATGCGCTACCAGACTGCGCTACACCCCGACATGGCTCAAAAGCGCGGAATTCCTAACTTCTCCGTCAATCCCGCGCAACAGTTCATTTCCGCGCTCCCGAAATTGTCCCCGAGACAACAACGTTCGGCGGCTGCGGACGTGACAGAACGGCAAGCGGCCACTGTCAATTCGCCTCCGCTCATTCTAAAACCGTGCGGAGCCGGATGCAGGCGGAACGAGTTCAGGCCGCCCCTTACCGCCGCCCAAGCAATCGCCGACGTCCGTGACGGAGAACAAGCGTGTTCATCAACATCGTGAATATCGGGAACCGCTTCAATCTCTACCGCAACCTCTATCAGCTTCTCTATGCGAGCCTCACGGACCTCGGCCATCAGGTCCGGGTCTCGGACAACGCCATCGAGGCCGGCGCCCTCAATCTCATCGCGCCGCCGATGGCCTTCCGCCTGAAGGAACTGACGGACGCCATGATCAAGGGCGGCGTTCGCTATGCCGTGCTCGGTGTCGAGCTGTTCGACGGCTTTTCCCATCTGACGCAGCCGGGCCAGGATCAGACGGATGAGGAATTCAGGCGCTTTGTCGGCAATGCCGCCGCCGTCCTCTGTCTCTTTCGCCAGGACGTTCCTCTCTACGCACCATTGACGGAGCGCGCCCATTATCTGCGTTACGGCTTTCATCCGGCTGTCTCGGAGATTCCCTCTCTGAAGGAGCGACCGATCGACGTCTTCTTCTTCGGCGACACATCCGCCTATCCGGACCGGAAGCGGGTCCTCGAAACGCTTTCGGCACGGGGCCTCAAGGTCGTGACCACTGAAAACGCCGGTGCGTCCAATGCACCCGACGACCTGGTCCGCAATTCCCGCGCCGCGCTGGCAAAGGTGAACCTGAACCTCGCGCATGGACGGCACGCGAGCCCGCAGCGCGTCGTCTATCTCGCCAACAACGCCATCATGCCGCTGTCGGACGCGACGGAGGATCCCGACGGTTATCTGGAGGCTGCAAGAGTCTTCCCGGATCGCGACGCCCTGATCGAAGGCTGCCTCGAGGCATGCGGCGCCGGCAGATGGATCGAAGACGGCAGCGAAGCCTATGATATCGCGGCGCGCCATCCGATGACTGTGCTGCTGGCGGAGGCCCTCGAAAAGCTACACTGATCGGGACCGGATCAGCGCGCGGGCTCCAGCGTGGCGTGCTCGACGCGATCCCCTTCCCTCAGACCGAGCCGCGCCACGGTTCCGGCGACGACTTCGAGAACCGCCTTCACCCGCAGCCGCGAGGATATGACGTCGGTCGAATGCGGAACGGCCCGCTCCGCAATATGAAGAATGGTTCCGTCACGGTCGAGGAACAGCATGTCGAGGCTGACATAGGTGTTCTTCATCCACATCGAAACCTTGGCCTTTCCGGGATAGATGAAGAGCATGCCGGCATCATCCGCCAGTTCCTTGCGGAACATCAGGCCGCGCGCCCGCGCCTCCGGCGTATCCGCGACCTCGACAGAAAAAACATGCTCCTGTCCGCCGCTCAGGATCACCAGTCGCGACGTGCCGTCCGTCGCGTTCGCCGGTCCCGCCGCTCCAAGCGCGATCAATCCGAGCAGGATGACGCGAAGAAACTTTCGGAAGCTGCTCGTGGGGTGCTGTTTCATCGTTTCGTCCAGATGTCAGGCAAGAAGTTTCTAGGCGGTCAGGGAAGCGAGCGCGGCACGGAAACCGTCGCCCGGCGGTCCGCGACGCAGCGAGAGCGCCACGATGTGGGTTTGCCAGGGCAGCGGCATCGGTGGAGAGACCATGGACCAGCTCTCATCGAAGGGATATTCCGCGAGCCGCACCACATCCCCCGATGTGCTCTTCTCCAGCGCATTCACGCAATAGAACTGCCCGTTCGATTTCGCCACCCGCTCCACGGTGCGGATATAGTCTGTAACGACGGATACCGGCATCTCCATGAAACTGCGGATGTTCGCCGCCAGATCCACGTATCCCTCCGGCACCCGTTCCGCCAGCGCGGCCGGAAGCAGGAGATAATCCGCACGCTCGAGAGCTGCCGCCATATCGTCCCGGGCGCTCCCAGCGCCAAGTATCGCCGCCCCCGGCTCCGCCTGGCTGAGATAGTAGCGCTGCACCGCATTCACTTCCGGAAGATCCAGAAGGATGCATTGCAGATCCGGGATAAGCTTCCGCAGCTTCGCGGCGAGCGATCCGTACCCCGCGCCGATCTCAAGATAGACCGGGCGAGCCGCGCTGCCCCCCGTCCCGAAGTCGAAGAGTTTCTTCAATTGCACCGCGAAGAAGACCTGACTGATGTCGTTCCAGTCCGCCTTCATATCCCGGCCATCGATCGGAACAGCCGGTGGGTTTCCGATGCTGCATTCCGACAGGAACGCGACCTCCTCCCAACTCAGAAGTCCCGTGACTTTCGCCATGAAATCGGCAATCCGGATCTGCACCGCCCGTCCGTCGAAGCGCCAGGTCTTCGCCTCTTCGAGCACCGCGTAGGACGGCAGCATCTCCCGTTTCCCGCGTCCGTTCCCGGTATGGAAACTGTCGTCGAAACGGTAGCTCACGCCCATCTGCCGGAACCTCGGCCAGAGCGCCTCGGTCCGGATCAACCTGTCGAAATCCGGGCGGAAGATATCCCAGTGCGCGCCGCGCGCACTTCGTTCGCCGATCTGTTTCGCCGCTTCGAAATCCTTCAGCATTTCTCGAAGCACCGGCTGATCCGGGAGATGCGAGGTCGGAGCGATCAGGATGGTCTGGTCCGAATTCATACGTTCTTGCTCAATTCAGATCGGGGAACACAGGCGGACGCATGACCTTGCAGGCGGCCTTCCAGCTAGCGCAAGAACCATCAGTCGGGATGCCTGACAAGACGCGCCAGGTCGATCACTTCGGAGCGGACGGCTCCTTCGTTCGGCCGGTCGGCCAGGGTCGCGAACCAATGTTCCGGCGGGTTGCGGCCGCGGCTGTGGTTCCAGAACAGCTCCCGCAGAATACTCTCTCCCGCCGGACCGATTTCGATGTCCCGCGGATCATGGCCGTTGAGTGTCGCCCATATGCCGGTCCAGCAGCGCGCCACGGCCCAGGGATTGTAGCCCCCTCCTCCAACCACCAGAACCCGGGGTGCGAGCTTGGTGAGGCGGGAAACCGCTTCCCAGAGCGCGTTGTTCGACAGCTCCAGCTTGCTCTGCGGATCGTCCGCAAGCGCGTCGCATCCGCTCTGGATCACAACCGCCTCCGGAGCGAATGCCTCGACGACGGGAACCACGCCTTCCTCGATCAGATAGCGGAACTCGGTATCGTTCAGGCCTTTCAGCGCCGGGAAGTTCCGCGCCATGCCGCCGGCGCGGTCCACGGCAGAACCGGTACGCGGCCAGCGGTCGTCCTCGTGGATCGAGACGGTCAGCACCCGGTCCTCGTCATGGAAGGCATCCTGCACACCGTCGCCGTGATGGGCATCGAGGTCGATATAGGCGATGCGGCCGAGCCCGCCGTCGAGCATCGCCAGAATGCCGAGCACCGGATCGTTGAAGAAACAGAAGCCGAACGCCATGTCCCGGCGCCCGTGATGGGTCCCGCCGGCGAGAGAATGTATGGTCCCGCGTTCGACCGACGCGAGGGTCCGGCCGGCCAGCAGCGAGGCGCCGGCGGCCGTCGCCGGTCTGCTGAAGATCTCCGGAAAGACCGGGTTTCCGGCACGGCCGATATTGTACTTCTCCTTGACCTCGTCGCTGACCCGCCCGTCCCGCTCGGCCGCCATGATTGCGGCAATGTAATCGGGCGCATGGAAGCGTGAAAGTTCCTCCGGAGAGGCGACAGGGCTGTCGATGAAGAGATCGTCCGATAGCAGATCCAGTGCGCGCGCGAGATCCATGACCGGCGTCACGCGCTGGATGGATAGCGGATGCTTCACGCCGTAGCGCGAACGCCGGTAGATCTCGCTCCCGATCATGACCGGCCGCTGCGGAAACGCAGGCGGGATCAAGGCTCCGGGCTGAGGCCCTTTATCGGCGGTCAACAGGCTCATGCCATCCTGCCGATGACCGGTTTCTGTGGTGCAGCCTGCCCATCCTCCCCGGGGAACAGGAATTCGGGCAGATCATATGCCTTCAGGCTGTCCCAGTGTTGCGCGACATCCTCCGTGAAGAGGTCGCGCACGATGCCGGAGACGAGTCGAGGCACCGCGAATTTCATCGCATTGATCGAGGAGCCCGACGGCCCGAAACTGAGCGTCGCGCCGAAGGTGAAGAGCCGCACATGCCGCAGCCATCCGGCAGTTCCAGGTTCGCGCTCCTGAAACGCATATGTGGGATCGAGATAGGGGTAGCGTCCCAGTCTCGGGTTCTCCTCCCCTGCCGGCGGCTGAAACCGGTCGCGCCAGAGGGCGGCATGCGCCGCTATGTCCGAGAATTCGGGAACGGCCGCAAGATCGATATCGAAACCGGTCCCGACGATCAGGAAGTCAGCTTCAAGTTTCCGCTTCGGAGTGACGATTTCAACCCGTCCGTCCCGCACATCGCAGGAAAGCCAGGGCGCCCCCGTCAAGAGCTCGAACGCGTCGTGCCGCGCCGTGCGCTCCCAGGTCTCCTTCGGAAAGGCCTCGCGGAGGGTCAGCAGATGGTTCATGAATCGCCAACGCCAGGGGTCGTCGAGCTCGGCGAAATGGCCGAGAAATCCGGGGAACGACAGCCACTTGAACGGCTGAACCCTCTGCAGTTCCTCACGCCGGCAGCAGACCGTCACGCGAGCCGCCCCAGCCTCCAACGCCGTCGCCGCATTGTCGAACGCGGACGCGCCGGCACCGAGCACCGCGACGCGCCGTCCTTTCAAGGACTCGAAATCGATGTCCTCAGAGGCATGCGCCCAGTATTTCCGGTCCAGCGCGGCAATCTCGGGCGGCGTCCACCATTTGCCGGGGCTTTCGATACCGGTCGCGATGACGACCTTGCGCGCAAAGACGGTCTCGCGGGCCCCGGATCCGGTTTCGACAAGATCCACCGAGATCAGGTCTCCGGACACCAGCGGCGAGATCCGTTCCGCCGAAACGCCGTTTTCGATGCGGATCTCGAGCACGCGCCTGAGCCAGAGGAGATAGGCGGCCCAGTCCTCTTTCCAGATCTTGTTCAGTTCCACCCAACGCACCTCTCCGTGCTGCGCCACGAACCACGCGCGAAAGGTCAGGGATGGAATATCGAGGTCCGGACCGTTGACCTGCTTCGGCGATCGCAGCGTCGGCATGCGGGCGTAGGTCATCCACGGCCCCTCGCGCCCCTCCGGCGCACGATCGACGATGCGCACGCGTTCGATCCGCGCCCGCTTCAGCGCGTGGGCAATGGCGAGGCCGCCCTGTCCGCCGCCGATGACAAGCACGTCGAGCGCCGTGTGCCCGTCGGGTCCGGTCCGCTCAGGGATCCAGTTCGCGTCGGGATAGGAAATGCACCCGAGATCGTCGCGGACCCGCGCTTCAAGCGCTTCAAGTCCGATGGGCGGTCCGGCGTCGCTCACATGATCCCCGCAGAAATATGTTTCCCGGCCTTCTAGGTAGCGCGCTTCGGCGCCGTCATCCAGAGGAGCGGTATCGTCCGCTTGCCTTCACCGCGAAGCTCGCCCATTATCTGCCGCGTTCAGGGGAGCCGCGTCGGCGGCTGAGAGGTTCCGGAGGGAACGACCCTTAACCTGATCCGGGTAATGCCGGCGGAGGGAGAGCCAGATGATTGACGGCACACGGCCGCGCACTTCACCGACAAAACGTCCTGACATGTGCGCAGAGTGCCGATGATGCGCACGCTCGTGATCTTCGCCGGATTGCTCGCGCTCTGGCAGAGCGTCGTCAGCCTCAGCGGCGCACCACCCTACATTCTGCCGGGGCCCGCGCCGGTCGCGGACGCGCTCTGGCAGCGCTCGGACCTCATTCTCGGGCATGCCGGGACGACCTTGGCAGAAATCCTTCTCGGCCTCGGTCTCGGTACGGTTTTCGGTGCGGCGGCGGCCCTGATGTTGAGCTGGTCGGCGCGCGTCAGACCCTGGTTGCTGCCGGTGCTCGTGATCAGCCAGGCCGTGCCGGTCTTCGCCCTGGCGCCGGTCCTCGTCCTCTGGCTTGGCTACGGCATGGCCTCGAAGGTCGCGATGGCGGCACTGATCATCTTCTTTCCGGTGACAGCCGCCATGTTCGACGGGCTGCGGCGCACCGACCCGCTTTTCATCGACTGCGCCCGAACGCTCGGTGCCGGACGGCTTGATCTCCTGCTGCATGTCCGCCTGCCCGCCGCGCTGCCCGCCTTCGCGTCCGGATTGCGTGTGGCGACCGCCGTCGCGCCGATCGGCGCCATCGTCGGCGAATGGGTGGGCTCCAGTTCCGGGCTCGGCTACCTGATGCTGCATGCCAATGCCCGTCTGCAGATCGACCTGATGTTCGCCGCTCTCTTCACCCTCTCGATCCTGGCGGTCTCGCTCTATTACGGGATCGATTTCCTGCTCAGGGCCGCGATGCCCTGGCAAGCCGGCGAAGCCCGGCCCACTACCGCTACCGGAGGATTTTGAATGTTCATCCGCACCGCCGCCTTGCTGCTGGCTCTCGTCACGCTCGGCACAGGCCCGGCCAGTGCCGCCGAAAAGCTGACCGTCCTGCTCGACTGGTTCGTCAATCCGGACCACGGACCGCTGATCGTCGCCGAGAAAAAGGGTTTCTTTGCCGCAGAAGGTCTGGAGGTCGAACTGATCGCGCCAGCCGATCCGAACGATCCGCCGAAACTGGTTGCCGCGAAGAAGGCCGAGATTGCCGTCTCCTACCAGCCGCAGCTGCACATCCAGGCCGCGGAAGGCCTGCCACTGGTGCGCTTCGGAACCCTGGTCGCGACACCGCTCAACACGCTGGTCGCGCTCGAGAGCGGTCCGATCAAGTCGATCGCGGACCTGAAGGGCCGCAAGGTCGGCTTCTCCGTCGGTGGCTTCGAGGATGCGCTGCTCGGCGCCATGCTGAAGAAGCACGGCCTCGCGCTCTCCGATGTCGAGCTGATCAACGTGAACTTCTCGCTCTCGCCCTCGATCATCTCGGGCCAGGTCGACGCCGTGATCGGCGCCTTCCGGAATTTCGAGCTGAACCAGATGGATATCGTCGGGAAGCCCGGCCGGGCCTTCTTCGTCGAGGAGGAAGGCGTGCCGCCCTACGACGAGCTGATCTATATCGCCCACAGGGAAAATCTCGGCGATCCGCGGCTGAAGAAGTTCCTGTCCGCCGTCGAGCGGGCGACCCAGTATCTGGTCAACCATCCGAACGACGCCTGGACGGCCTTCATCGACGGACGCAAGGAGCTGGACGACGAGCTGAACAAGCGGGCCTGGCGCGATACCCTGCCCCGTTTCGCGCTCCGCCCGGCGGCGCTCGATACCGGCCGCTACGAGCGCTTCGCCGCCTTCATGCGCGAATCGGGATTGATCAGCAAGACACCCGACGTCGCGAGCTACGCGACGGAACTGAAGTGACCTGCGTGCTCCCGCGCCCTGCCTGAGCAGGGCGCGGGAGCAGGCCGTCATTCGGCAGCGGCCTGCGCTTGCCGTTCGCTGTCGACGAAATCCATATAGAGCTTGCGGGCACGCTCGAAGACCCGTCCCGGAGCCATCTCCTTCTCCTCGTACCGCGTGACGGCCTGGATCTTCCCGAAATTTCCACAGACGATCATCTCGTCCGCATTCGCGAGATCCTCAGGAGAAAGGACCGCCTCCTCGACCGGGATGCCGTCCTTTTTCAGCAAGCCAATCAGGCGCTTGCGCGTAATGCCGGCAAGAAAGGTCCCATTCGCGGCAGGGGTCTTCGCCACCCCGTCCTTCACGATCCAGATATTCGCCGTGGAGAATTCCGCGACATTGCCGTCCGGATCGAGCATCACCGGCAAATCGAAGCCGCGCTCGCGCGCCTCCTTCAGGGCCCGCTGACCGTTTGGATAGAGACAGCCTGCCTTGGCGTTTGTCGGCGCCTGATCGGTCGCGCAGCGCCGGAAACTGGAGAGGCAGGCACTGCCTGCGACCGGATCCGGAAGCGGTGCTTCGAAGACCGCAAGCACGAACTCGGTATCGTTGCCTTCCGGTGCCACGCCCTGACCCGTCGAGTAGAACATCGGCCGGATATAGTAATCGGTATCCGCCGGCAACCGGCTCGCCGCCTCGCGGCAAAGCCCCTCGATGGTCTTCGCATCAAGACCCGGGCTGAGCAGCATGGCCCTTGCCGAACTAACCACCCGCTCGGCATGGCGAGCTATGTCGGGAAGCGCCCCTCTGATGGCTCGGGCACCGTCGAAAACGGAACTTCCGGACCAGAAGGAAATCTGCAGCGGTCCGCTGACCATCGGTTCGTTTGATAGCCATTCGCCATTGCGCCAGAATATTTGTTTCATTTTACGGTCTCCACGAGCAACAAAACAGGACAGTATTTCTGACCTATATGCTGCGACCCCGCTATCGCAACTTTGTCATGGAGACAATTTTTCCGGCGGAAAACCGGTGTCAGTCACTCGGTATCGGGAACCACACTGGCCGCAATGCTCCCATCCAGGGCTTCGTATTCACTGTAACCGATATGTTTGTAGATATCCTTGCGGCTCATCAGGCGGTCGAGGAAGCCCTCCTGGCTACCCTGATCGGCAAGATGCGCATAGAGGTCCCGCACGATCCCGGCGGCAGCCCTGAGGGAGGTCACCGGCCAGATCACCATCTTGAAGCCCCAGGTCTCGAACTGTTCCGCCGTGTAGTATGGCGTCTTTCCGAACTCTGTCATGTTGGCAAGCAGCGGCACGTCAAGCGCCTCCGCGAATGCTCGGAAATGCGCTTCCTCGGTCAGCGCTTCAGGGAAAATCGCATCCGCGCCGGCCGCGACATAGGCTTGAGCGCGCGCGATCGCAGCATCCAGTCCCTCCGACGCCATCGCGTCGGTCCGCGCTATGATCCGGAGATGACGCCGCGCCTTGCTGGCCGCGGCGATCTTGGCGCACATCGAGTCCCGGTCGTTCAGCAGCTTGTCCGAAAGATGTCCGCACTTCTTCGGCAGCACCTGATCCTCGAGCTGGACCGCGGCCGCCCCCGCCTCTTCGAGCTCCCGGCAAAGCCGCATCACATTCAGAGCCTCGCCGTACCCCGTGTCACCGTCGACCACCAGCGGCAGTGCGGAAGCCCGGACGATGCTCCGCACCTGCCCGACGAGTTCCTCCATCGTCATCATGCCGAGATCCGGCAGAGCCAGACTTGCCGAGAGAGCACCGCCCGAGAGGTAAAGCGATTCGAACCCGGTATCGCGCGCGATAACCGCCGAGAGAGCGTCATGGGCACCAGGAATCCGGACAATTCCCGGGCGCTCCCAAAGAGCGGCCAAGCGGTCACCGGCAGCTGTACGATCAGCCTCGTCCTGCAAGAGCCAAGACATGTTTATATTGCCTCCACGCGTTTTGCCGCTTCGTCGGAATGCGGAACAGGATATTTCCGCGACGGAGATTGCACTCCGATCCGCCCCTGTGTCATTGCATTGTCGTCATTCAGTTGACAATGCCGGCTTGCTGTCGGATTGGTTCTTGGTACACCAGACCGCCGCCCGCCGGGGTAAACGAGTCTGGTAGAGGAACGAGAGGGAACGGGTTGATGGGGCACATCTTAAGTCTGGGGGCGAGTCTTGCCGCCTTCTGGATGCTGCTTTCAGGTTCAATCAGTCTCGACCATAAACTGGTCCTCGGCTTCGGCGTTGCGTCTCTGGTTCTCAGCGTCTGGCTCGCGGTCCGGATGGACCGGATCGACGGCAATCCCGTTTCCGTCAATCTGCGCCCCAGCCTCATCAAGTACTGGATCTGGCTGGCGAAGGAGATCGGCAAGGCGAATATCGACGTCGCCAAGATCGTCCTTTCTCCGAAAATGGAGATTTCGCCACGCATGATCCGCGTGAAGGCTACACAGAAGACAGATGTCGGCATCACGACCTTCGCCAACTCGATCACCCTCACTCCCGGAACCGTCTCGGTCGATATCGACAATGACGAGATCCTGGTTCACGCGATCACCGACGAGATGGCGCAGGGGCTGCTGGAAAGCGACATGGATGCGCGCGTGACCGCCGTGGAGGCGAAAATCCGATGATGTTCGCCGTGGCCGCGGCCGGCCTTATCATTCCGATGCTGATGGCGCTCGCCCGGGGACTCATGGGGCCGACGCTCTATGACCGGGTGCTCGCGGGCAACAGCTTCGGCACCAAGACCGTCCTGCTGATCGCCGTACTCGGCTTCATCGGCGGACGCCCGGACTTTCTCGATATCGCCCTGCTCTATGCGCTGATGAATTTCGTCGGCACCATCGCGATCCTCAAATTCTTCCGCTACCGCAACCTCGGTATCGCGGGCGACGCGGAAAACGGAAACGGCAATGGGGGAGTGAAGTGATGCAGCTCCTCATCGACACCCTCTCCTGGGGTTTCATCCTGGCCGGCGTGTTCTTTGTCTTCACCGGCACCCTCGGCATGCTGCGGCTGCCCGACTTCTATACGCGCCTGCATGGCGCCGGAATCACCGATACGCTCGGCACGGAACTTCTGCTGATCGCCATGATGCTGCAGGCCGGCTGGTCCCTCGTCACCGTGAAGCTGGCGATGATCTCGCTCTTCATCTTCTTCACCAGCCCGACCGCGACGCACGCGCTCGCCAATGCCGCCAACTCGGTGGGCCTCCGTCCGTTCGGCGTCCCGGCCAAGGACCTCGAGTCCGGCAACGGGGAGAAGCGCTGATGGGCTCCGGACTCGTGAATGTCGCCGTCGATATTTCGCTGATGACGCTGCTGGCGGTGACCGCCATCGGAATAATCCGCTCCCGCAACCTTTTCGCGACCGCCATGCTCTCGGGCATCTACAGCCTGATCTCGGCCGCGCTCTTCGTCACGCTCGACGCCGTCGACGTGGCCTTCACCGAGGCCGCGGTCGGCGCCGGCATCTCGACCGTCCTGATGCTGGGCGCCATGACCCTGACGCGGCGGAGCGAGAAGCATGCCGTCAAACTGCATATCGGCCCGGTTCTGGTCTGCCTCGCGGTCGGCGCGGCGCTGATCTACGGCACCGTCGACATGCCTCCGTTCGGCTCGACCGAGGCCGCCGGGTTCAAGCATATCGTGCCGGAATACATCGCCGGTTCGCGCGACGACATCCAGGTCCCGAACATCGTCACCTCGATCCTGGCCAGCTATCGCGGCTTCGACACGCTCGGCGAGACGGCGGTGATCTTCACCGCCGGGATCGGCGTCTGGTTCCTGATCGGACGCCGGCGGCGCGAGGACGAAGCCGACGAAGAAGCGCAGAAAACTTCGGGAGATGAGGCATGAGGCATCATCTTATCCTCCGCGTGGTCTCGAAGCTGCTGATCCCCTTCATCCTGCTCTATGCGCTCTATGTGCAGTTCCACGGCGATTTCGGACCGGGCGGCGGGTTCCAGGCGGGCGTCATATTCGCGGCCGCCTTCGTGCTCTATGCCCTGATCTACGGCGTCGAGACCGCGCGCAAGGCCTTCCCGGCGCGCTGGCTCGCCATCCTGGTTCCGCTCGGTGTGCTGATTTATGGCGGGACCGGGATCGCCTCCCTGCTGCTCGGCGGCACCTATCTCGACTACGACGTGCTCGCCGCGACGCCGACCGGCGGCCAGCATCTCGGCATCCTGGTCGTGGAATTCGGCGTGGGTGTGACCGTGACCGCGGTGATGATCGCGATATTCTTCGCCTATGCCGGCCGCACCGACGACATTCAGGACGACGACTGGTAAGCCATGCTTGAGCTCCTCCTCGACAAATACAATTACTGGATCGTCGTCGCCCTGATGCTGTTCGGGCTGTACATCGTCATATCCCGCGGCAATCTGGTGAAGAAGCTGGTCGGCCTGAACGTCTTCCAGACGTCGGTCTTCCTCTTCTACATTACCCTCGGCAAGGCCGAGGGCGGCACCGCGCCGATCCTGACGGGCAAGCCGGAACTGTTCTCCAACCCGCTGCCGCATGTGCTGATCCTGACCGCCATCGTCGTCGGCATCGCGACGACAGCGCTCGGGCTGGCGCTCGTCGTACGCATCCAGGAGAACTACAGCACGATCGAGGAAGACGAGCTGGAAGACCTCAACGTGGCCGTGATGAAAGGCGAACAGGTCCGCGTTAAGGGTTCGGAAGGAGACGCGCGATGATCGCCGCCGAACATCTTCCGGTCCTGCAGGTCGTCGGCCCGCTGCTGGCGGCACCGATCTGCTCGGTGCTGCGGATCCGCAACCTCGCCTGGTTCTTCACCCTGATCGTCAGCCTCGGCGCGTTCCTATGTTCCGTCTACCTGCTGCAGACGGTGATGGAGAACGGCCCGATCAGTTACGAGATCGGCGGCTGGATGGCACCGCTGGGGATCGAGTACAGGGTCGACGCGAGCAACGGGATCGTGCTGCTGATCATCTCGGGCATTTCCTCGGTGGTGCTGCCCTTCGCGAAGCGAAGCTTCGAAGCTGAGGTCCCGGAGAAGCTGCACAGCTTGCTCTACACCGCCTACATCCTCTGCCTGACCGGCCTGCTCGGGATCACCGCGACGGCCGACGCCTTCAACGTCTTCGTCTTCCTCGAGGTCTCGTCGCTTTCGACCTATGTTCTGGTCGCGGCCGGTGCCACGAACGACCGGCGCGCCCTCACCGCCGCCTATAACTACCTGATCCTCGGCACCGTCGGCGCGACCTTCTTCGTGATCGGCATCGGGCTGCTCTATATGGCGACGGGCAGCCTCAATATGGCGGACATCGCCAACCGGCTCGGCACCATCGCGGAAACGCGTACCGTCGATGTCGCCTTCGCTTTCGTCGTGGTCGGGCTGGCGCTGAAACTCGCCCTCTTCCCGCTCCACACCTGGCTACCGAACGCATACACGCATGCTCCAAGCGCGGTGACCGCCTTCCTCGCCGCGACCGCGACCAAGGCCGCCGTCTATCTCCTGCTGCGGTTCTCCTTCACGGTGTTCGGCACCGGCTCCGGCCTGCTCGCGCCGATGGCTGCGACAGTAGGGATCCCGCTTGCTGTCCTCGGGATGTTCGCGGGCTCCATTGCCGCGATCTACCAATACAATCTGAAGCGCATGCTGGCTTATTCCAGCGTCGCGCAGATCGGCTACATGGTGCTCGGCTTCGGACTGCTCAGCGTCACCGGCGTGATGGCGACGACGCTGCATCTCTTCAATCACGCTCTGATGAAGGGCGCGCTCTTCATGGCGCTCGGCTGCGTCTTCATGCGCGTCCGTTCGGTCCATATCGCCGACCTCGCCGGCATCGGCCGGCAGATGCCCTGGACCATGGCCGCCTTCGTGATCGGTGGTCTCAGCCTGATCGGCGTTCCGATGACCGTCGGCTTCATCAGCAAGTGGTACCTGATTTCCGCCGCCCTCGAGCAGGAAGCCTGGTGGCTCGTGCTGCTGATCGTCGCCAGCTCGCTGCTCGCGGTGATCTATATCTGGCGGGTGGTGGAAGCCGCCTATCTGAAGGACCCGGTTCCGGGCCGGACGGTGACCGAGGCGCCGCTCTCCATGCTGATCCCGACCTGGGTTCTGGTCGCTGCGAATGTCTATTTCGGCGTTAATGCGGACTTTACGGTCTCCGTCGCGCGCGCCGCAGCCGAAGGGCTGGTGGGAGTGATGCAATGAGCGCCGAAACCGCCCTTCTCGCGACCCTGCTCCTGCCGCTCGCCGGCACGGTTCTGATCTGGCTAACCGGCAAGTCGCCCAACCTGCGCGAAGCGGTGACGCTGATCACGTCGGTCCTACTCTTCGCCATCGTCCTGTCGCTGCTGAGCGATGTGCTCGACGGCGCGCGGCCAAGCGTCGATCTGCTGGAAGTGATGCCGGGGCTCTCGCTCGCCTTCGAGATCGAGCCGCTGGGCATGCTGTTCGCCTGCATCGCCTCCGGGCTCTGGATCGTGAATTCGCTCTATTCCATCGGCTACATGCGCGGAAACGACGAGAAGAAGCAGACCCGCTTCTACATGTGCTTCACGATCGCGATCTCCAGCGCCATGGGCATCGCCTTCGCCGGCAACATGTTCACGCTCTTCGTCTTTTACGAGATCCTGACGCTCTCGACCTACCCGCTCGTCGCACACAAGGAGACCGAGGAGGCAAAGCGGGGCGCGCGGATTTATCTCGGCATCCTGATCGGGACCTCGATCGGCTTGCAGCTGGCCGCCATCATCTGGACCTGGATTGCCGCCGGAACGCTCGATTTCACCGCCGGCGGCATTCTCTCCGGCAAGGTCGACCCGGTGCTGCTGCCGGTACTTCTCGCGCTCTACATGTTCGGCATCGGCAAGGCGGCGCTGATGCCGTTCCATCGCTGGCTGCCCTCGGCCATGGTCGCGCCGACGCCTGTCAGCGCCCTGCTGCACGCCGTTGCCGTCGTGAAGGCCGGCGTCTTCACCGTCCTCAAGGTCGTGGTCTATATCTTCGGGATCGATTTCCTGGCCGGAACCGGGGCTGCCAACTGGCTGATCTGGGTCGCGTCCTTCACCCTGCTGACCGCCTCTCTCGTTGCCATGAGCAAGGACAACCTGAAGGCCCGGCTGGCCTATTCGACGATCAGCCAGCTCGCCTATATCGTCCTCGGCGCCGCGCTGGCGAACCATTACGCGATCCTCGGCGGGGCACTGCATATCGCGACTCACGCCTTCGGCAAGATCACCCTTTTCATGTGCGCGGGCGCGATCTACGTCGCGACCCACAAGACCGAGATCAGCGACATGCAGGGCCTCGGGCGCAAGATGCCCTTCACCTTCGCGGCTTTCTGCATCGGCGCCTTCTCGATCATCGGGCTGCCGCCGCTCGCGGGGACCTGGAGCAAATGGTACCTGGTGCTCGGCGCGGCCGAGAGCGGCATGCTAGTCGTCGTCGCGATCTACATGATCAGCTCTCTGCTCAACATCGCCTATCTGATGCCGATCGTCGCGCGAGGATTCTTCCGCCCGGCACCGGAGCTCGCGACCGCTTCCGCCGGAGCCGCGGTCGCGCCGTCCAAGAGCGGCATCCAGGAAGCGCCGTTGCTCTGCGTGCTGCCGCCATGCCTGACGGCACTCGGCTGTTTCGTACTCTTCTTCTACGCCGACGCGATCATCGCGTTGCTGCGCCCAATCGTAGAGTGAGGCTGGCTGCATGAGCGATCACAGCGAAAACCATCACCACGGCGCGCCCGCAGGGGAAGCTCCCCGCTGGCTCGACGACAAGCGAAACGTGAAGAAGATCATCTATGCGCTCTTCGCCGTCTGCGCCGCGCTGTTCGCCGCCGATGCCTTCTATCACAAGCATCCCTATTTCGAGGCTGAGTCCTGGTTCGGATTCTATGCCGTCTACGGCTTCGTGATGTGCGTCGGGCTGGTGCTCGCCGCCAAGGGCATGCGGGTCTTCCTGATGCGGGACGAGGATTACTATGACCGCGATCGCTGATCTCCTCCTCCCGATGAGCCCCGGCATCCTGCTGGCGCTCGGCGGCCTTCTGGTTCCGTTCCTCAGCGCCCGGATCTCGCGCATCTACGTGCTTGCCCTTCCGGCGGTGCTGCTCGCCTACATTTTCGCGCTGCCCGACGGTTCCCACGCCGCCGTGAGCTTCCTCGGTTACGAGCTGGAGCTGCTGCGGATCGACAATCTCTCCCGCATCTTCGCCACGATCTTCATGATCGCGGCGATCCTCGGAAACCTCTATGCCTGGCACGAGGCCGATCCGGTCCAACGCACGGCGGCGCAGGTCTATGCCGGCAGCGCGATCGCCGCCGCGCTCGCGGGCGACCTGATTTCCCTCTTCGTGTTCTGGGAACTGACCGCGATCTCCTCCGTCTTCCTGATCTGGGCCAGCGGCACCGAAAGCGCGTTCCGCTCCGGCATGCGCTACCTGATCATCCAGGTCGGCTCCGGCGTGATCCTGCTCGCCGGCCTGATCGTGCATGTGAACGCGACCGGATCGATCGCGTTCGAGCATTTCGGTCTGGACGCGCCCGGTGCGCCGCTGATCCTGCTCGCTTTCGGCATCAAATGCGCCTTCCCGCTGCTGCATAACTGGCTGCAGGACGCTTATGCCGAAGCCACGGTGACCGGCACCGTCGTGCTCTCCGCCTTCACCACCAAGCTGGCCGTCTACACGCTGGCCCGCGGCTTCGCCGGAACCGAGATGCTGATCTGGATCGGCGCCGCGATGACCGCGTTCCCGATCTTCTATGCGGTGATCGAGAACGACCTGCGCCGCGTTCTGGCCTACAGCCTGAACAACCAGCTCGGCTTCATGGTCGTGGGGGTCGGGATCGGCAGCGAGCTGGCACTGAACGGCACCGCGGCGCACGCCTTCTGCCACATCCTCTATAAAGCACTGCTTTTCATGTCGATGGGCGCGGTCCTGTTCCGCACCGGAACCTGCAAAGGCTCGGAACTCGGCGGGCTCTACAAAACCATGCCGCTGACGATGATTTTTTGCGTCGTCGGCGCCGCCTCGATCTCAGCCTTTCCGCTCTTCTCCGGATTCGTCTCCAAGTCCCTGATCATGTCGGCGAGCGGCAAGGAGGGATACTGGTTCGTCTGGGGCGTGCTGCTCTTCGCCTCCGCCGGCGTGTTCCACCATTCCGGCATCAAGATCCCCTACTTCGCCTTCTTCGCCCACGACAGCGGACGGCGGCCGAAGGAAGCACCGCTCAACATGCTGCTGGCGATGGGGATCGCAGCCGCGTTCTGCATCGGTATCGGTATCTGGCCGGAGCCGCTCTATGCGCTGCTGCCCTACGATGTCGATTACGTGCCCTACACAACCTCCCACGTCATCACGCAATTGCAGCTGCTGATGTTCTCGGCTCTGGCCTTTACCGTGCTGATGCTCTACCGGATCTATCCACCGGAACTGAAATCGACCAATCTCGATTTCGACTGGGTCTACAGGCGCCTGCTGCCGCGTGGACTTGTCGCAATCGGACGGGCGATCGATACCGGCTACAAGCACGTGACGGACGATGCCAAGACCGTCATCCGCTCGGCAATGTCCCTGTCGGCCTCGGTCTTTGCGCCTGGCGGCCTCTACGGGCGGACTTTCGGCGTCGGAAATGCGGTGGCGATCATCGCCTTCCTTCTCCTCGTCGCACTGATGGTGAGCTACTCGGCGGTATAATCTCCGCGGTCACATATGGTAACGGGCAGCAAGCCGTCCCATCTGGAACGGGTCTGGAAAAAATGATAAGTCGACCCTTCCGGGTTTCCTCCTGATAGAGAAAGGTTCATCGCTATGGACATGAGCGGCGAGTACCTCGTCCCCGCGCCCCGGCAGAAAGTCTGGGAGGCGCTGAACGATCCCGAGATCCTCAAGCAGTGCATTCCCGGATGCGAGGAAGTCAACCGCACTGGGGACAATGCGTTCGACGCCAAGGTGTCGGCGAAGGTAGGGCCGGTGAAGGCGAAATTCACCGGGGCGGTGACCCTGTCCGATATCGATCCGCCGAACGGCTATACGATCAGCGGCGAAGGCAAGGGCGGTGCGGCGGGTTTCGCAAAGGGCGGCGCCAAGGTCGCGCTTTCGGATGCCGAAGGCGGAACCCTGCTCAAATACGACGTCAATGCCCAGGTCGGCGGCAAGCTCGCACAGATCGGTGCGCGGCTGATCGACTCCACGGCTAAGAAAATGGCGAACGATTTCTTCAAGACCTTCAGCGAGGTCGTTGGAGAAGGCGGTGAAGCACCGGCGGCGGCAACGGCGCCGGCTCCGGCAACAGCAGACGAAGGAAAGGACAAAGCAATGAGCAAAGACGGCGTTCCGGCGGAAAACGTATATCACGGTCTGCACTGGACCGCGGTCCTGACGACCGGCGTGGCGATCGCCAGCCTGGTCTGGTTCGCGATGACGGCGCTCAGCTTCTGATCCGTTGAAAAACTCCGGCCTATCATGGCCGGCACGAAACGGCGCGGCACACTCGTTCCGCGCCGTTTTTCTATGCCTTCCGCTCCCTTCGATCACGAATTCGCGGCGTCTTCTATCCGTCGCTTGACCTTGACCGCGATTGGCTGTGAGACTGAGCGCCAAGGTCGGAAGGAGCGAACTTTTCGGCATATTCAGGATCTTGGGATCCGAGGGCGGCCGCCACGACGGCGCCCTGGGGAGATTGCAGGGAGAGAAGATATGACCACCGTGTCCATGACGGTGAACGGGAAAGCTGTCAGCGGCGAAGTCGAACCGCGCACGTTACTCGTTCAATTCATCCGCGAACAGCTCCGTCTGACCGGCACCCATGTCGGTTGCGACACCAGCCAGTGCGGCGCCTGCGTCGTGCATGTGAACGGCAACTCGGTGAAAAGCTGCACCATGCTCGCGGTTCAGGCAGACGGCGCCGACGTGACCACGATCGAGGGCCTCGCCGATGGCGACAAGCTGCATCCGATGCAGGAAGCCTTCCGCGACAACCACGGCCTGCAGTGCGGTTTCTGCACCCCAGGCATGGTGATGAGCGCGGTCGACCTGTTGCAGAAGAACCCGAAGCCGAGCGAGCACGAGATCCGCGAATGGCTCGAAGGCAATATCTGCCGCTGCACGGGCTACCACAATATCGTCAAGGCGGTGCAGCAGGCCGCGGGCGTCTAAACACCTGAACAAAGACAGCGGACCAACCGCTTCAGGATCTGGGAGGATAAAATGCCGGACGGAACCACGGGTACGGGCATAGGCGCCGCCGTAAAGCGCGTCGAGGATTTCCGCTTTCTGACAGGACGGGGCAACTATACGGACGACATCAATCGCCCCGGTCAAACATACGCCTATATTCTGCGCAGCCCGCACGCACATGCGAAGATCAAGTCGATCGACAGCACCGCGGCGAAAGCTGCGAAGGGCGTTCTCGCCGTCTTCACCGGCGAGGACATGCAGGTCGGCTCCCTGCCGTGCGGCTGGCAGATCCATTCGAAAGATGGATCGCCGATGCATGAGCCGGAGCACCCGCCGCTCGCCAAGGGCAAGGTTCGGTATGTGGGCGATCAGGTTGCCGTCGTGATCGCGGAAACCTACGCCGAAGCGAAGGACGCGGCGGAGCAGATCTCCGTCGATTACGAGGTTCTGCCGGCCGCAGCCACCATGGCCGCGGCGTTGTCCGATAAAGTCGTCCTGCATGAAGATGTCGGAACAAATCTTTGTTTTGATTGGGAAATCGGAGACGAGGCTGCGGTCGATGCGGCGATCGCCGGCGCAGCTCATGTGACCAAGATCGATCTGGTCAACAACCGGTTGGTTCCGAACGCGATGGAGCCGCGGGCTGCCATCGGCGAGTTCGACGCCGCGAGCGGCGAGTACACTCTCTACACAACAAGCCAGAACCCGCATGTGATCCGCCTGCTCATGGGGGCATTCGTGCTTTCCATTCCGGAGCACAAGCTCCGGGTTGTCGCGCCGGATGTCGGCGGCGGCTTCGGCTCCAAGATCTACCATTATGCAGAGGAAGCGATCGTCACCTGGGCGGCGCCTAAGGTGGGCCGCCCAATCAAATGGGTCGCGGAACGGAGCGAGAGCTTCATCTCGGACGCCCATGGACGCGACCAGATCAACCACGCCGAACTTGCGTTGGACAAGGACGGAAAATTCCTGGCGCTGAAGGTTCAGACCCAGGCGAACATGGGGGCCTATCTTTCGACCTTCGCGCCCTGCGTTCCGACCTATCTCTCGGCCACGCTGCTTGCAGGCACCTACACCACGCCGGTGATCCACGCCAATGTGAAGGCGATCTTCACGAACACCGTGCCGGTCGACGCCTATCGCGGCGCCGGACGGCCGGAGGCAACCTACCTGCTGGAGCGTATCGTCGATCAGGCGGCGCGCGAGACCGGGATCGACAAGGTGGAAATCCGCCGCCGGAACTTCATTCCGGCCGATGCCTTTCCTTACCAGACGCCGGTAGCCCTGCAGTATGACAGCGGCGATTACGAGGCCACCCTCGCCTCCGCGACAAAACTCGCCGACGTCGCCGGGTTTGCCGCCCGCAAGGCCGAAGCGGCAAGCCGCGGCAAGCTCCGGGGCATGGGCTTCTCGACCTACCTCGAGGCCTGCGGTATCGCACCGTCGGCCGTCGTCGGTTCCCTCGGCGCTCGTGCCGGACTCTACGAGTCCGCAGAGGTCCGGGTGCATCCGACCGGTTCCGTGACCGTGTTTACAGGAACCCACAGCCACGGCCAGGGTCACGAGACGACCTTCGCCCAGCTGGTGTCCGAGCGGCTTGGCCTTCCGATGGAAAACATCGAGATCAGCCATGGCGACACCAATAAGGTGCAATTCGGCATGGGAACCTACGGCTCGCGCTCTCTCGCCGTCGGCGGCGAGGCCCTGATCCGCGCCGTGGACAAGATCATCGACAAGGCGAAGAAAATCGCGGCCCATGTGCTCGAAGCCTCGGCCGAGGATATCGAGTTCAAGGACGGCAACTTCACCGTCGCCGGTACCGACCGCTCGATGGCTTTCGGCGAGGTCGCCCTCACCGCCTATGTCCCGCACAACTTCCCGCACGACGAGTTGGAACCGGGACTGGACGAGAAGGCCTTCTACGATCCAGCCAACTTCACCTATCCGGGCGGATGCCATATCTGCGAGGTCGAAATCGATCCGGATACCGGCACTACCACAGTCGTGAATTTCACCGCCGTCGACGATGTCGGACGCGTGGTCAATCCCATGATCGTCGAAGGCCAGGTGCATGGCGGGGTCGCCCAGGGGATCGGCCAGGCGCTGCTCGAATATGCGGCCTACGATGAGAACGGACAGCTCGTGACCGGGTCCTATATGGACTACACGATGCCGCGTGCCGATAACCTGCCGAGCTTCAATGTGGCCACGCAGAGCACGCTCTGCACCCACAACACCCTCGGCGTGAAAGGCGTCGGCGAGGTCGGGGCCATCGGCTCCCCGCCGGCGGTGATCAACGCCGTCATCGACGCGCTCTGGGACAAAGGCGTGCGCGATATGAGCATGCCGGCCACGCCGGAGAAGATCTGGTCCGCCCTGCAGGCGGCCGAGTAAGAGAAAGCCAGGAAGGAACCCTGACGATGTATGAGTTCGAGCATCACAAACCGGCCAGCGTCGCCGATGCGGTCAGCGCCCTGAAAGGCGCCGACGATGGCAAGCTGCTCGCCGGCGGTCAGACCATGATCCCGACCCTGAAGCAGCGGCTGGCGAGCCCGTCGGACCTGATCGATCTGTCCGGCGTCGGCGAGCTGAAAGGCATCACCGCCGGCGGTGGGACGGTCACCATCGGGGCGATGACGAAGCATGCCGAAGTCGCGGCCTCCGCGGACGTGAAGTCGGCGGTCCCGGCGCTGGCCGAACTCGCCGACAATATCGGCGATGCACAGGTCCGCAACATGGGCACGATCGGCGGTTCGGTGGCGAACAACGATCCGGCGGCGGATTATCCGTCGGCCTGCCTCGCCCTCGGCGCGACCATCCACACCAGCAAGCGCGAGATCGCCGCGGACGACTTCTTCACCGGCCTGTTCGAGACGGCGCTGGACGAGGACGAGATCATCACCAAGATCTCCTTCCCTGTGCCGAAGAAGGCCGCCTACGAGAAGTTCCCGAACCCGGCGTCGCGCTATGCCCTGGTCGGCGTCTTCGTCGCCGAGACCGGCAGCGGCGTCCGTGTCGCGGTGACCGGCGCGGGTCAGAACGGTGTCTTCCGGGTGCCGGAGATGGAAAGCGCGCTCGGCGGGAATTTCTCCGCCGACGCGGTGTCCGGCATCAAGGTCTCCGAGAGCGATCTCAATGCGGACATCCACGCCAGCGCCGCCTATCGCGCGCACCTGATCACGGTGATGGCAAAGCGGGCGGTCGCGAAAGCCGGCTGATCTCCGCAACATTTCGGTTCCGAGCCCCCGGTGCTTTCTCCGGGGGCTTTTTTTGTCGACGCAATGGATGCGCGGGGAGATAGACTGACACCGCAATCCGAAACGGGATCGCGTCATCTTTTCCGGAGTAGCGATATGGAATTTCTTCCGAGCCTCCTCGCCCTCGCCGGCATGCATTTTCTCATGGCGATGATCCCGGGATCCAACACCATCGTGGTCAGCTGGCTTTCCGCCACGCGCTCCCGTCGGGACGGCCTGAAAGCAGTGGCCGGCGTTGTCCTCGCATCCCTGATCTGGGTTGGCTGCGCCCTCTTCGGCGTCGGCGCCCTGCTGCTCGATACCGGCTGGTTATACAAGCTGCTGCGGCTCGCCGGCGCCGCCTATCTCATCTATGTCGGCATACGGATGCTCGGGGCCGGTTTCTCGCGCCGCTCCGTCAGCACCGGTAGCGCAAATCGATTTGCTGCGCGGAGCCCCTTCGTGACCGGCCTCCTGACGACACTGAGCAATCCGAAATCAGCGGTCTTCTGGACCAGCGCGTTCCTGGTTGCCGTACCCGCCCATGCGCCGGGCTGGGTCTATCTGGCGATCCTTGTCATCATCGCCGTTCAGTCCGCTCTTTGGTACGGCGCCCTCGCCCTGTTTCTCTCGACGGGCTATGCGCGGGCATTCTATTTCCGCCTCACGCGTTATCTGGACCTGGTTGCCGGAGGTGTGATGCTCGCGCTCGGGCTGAAGCTCGCCAACGAGGTAAGGCTTGAGTTATCGACCTCGGATGTCTCGCCCTGACGAGATGCGCCGGGTCTATTTTCCGGTGAACCGGCTCTTGCGATCGTTGTAGCTGGAAATGGCGCCGGCAATCTGATCCACCAGATCGCCTGTGCTCTCGGAGGGATAGAACGCTTCCAGGATTGCACGGGAGAGAGGTTTCAGCAGTTCGACATCGTCCGGCGAAGACTGTGCAGGGTCGGCGGCAATGCGTTGTGCCAGCTTGTGCAGCGAACGGCAAAGCTGCGAGATGCCGGCGTATTTCGTGTCTTCCAGCCTCTGCACCGCCTCGCCGCTCATCCGCGCAAGCCGTTCCAGATGCTCGACCGTCTCCTCGTTGAATTCGCCGATGCCGAATTTCGGCAGCACGAGATCGACAAGGAAAGAAATCTGGAAGCCGATCCGGCGCAGTTTCTCCTCCTTGATCTGCATGTTGCTTTCGGCAATCCGCTCCTTCAGGGAGACCGTATCGACCTTCTCGCCTTCCTGGCGCATGCGCAGCGTGTTCGGCGGCTCGAAGGTCGGAATATTGCTTTCACGGCTCGGATCCCGCCGGCGCTCCGGACCGACATAGTCACTGGTCGCGATGAAGGGTTTGCGGTCCGTGATCATCTTCTGGATCCGCTCCAGAAGCTGCCCCGTCGAGTAGGGTGCGACAATCAGGTCGTCGACCCCGCTGTTGATCGCGGCGCGGACATTCTCGGGGTCGTTTGCCCAGGTCGTCATTATGACGACGGCAAACGGATTCTCTCCGAGATCGCCATTGCGGATTTCCCGGACCGTCCTGATTGCCGCGCCCTCGTCGAGCTGGTGATCGGCAACGATAAGATCTGGAATACCGGTCTGGATCCAGCGGCGGAGCTCCTCATCGGACCGAATCCATTCGGTCCCCTGATAGCCGATGCTCATGAGTTCCGAGCGCACCGGAAGGAGAACCTGCCTGTTCAAACCACAAAGGGCGATGCGGATCTGTGCCAGATCCACCTTGGATGCCTCTTTGTTCATCAACTTCCCAATCGCATTCCGGGCCAGTGCTCTCCCCTGTATCAGGAAACATAAGTTAGCGCCGGATGGCCAGAAATCAGATCACATTCAATGACTTCTGTGTACGATATGGTGCCATTTCGTCACACTACCCGCCTAAACAGCCGAGAAATTCACCGATAAGTGTAATCTGATGGTCCAGCATGTGCCGGCCGTAGTGGACCTTGCATCCTTTTTCTAGCGCGCGCTCCAGCAACCTCGTCCGCTCGGGAATCATGATGATCTCGGAAATCAGGAGATCGGAGGTCAAGAGACCCTCTTCGATCGGAAGCGGGTCGGTGTCGTGAAGACCCGCCGACGTCGTATTGACCACGATTTCGCAGCCGTCCGGTGCGGCTTCGCCGACGGCGACCGGTATCTTTGGATAAGCTGCCGAAACGGCGGCTGCCAGTTCCTCCGCCTTTGACCGGGTCCGGTTGTGGATCACCAGCCTGCCGACGCCTGCGTCGGCGAGCGCGAAGGCAATCGCCCGTCCAGCGCCGCCGGCCCCAAGCTGCAGCACAGCGCGGCCGTTAACTTCATGACCCTCCGCCCGCATTCCGGCAACGAAGCCGGCGCCGTCGAAATTGTCTCCGATCATCCGCCGCTCTGCATCGAACTTGACGGCGTTCACGGCACCGACGAGCCGGCCCTGCCTGCCGACTTCGTCGCAGAGTGCCATCAGGCGGAGCTTGTGCGGCACGGTGACCGCCATGCCGCCGAAATTGCGCTGCGCTTTCAGCCCGGCGACCGCCGCTTCGAGCCGGTCCGGCGGGACATGCACCGGAACCATAACGGCATCGATGCCGCGTGACTCGAAGATCGGGTTGAAGACCATGGGAGCCCGCACATGATCGATCGGATCGGCGATGCATCCGAAGACGCGGGTCTTCCCGGTGATGTCGAGTGTGGCTCCCATGGGATCAGAACTTCACCTGGTCGCCGCCCTTGAGCGCGAGCATTTCGCGGGCTTCCTTCGGTGTCGCGACTTCGAGGGAAAGATCCTCGACGATGCGCTTGATCTTCGCGACCTGGTCCGCATTGCTCTCGGCAAGCTTGCCCTTGGAGATGAACAGACTGTCTTCGAGGCCGACACGGACATTGCCGCCCAGCATCGCCGCCATGGTGCAGAAATTCATCTGGTGGCGTCCGGCAGCCAGAACCGACCATTGGTAATCGTCGCCGAACAGCTTGTTGGCGATCCGGCGCATATGCATGAGGTTCTCCTCATCCGCACCGATACCGCCCAGAATGCCGAAAATCGTCTGCACGAAGAACGGCGGCTTCACCAGCCCGCGGTCGGCGAAATGCGCCAGCGTGTAGAGGTGGCCGACATCGTAGCATTCGAATTCGAAACGAACACCGTGCCCCTCGCCCAGCTCCTTCAGGATGTATTCGATGTCCTTGAAGGTGTTGCGGAAAATGAAGTCACGGGAGTTCTCGAGGAACTGCGGCTCCCACGGGTGCTGGAACTCCTTCATCTTGTCGAGGATCGGGAACAGGCCGAAATTCATCGAGCCCATGTTCAGCGAGGTCATTTCCGGGCTGGCCCGGAACGCGGCCGCGAGGCGCTCTTCCAGGCTCATGCCGTGACCGCCGCCCGTGGTGATGTTCACGACCGCGTCGCAGGATTGTTTGATGCGCGGCAGGAACCGCATGAACATGTCGGGATCCGGCGTCGGGCTGCCGTCCTCGGGATTGCGGGCATGAAGGTGGAGGATGGACGCGCCGGCCTCGGCGGCCGCGATCGCGTCCGTCGCGATTTCGTCCGGCGTAATCGGCAGATGGGGGCTCATCGTCGGGGTGTGAATGGACCCCGTCACCGCACAGGTAATGATAACTTTCTTGCTCGCCGCGGCCATCGCTTCCTCCCAAATTTTTCCAAGCCGTTGAACTGGTTGCAGGCTACTCCGGGGACACGCGGTTTAAAAGCACCGCGTCGTCGCGGGAGGATTTTTCACGCAGCCGCGACGGATTTCCCGAGCCCCATCGTTTGAACAGGTAACCCGCTCGATTGGAACGGGATCACGCAACAAGGGATCTATTCAGATGAAGAAGATTTTTGCCGCTGCGCTGCTTGGCACCGTCATTCTGACGCCGGCCATTGCCGAAGCTCAGGGAATGCAGGGTGGCCCGCGTGCAGCCGAACATAAAGCCATGATGCTGGAGCGCTTCAAGGAAGCCGACGCAGATGGCGATCAGAAGCTGACGAAGGCCGAGATGTATCAGGCCCGCGGCAAGCGCGCGTCGGAGATCGATACCAACAACGACGGTACCATCGACGCGGCGGAAATGGATGCGGCCCGCAAGGATCAGCGCCTGAAGCGGATGGGACGCTTTCTTGCCATGCTCGACACCGACGGCGACGGCGTCGTGACGACCGAGGAATATGCCCGCGCCGGTGCCCATCGCATGCAGCGCATGGACAGCGACCGGGACGGCGTGGTGACGCTCGAAGAAGTGACCGAGATGCGCGGCCCGCGTGGCGGCCCTCATGGCGGCCCTCATGGCGGTAAGTATGGCGGCTCTTGCGAGGGTCGGGGTTACCGGCGCTAATAACTGCTCCCCTCGACGGAGATGCGGAAACGCGTATGGCGGAGTCCGATAACGACTTGCTCGGCCTGGTCGCCAATGGCGACCGGGCTGCCTTCGACAGACTCGTACTGCGCCATCGCGGGCCGCTGTCCGCATTTGCCTATCGCCTTCTTGGCAACCGGAGCGACGCGGAGGAAATCGTGCAGGAATGCCTCGCCCGGGTGTGGAGCCATGCGCCACGCTGGGATCCGGAAGGCAGTGCCAAGGCCTGGATCTACCGGATCGCCCACAATCTCAGTGTCGACCGGTTGCGCGGCCGACGCCCGACCGTGGATATCGAGAGCCGCGAGTTCGAGGACGGCAATCCGACCCCGGAGCAGGCTCTGTCGAACAAGAGGGCGAAAGTCAGCGTCCGCGATGCCGTCGCGGCGCTGCCGGAGCGCCAGAGAATCGCAATTTCCCTCTTTCACCTCAAGGACATGACGGCCGACGAGGTGGCGAATACGATGGAGATAAGTGTGGACGCCTTGGAATCTCTGCTGCGGCGCGCACGGGCGAAACTGAAAGAGATTGTCCGGCAAGAACAGCCGGAAGCCTATGCCAGAACGGCGGCAGGAGAGCGCAGATGACACACATGAGCGAAACACGTTTCACGGAACTGGCGGAGGCCTTCGGCAGCGATCTCGCGAAATGGCCCGCGCCGGAACGCGATGCCGCACGCTCTCTGCTCTCGGAACAGCCCGGCCTTGAAGCGGTCCTGAACGAATGGGCCAATCTGGATGCCGCCCTCGCCGGCTTCCTCAACGAGGCGGAACTGCCTTCTGTTCCAGTCGCCAAACCGAGCATCGCATTCGATCTTCGCGGGTTGTTCAGCGCGCTCTGGCCGTTCGGAGGGCTCTGGCAGCCTGCGGCCGGGCTGGTCGCGGCCAGTGCGGCGGGATTCATCGTCGGGATCAGCCTGACCGATCTGCCGGCAGACACGGCAACTGTCTTTGACGATCAACTGACGATCGTGGAACGCGCGCTCGGCGCGGAGACACTGGAGATCAACCAATGACCTGGACCCGGACCCGCACTCTGGCACTGCTGCTGTTTCTGTCCGTCGCCCTCAACCTGTTCGTCGCCGGAATGGTCGTCGGCCGCTGGGACCGCTGGGATGGTTTCAGAGGTCATGGTGGACCGCGGCATGGCAAGTCGATGTCCGCGGTGATCGAATACGCGCTCGGCGACAGTCTGACGCCGGCCTTGCGCGACCGCTTGGCACAGCACGACGGAGCCATGCGCGAGAACTTCGAGGAAACGCGGGAAAGCCGGCGTGCGATCCGCGCGGCCCTGGTTCGCGAGCCGTTCGACAAGGATGCCTATCTCGAGGCCCTCGACCGAATGAACGCGGTCCACGACCGCATGCGGGCGGAGACACATTCCTTCATGATCGAGATCATGGATCAATTGACGCCCGAACAGCGCCGCAAACTGGTCGAGAAACTCGACCGCAAACGGAAATACGACTGAGGCGCGGACCCCGCGTTCATCCGATCAGCGAACGACGTTCCGCCTGACCCGCAGCGCCTCGAGGATGACCGCCTCGACCTGATTGGCCGGACGAAACCAGTAGAATATCCAGGGCGGGATCTGCTGATTGTCCCGCTCCAGCTCCCACAATAACCATCTCCGCATGCGCATGACCGTCTCCTCCGAGGTCCGACGATTGCGGGCGGCACCGGAAGGGATGCCGCTCCATTCGCTTAGACGCGAGACGGGAGCGGCATGTGAAATCAGCCGGCCTTTTCCATAGCGGCGGCACGGATCGCGGAGAGCGTGGTTTTCGGCGTGATCGCCTCCGGATCGATCTTCACCTCGATCAGGGTCGGCTTGTCCGCCGCCAGCGCACGCTCGAAGGCCGGCGCGAACGCGGCGGTCTCCAGCACCGTCTCGCCGTTCGCACCATAGGCACGCGCCAGCGCGGCGAAATCCGGGTTCTGCAATTCGGTATGCTTCACCCGGCCAGGGAACTCGCGTTCCTGATGCATGCGGATGGTGCCGTACATGCCGTTATTGATCACGATGATGATAAGCTTGGCCCCGTGCTGCATGGCCGTTGCCAGTTCCTGGCCGTGCATCATGAAACACCCGTCGCCGTTCATCGAGACGACGACCCGTTCCGGATGGACCAGCGCCGCCGCGACCGCGGCCGGCAGCCCGTAGCCCATGGACCCGCTGGTCGGCGCAAGCTGGGTGCGGAAACCGCGATACTGGTAGAAGCGATGCATCCAGGTGGCGTAATTGCCAGCCCCGTTGGTGATGATGGCGTCTTCCGGCAGCGTCTTGTTCAGCCAGGCGGCAATATCGCCCATCTGCACCGCCCCCGGAACCGGCAGCGGCTCCAGCGTGGCGAGATAATCGGCATGGCCCTTCGCGATATCCTTCTTCCGCTTGGCCCCGTCGACCGGCTTCATCGCGGCCAGCGCGGACGCGAAGGCGCGCGGGGATGCGTTGATCAGCAGGTCCCCCTGATAGACCCGGCCCAATTCCTCGGCACTGCCGTGGATATGCACCAGCCCCTGTTTCGGGCGCGGAATGTCGAACATCGTGTAGCCGCCCGTGGTCATCTCCCCCAGCCTCGTCCCGAGGGCGATCACCATGTCGCTCTCCTTGATGCGGGCGGCAAGCGAGGGATCGATGCCGATGCCGACATGGCCGACATAGTGCGGGTGGCGATTGTCGAAATAATCCTGGCAGCGGAAGGAGGCGCCGACCGGAATGCCGTTGGCGACCGCGAACCGTTCGATCTTCTCACAGGCGTCGCGGTCCCAGCCACCGCCGCCGACGATCATCATCGGCCGCTCGGCCTTCTCCAGCATGGCGCGGAATTCGGCCATCTGCTGCTGGCCCGGATGCGGCTCGACCGGAACATAGGGTGCAATCTGAGGCGCCTCGGCATAGTCCATCAGCATGTCTTCCGGCAGCGCCAGGACGACCGGCCCCGGACGGCCTGACACCGCCGTATGGAAGGCCCGGCTGATATATTCCGGAATGCGTGCCGCATCGTCGATCTGCGCCACCCATTTGGCCATCTGGCCGAACATGCGGCGATAGTCGATTTCCTGGAACGCCTCGCGCTCGACCATCCAGCGGGCGACCTGACCGACCAGCAGCACCATCGGGGTCGAATCCTGGAAAGCGACATGCACGCCGGCGCTGGCGTTGGTCGCGCCCGGTCCGCGGGTCACCATGCAGACACCCGGACGGCCGGTGAGCTTTCCATAGGCATCCGCCATCATCGCGGCGCCGCCTTCCTGGCGGCACATCACGGTGCGGATCCCGTTGGTCTCCTGCAGCCCGTCGATTACCGCGAGATAGCTCTCGCCCGGCACGCCGAAGACAAGATCCACCCCTTCGGTCACCAGTGCATCGACAAGAATGTGGCCGCCGAGGCGACCGGCACCGGAACCGTTACTTGAGGGAGAGGAGCTCATCTACATAACTCTTATAGCGTTGGGATTTGGGTTTCTGACGGTCCGCCTCGTTCAGATAGCGGATCGAACTCTTGCCCTTGAGGTCCTTGGGCAGAAGGAGAACGCGGATAAAGCGCGTGCATTCGTCGGTGCAGGCATTGGCCCAGACGGCCTGACCGCCCGGTTCGAACCAGGCGTCACCGGGATGGTAATCCTGCGATTTCGTATCGCTCGAAAGGGTCAGCTTGCCGTTGCGCATACAGCGGATACCCGGGCCCATATGAGTGTGTGGCACGGCAGCGCCGCCTGTCGGAAAAAGCACGCTGTCGCAACGGATCAGCCAATCTTCCAGCTTCTCGACGCTCGGGACCGCATTGCTGACAATGAGCTCGCTGTGAATTCCCTCGCCGAGATCGAGATCGGGTTTCGCTTTCGCGTCGCCGATTTCCCAGCGCCAGAGTTCTCCGCCTTCGGTCCCCGCCCGCAGGGCGTAACCGGTCCGCATATACCGCGCCTCGTCAGGCTGCAGAACATTGCCGCCCTCGAACGCCAGATCTCCCGTGTTGCAATACAGAATCCGGAAGGCGTCAGGCAGGTTCTTCGAAACGGCATGCGGAGAGAAAACGTCTTTGACGAGACGCAAAACGTAGGTGGATGTCACCATCAAACCATCAGGCAGGATCTTCGCCTGCCTCCCTTGTTCGTCCCGCTTCACGCGGGTTGAAGTTCTCGTATTACCTCGCCTGAGGCGTCCCCAAGGTCAAGGATCGCTTTGCGATCAGTTTCTTTCGAATCCGAGACGAACAATCGTTCCAGGAAGGATCCGCTCAGCTTTCGAACACCAGTTGGAAGCGATCCGCGGCATAGCGGGCAATGCCGTACTCAATAGGTTTGCCGTCGGGCGTCACATTTATCGACTCGACGACCAGCACAGGACGGCTGCGCGGCTGCTGCAGCAGATCCGCGTCGGCAGCGTCCGGCATCCGGGCCGTCACGCGCGTGACCTTTCGGGTATATTCGCCATGGCCGAGCCGCGTCAGAACCTTGGTGATCGAATCCAGTTCCCTATGCAGATCCGCGAAGCCGGGCACGCGGACCGAGGGGAAATAGTGGCTGCCGACCGAGATCGGCCTGCCGTCTACCTCCCCGACTCGGTCGAGGCGCGTCAGCTTGCTCGATCTGGTGAGGCCGAGCTGCTTTAGGATAGCGGGGTCTCCCTCTTCCTCCTGCAGCAGCAGAGTACGGCCACCCGGCGTGCGTTTCTGGCTCAAGACGTTGTCGGAGAAGCGGGTCTTCTTCGCGACGAGATAATCGAGCACATGCTCCTGGACGAAACTACCGCGCCCCTGCTCGACCCGGATCACGCCGTCTTCCGCCAGTTCGGAAACGGCCCGGCGTAACGTATGCCGGTTGACCCCGTAAAGCTGCGAGAGCTCCGCCTCGGTCGGCAGCTTGCTGCCCGGTGCGTAGTGTCCGGAACGGATCGCGTCGGAGATATCGGTCGCGATCTGCCGCCAAATGGCCTGTCCGCTGTTGCGTTCGATCAAGGCGCCTCTCCAACAGTCATCAAAGTTTCATCCAGCCCCCATTGCGTGGAGCGTCGGGCGGGTCTATAACACATAAAGATATAGACATCTAGACAAATTATGAATTTGTCGAACAAAAGGACAAGCCGATGGAACCGCAAGCCTCGCCGCCACACTCGAAAGAGCGCAAGCGCTGGATGTCCATTCTTGCGAAGGCGTCCTACGAAGATCTGAACAGCCTCTGGCAGAACCTCCCGGACAAACCTCAATGGAACCGGATCCGCGCACCGGAAATCGGCATGGTGATGGTCCGCGGACGCATGGGCGGCACCGGAAATCGCTTCAATCTGGGCGAAATGACGGTCACGCGCTGCACGGTGGGACTGTCCTGCGGCCTCGTCGGACACGGCTATGTCTCCGGGCGCAATAAGGATCACGCAGAAGTCGCAGCCGTCATCGACGCGCTGATGCAGCGCAGGGAGCGCTCCGAGACCATCGAACATTCGATCATCAAGCCGCTCGAACTGCGGCATCTCGACCGGCGTAAGCAGGCCAGCCGCAAGGCGGCGGCGACCAAGGTCGAATTCTTCACCGTGGCACGGGAGAACTGAGCCGATGTCCGCCGACAATCTGGCCCACGCGCCGCATCTCACGCCCGGTTTCGCCGATACGGTGACGGAGTCCCAGCAGGTGTTCCGGCATCTTCTTGAAGCCATGGCCCGCCCCGGAACGGTGCAGACCATAGACATCGACCTTGAGGGTCCGAGCACGCTCGACCGAGCGGCAACGGCCATCGCCCTCGCCCTGGTCGATTTCGAGACGCCGCTCTATGTCTCCCCCGCCCTTTCGACGAATGCGGCGGAGACCTACCTGAAGTTCCACTGCGGCACGCGGATCACCGACGACCCGATGGAAGCCGCCTTCGCGATCCTCGATAAAGCGCCGGAGAGCCTTTCCGGCTTCAATTCGGGAACCGACGAGTATCCGGAGAACGGAGCGACCCTGCTGATCCAGGTCGATACCGTAGAAGCCGGCGGTCCGCTGGTTCTCAGCGGCCCCGGCATCAAGGACACGACGCGTCTCGACCTGCCGGACGTTCCCGCCGGCTTCTGGACCGTGCGCGCCGCGCAGCAGCGCTACTTCCCCCGCGGCATCGATCTGGTCTTCGTCTCGGGCGCCTCGATGGTGGCGATCCCCCGGACGACGACGGTCTCGCTCACGGCAGGAAAGGAATAGCGCTATGTATGTAGCAGTCAAAGGCGGCGACAAGGCGATCGAGAACTCGCTGCGCTACCTCGCCGATATCCGCCGGGGCGACCGCAGGGTTCCGGAACTCTCCATCGCGCAGATCCGCGAACAACTTCCGCTCGCCGTCGACCGGGTGATGACCGAAGGTTCGCTCCACGACCCGGATCTGGCCGCACTCGCGATCAAGCAGGCGAATGGCGACATCCAGGAAGCCGTCTTCCTGCTCCGGGCCTACCGCACCACCCTGCCCCGGTTCGGCGCCTCGCTGCCGATCGATACCGCGAAGATGCAGATCCGCCGGCGGATATCCGCCACCTACAAGGATCTCCCCGGCGGCCAGATCCTCGGCCCGAGCTTCGACTATACGCACCGCTTGCTCGATTTCACGCTGGCGGCGAACGGCGAGACCAGGGAAGCGCCGAAATCGGACGAGCCGGTTCCGGAAGGCATGCCGCGGGTTGCCGACATCCTCGATCATGAGGGCCTGATCGAGCTCGAAATTCCCGACGACGAGGATGGAACGGTGCCGGATCTCACCCGGGAGTCGATGAGCTTCCCGGCCGACCGGGCGACGCGCCTACAGAACCTGGCGCGCGGCGACGAGGGCTTCCTGCTCGCGCTCGGCTATTCGACCCAGCGCGGCTTCGGCAATGCCCACCCCTTTGCCGGTGAGATCCGCATGGGAGAACTGCCCGTGTCTTTCGTGCCAGAGGAACTCGGATTCGAGATCGAGATCGGCGAGATCACCGTCACCGAATGCCAGATGGTCAACCAGTTCAAGGGCTCCTCGAAGGTGCCGCCGCAATTCACCCGCGGCTACGGCCTGACCTTCGGCCATTGCGAGCGCAAGGCGATGTCCATGGCGCTGGTCGACCGGGCGCTTCGGGCGCGGGAGTTCGGAGAGGAGATCGAGGCCCCGGCGCAGGACGAGGAATTCGTCCTCTACCATTCCGACAATGTCGAGGCCTCCGGCTTCGTCCAGCACCTCAAGCTTCCGCACTATGTCGATTTCCAGGGCGAACTCGTGACCGTGCGCGAGCTCCGCGCCGAGATCGAAGCGCGCGAGAAAGAGAACCGAACCGATGACGACGAACTGGCCGCGGCCGAGTAGGACGAGAGCATGAGCACCAATCAAAGCCCCCAGCCCTGGCAGGCCCCGGAACACGACCAACCGGTCGCCCAGGTCGAGGGATACAACTTCGCCTATCTCGACGAGCAGACGAAGAGGATGATCCGCCGCGCGATCCTGAAGGGCGTCGCGATCCCGGGCTACCAGGTCCCCTTCGGCAGCCGGGAAATGCCGCTGCCCTACGGCTGGGGTACCGGAGGGATGCAGGTCACGGCCGCGGTGATCGGCCGCGACGACACGCTGAAAGTGATCGACCAGGGCGCGGACGACACGACGAACGCCGTGAACATCCGCCGCTTCTTCGCCAAGACGGCAGGCGTCGCGACCACCGAGAAGACCGCGGAGGCCACGGTCATCCAGACCCGGCACCGGATACCCGAGAAGCCGCTGACCGAGGAGCAGATCCTCGTCTACCAGGTGCCTATCCCCGAGCCGCTGCGCTGGGTCGAGCCGCGCGAGACCGAGACGCGCAAGATGCATGCGCTCGAGGAATACGGCGTCATGCATGTCAGCCTCTACGAGAGCATCGCGCGCTTCGGCCGCATCACCACCTCCTACAACTACCCGGTCCAGGTGAACGGCCGCTATATCATGGCGCCGAGCCCAATCCCGAAATTCGACAATCCGAAAATGCACCAGATGGCCGCGCTGCAGCTGTTCGGCGCCGGGCGCGAGAAGCGGATCTACGCCGTGCCGCCCTATACCGACGTGAAGAGCCTCGATTTCGAGGACCATCCCTTCACCATCCAGTCCTGGGAAGACACATGCGCGCTCTGCGGCGCCGATGACAGCTATCTCGACGAGGTCATCACCGACGATGCAGGCGGCAAGATGTATGTCTGCTCGGACAGCGACTATTGCGCGGAGCGCCGCGAGGCAGGCCATGTCGGCCACCTGGGCGTTCCGGCAGGCACCGAAACGAAGGGAGATGCCCAATGACGGCACGGCGCGAGGACGGTCCCCTGCTCCAGGTCGAGGGCGTCACCCAGAAATACGGCCAGAATATAGGCTGCCAGGACGTCAGCTTCTCCCTTTATCCGGGCGAGGTGCTGGGCATCGTCGGCGAGTCCGGTTCTGGCAAGTCGACCCTGCTGCGCTGCGCCTCCGGGCTGATGCAGCCGACCGAGGGAATCGTGCGGTTCAACACCCGCGTCGACGGCTTGCAGGACATCTACGCCCTTTCGGAGGCCGAGCGGCGCATGCTGATGCGGACCGACTGGGGGATCATCTACCAGAACGCCCGCGACGGGTTGCGGATGAACGTCTCCGCCGGCGCCAATGTCGGCGAGCGGCTGATGGCGGTCGGCGAACGGCATTACGAGACCATTCGCGAGACCTCTTCGGAATGGCTTGAGAAGGTCGAGATGGATCTCGGCCGCATGGACGATCTGCCGCGCACCTTCTCCGGCGGCATGCAGCAACGCCTGCAGATCGCCCGCAACCTCGTGACCAAGCCGCGCCTCGTCTTCATGGACGAGCCGACCAGCGGGCTCGACGTCTCGGTCCAGGCCCGCCTGCTGGACCTCGTCCGCGGTCTCGTGCGCCAGCTCGGCATCGCCTGCATCATCGTGACCCACGATCTCGGCGTCGTCCGCCTGCTCTCCGACCGGTTGATGGTGATGCGCCGCGGCAAGGTCGTCGAACAGGGCCTGACAGACCAGGTGCTCGACGATCCGCAGCACGCCTATACCCAGCTTCTCGTCTCCTCGATCCTGCCGGTGTGATCCGATGACCGAAAATCCGAACGAAATGATCCGCGTCGAAAGCCTGGTGAAGCGTTTCACCCTGCACAATCAGGGCGGCGTCACGCTGACGGTGCTGGAGAACGTCTCGCTCTCCGTCGAGAAGGGCGAATGCGTGATCCTCGCGGGGCCCTCGGGCGCCGGGAAATCGACGCTGCTGCGCTCTCTCTACGCCAACTACCTGCCGCAGCAGGGCAGCGTCTCGATCCGCCATGACGGAGAGATGGTCGATCTGGTGACCGCCCCGCCGCATGTCGTGCTCGATATCCGCGCGCGCACGCTCGGCTATGTCAGCCAGTTCCTGCGCGTCATCCCCCGGGTCACGACGCTCGATCTCGTGATGGAGCCCCTGCTCTCCCGCGGGATGAACGAGATTGCCGCGCGCGAGAAGGCTGCCACGCTGCTGGCCCGCCTGCGCATTCCGGAGAGCCTCTGGTCCCTGCCACCCGCGACCTTTTCCGGCGGGGAACAGCAGCGGGTGAATATCGCCATGACCATGGTGCAAGATTATCCTGTATTGCTGCTCGACGAGCCGACGGCCTCCCTAGATGCGGAGAACCGTCAGACCGTGGTCGACCTGATCAACGAGGCGCGCGAGGCCGGCTCGGCCATCGTCGGGATCTTCCATGACGAGCAGGTTCGCGAGGCCGTCGGGACCCGCACCTATACCCTTGAAGAAGCGAGGAAAGCAGCGTGAGCAAGACCGAAACGCCGGATGCCGTGCTGACCAACGCGAGGATCATCCTCGCAGATGGAGAACTTCATGGCACCGTGACCGTCCGGGGCGACCGGATCGAGGACGTCTCGGAAGGAACGGTCTCGATGCCGGGCGCGATCGATTACGAGGGAGACTTCCTGATTGCCGGGCTCGTCGAACTGCACACGGACAATCTCGAAAAGCACCTGATCCCGCGCCCCAAGGTGCACTGGCCCGTCGTCTCCGCCCTGATGGCCCACGACGCCCAAGTCGCGGCGGCCGGCATCACCACGGTGCTGGACGCGGTCGCGGTCGGCGGCACGGTGAAGGACGATGCGCGCGACGAGATCCTGACGGAATCCGCGAACTCGATCCACGAGGCGAACGAGAGCGGCATGCTGCGCGCCGACCATTTCCTGCATATGCGCTGCGAGGTCGGCAATCCGCGCGCGGTCGAGCTGTTCGAGCCGTTCAAGGACGACCCGCTGGTACGGCTGGTTTCCCTGATGGACCATACGCCGGGCCAGCGCCAGTTTGTCGATATCGAAAAACTGAAGATCTACTACACCGGCAAGCACGCCATGAGCGACGCCGAGTTCGACGCCATGGTCGAGGACCGCAAGAAGAACCAGGTGCTCTATTGCGACAAGCACCGAAGGATCATCGCCGCCGCCTGCGCCGAACGCGGCATCATCACCGCGAGCCACGACGATGCGACAGCGGAGCATGTTGACGAGGCGCACGAACTCGGCCTCACCATCAGCGAATTCCCGACCTCGCTCGAAGCGGCAATCCATGCCCGCAAGAAGGGCTTGGCCAATATCATGGGCGGACCGAACGTGGTGCGCGGAGGCTCCCATTCCGGAAACGTGTCGGCCGGAGAACTGGCGGAGGCCGGCGTGCTCGACGCGCTTTCCTCCGATTACGTGCCGGCAAGCCTGTTGCACGGCGCCTTCCTGCTGCACGAGTGGCACGGCCTGCCCTTGCCCGAAGCGCTGGCAACGGTCACGCGCAATCCAGCCCGGATGGTCGGGCTCGACGACCGCGGCGAGATCGCACCGGGCAAACGCGCCGATCTGATCCGCGTCCGCCGGGCGAAGGACGGCACGCCGATCATCCGCAAGGTCATGCGCTCCGGCATCCGGGTCGCCTAAATAAGTCTTTCAGAAGCGAGTAAGTGAGATGGGACAGAAGAAGCTCTCCCCGATGCCGAGCGTGCACGAAACCGCAGAGGTGCGGGACTCGGAGCTCGGCTCCTGGACCGAAATTGGCGCCCGCACCTCCTTCATCGAGAGCGAGCTCGGGGATTACTCCTATGTCGTCAATGACAGCGACGTCATCTACACGACAATAGGAAAATTCTGCTCGATCGCCTCGCATACTCGGATCAATCCCGGCAACCATCCGAGCTGGCGCGCCTCGCAGCATCATTTCCTCTACCGCAGCGCCGCCTATGACATGGGGCCGGACGATGTCGCGTTCTTCGACTGGCGACGCCAGCATCATTGCACGATCGGACACGATGTCTGGATCGGTCACGGCGCGACTGTGCTCGCGGGCGTGAATGTCGGCACAGGCGCGGTGATTGCGGCTGGCGCCGTCGTCAGCAAGGACGTTGCCCCCTATACGATCGTCGGCGGCGTCCCGTCGAAGGAGATCAAGCGGCGGGTCGACGAAGCCACCGCCGAAGGCCTCATGGAACTCGCCTGGTGGGATTGGCCGCACGAATTGCTGGCCGAACGCATGGGTGACTTCCGTGCTCTCTCCGCCGCGGAGTTCCTCGCCAAATATCGTTAAAAAACGATTCTTTCGTCGGAATTTACCGACCGCCTCTTATCGCGTGAAAAGCGCCGCAAAAGCCTCGATCGATTCAGCGAGCGGCCGGTCGTTGCGGAATTTCACCACACCGGGGCCTTCGAGCGCGAATGCCTCGGCGCGCTCCAGCCGTTTCTGAATATCTTCCTCGCTCTCCCGCCCGCGATTTCTGAGCCGCGCTTCGAGAATTGTCCGGGGTACCTTGATGTCGATCACACGGACATCGTCATACCGCGCACGCGCCTCCTCGATCACCGAGCGCGAGACATTCACGATGACATGCGCGCCCCGGGCCAGGTCATCCTCCAACGCGACCGGAATGCCATAGAAAAGCCCGTGCGCGCCCCAGCTCAGGGCATAGGCGCCGGCAGACCTCCGCGCCTCGAAATCCTCGACGGAAACCGGGATGTGGTCCTCTCCTCCGGCCTCTGCCGGACGGGTGATCTCTCTTCGCACGAAGACATGGGCCTGGCTATCTATCAGGCGCTCCTTGGCGCCTTCCAGCAGGCTGTCCTTGCCGGCGCCGGACGGGCCGACGACCAGCCAGAGGATTCCGGTCTCGTTCTTCATCGGGATTGCTCACGCGGTAGGATACACCCCTCCTCTAGTAGCCGGTCCAAAGGGCGGAGGCGAGCCCCTGCGGCGGTTTCTTCCGTCTTTTCATCTAGCTGTCACATGTGCCTGCGGACGCATGCTGCGCGCACCCCGACGAATTCGGCGGCGAAATCGTGCGCATTCGGCACTTTCGGATATTTCAGACCCAAACTAATCTCCGGACCATGACAGAAGCACTCGATTATGTGATGGGCGACCGCCGCCCCGAAGACGGCAAGCTCCTCCAGGTGGCGCCGGGCATCCACTGGCTGCGGCTGCCACTGCCCTTTTCGCTCGACCATGTGAATCTCTACCTGCTGGAAGACGATGCTGGGTGGGTCATTGTCGATTGCGGCCTGAACTCCGAGAACTGCCGGACCGCCTGGACACGGATCCTCGAGGACGTGATCGGCAACGACCCGGTGCAGGCCATCGTCGGCACCCATTTTCATCCCGACCATGTCGGCCTCGCGGGCTGGCTCCAGGACCGGACCGGCGCCCCGCTCTGGATGAGCCGGACGGAATGGCTCAACGCAAGGGCCTATTACCTCGATACCTCGGATGATTTCGTCGACCAGATGGTCGGTTTCTATGGCCGGCTCGGCCTCGGCGAGGCCAGCGGCGAGATGCGGAAAATCGGCAATGAGTACCGCAAGCTCGTTTCCCCCATCCCGCCCTCGTTCAACCGGATCGGCCCGGACACATTGCTGAAAATCGGTGGACGGGTCTGGAAGCCTTATTTCGGCGCCGGCCACTCGCCGGACCATGTCTGCCTCTATTCCCAGACGGACAACATCATGCTCGGCGGCGATCTCCTGCTGCCCCGGATCACGCCGATCATCGCCGTCTGGTGGACCGAACCGGATGCGAACCCGCTGCAGGACTTCCTGAATTTCCTTGCCCGCATGGAAGGCAGCGCTGACGAGATGCTGGTCCTGCCCGGCCATGACGGCCCTTACCGGGGCATCAATTTCCGGATCGGCGCCCTGAGAAGCCATCACGATCAGCGGCTGGAAGAAGCCGCGGCCGCCTGCGCCCGCCCCGGCTCGGCGGCGGAGATCATGCGCGCGCTCTTCACCCGCGAACTGGATCTGCACCAGACCCGCTTCGCCATCGGCGAGACCCTGGCACATCTCCATCTGCTGATGCAGGACGGCGAGGTCCGGCGGGAGCTCGGCGACGACGGGACCTATCGTTTCGAACGCGCCGCCTAGAGCGCGTCGCTGTCCTGGACGACGCCGCTGATCAGGTTTTCGCGATAGAGTGCGGCCTCGTCGAGCCAGGCCGCCGCCGGCGTCAGTGACGCGAGCAGTTTCTGGATCGCCTTCTCCTGCTCACGCCGCGCGCCCTCCGCGCCTTCCACATCGATTTCCCTGAAAGAGAGCCTGTCGCCCGGCTTCATCCGTCCGAGACGCGGAATGTCAGCGGAAATCACCGTGCCGATCTTCGGATAACCGCCGGTCGTCTGATGGTCGGCAAGCAGGATGATCGGCATGCCGTTGCCCGGCACCTGGACCGCCCCCGTCACGATCCCGTCTGAGGTGATGTTGTAGCCGCGCGCATGCTCCAGCGCCGGACCTTCCAGCCGCATCCCCATCCGGTCGGCCTCGCGGCTTATTTTATATTCCGTCTCGAAAAACGCCGCCGTGCTCGCCTCGCTGAAATAGTCCCGCTGCGGGCCGAGGACGACGCGGACCGGACCGGTCTCCTCGAGATAGGCCGGGCGCTCCAGCCGGAGTTCGCCACGCTCCTCGGCCTCCGAGAGCCGGAGCGGCAGCTCGTCCCCATCCTTCAGCGCCCGGCCATGAAAACCGCCGATACGCGAGCGCCCGTAGGTCGAAAGACTGTCGAACACGGCGGGCAGGTCAAACCCGCCCTCAACGCAAAGATAGGCGACGCCGCTGTCGGAAACCGGCGCGACCGAGAGACGCTGTCCGCGACGGAGCGTGACGCTCTGATAGGATGGAAGCGTCACCCGTTCGCTGGCTTCGACGATGAGTTCGGCCCGGGTCCCAGTCAATGCCACGCGCACGCTCTCGACCGTCACTTCCAGCGTCGGACCGACCAGCCGGAATTCGATCGCCGCCATCCCGCCATCGTTGCCGACCAACGCGTTGCCGATACGAAGCGACACCGGATCGAGCGCGCCGGATACGGGCACGCCGCGATTCTGGAATGCAGGACGGCCGAAATCCTGCAATGTCGGTGCGAAACCGGCTTGGATAACCCTGAAACCGTTCATGGCACGATTTCCTCGGAGGCCGGTTTGTAATCGTCCGCCTCGACCGCTTTTCGAATGCTCTCATATTCCCGAAGGGGCACCGGTTCGAAACGGATCCGGTCGCCGGCGGCCACGAGGATCGGTTCCGACCTCTCGGGCTCGAAGAACTCGACCGGCGTCTGCCCAATGAGATGCCATCCGCCCGGACATTCGACCGTATAGACCGTCGTCTGGCGCACGGCGACGGAGATCGAGCGCGCCGGAACCTTCACACGCGGCTCAAAGAGGCGCGGAATGTCGAATTCTTCCGGCAGCAGCCCCAGATACGGAAATCCGGGCAGGAACCCCATCATGAAGACCTCGAGCGGTTCGGCCGCATGACGGCGCACCACCTCGCCGGTATCGAGCTTCATCTCCCGAGCGACGTTTTCGAGGTCCGGCGCGCAACGCCCCTCGTAGCAGACCGGAATCGTCCAGAGCCGGTAGGCATCCTCCTCGTCATGCTCATGATGCAACAGTTCCGAAATAGCGGCGCGAAGCGCAGCCGAACCGGTCTCCAGCGGATCGTAATGCACCATCAGCGAGCGAATCGTCGGAACGATGTCCACAATCCCTTTCGCTCCGGACTCGCGCAGTTTTGCGGCAAGATGACGGACACGGCGGTTGACGGCGGCATCGACCGCTTCACCGAACTGCACCACGAGCGCCGTGTCACCGGCGGGAAGAAAAACAGGTTCCGACATGACAATGGTTCTGTTCAGGACATGGACCGGGCGAAGGAAATGGCGCTAGTCTCGGACACTCATCGAGTTCCGTTCGGGAGGGTGCCAGCGCACTTCCCGACAATAGCCACGTGAGCGACCCATGACCAAAGTTAATCTGAACGCCGATATGGCGGAAGGATTCGGCGCCTACGACATCGGCGACGATGCCGCGATGCTGAAGATCGTGCGCTCCGCCAACGTCGCCTGCGGCTTTCACGGCGGCGATGCGAATGTCATGGACCGGGTCTGCGCCGCTGCGAAGGCCGAGGGCGTCTCGATCGGCGCACATCCGGGCTTCAACGACCTCTGGGGCTTCGGACGGCGGCGCATCTCCATGGCCCTGCGCGAGGTCGAGGCGATGATCGCCTACCAGGTCGGCGCACTGCAGGCGATGGCGGCGATGCACGGTCTCAGGGTCACGCACATGAAGCCGCACGGAGCTCTCAACAACATGGCCTCCGAGGACAAGGGCCTCGCCGAGGCGATCGTGCGGGCGACGAAGGCGGTCGATCCGGCGATCATTCTGCTGGCGACGACCGGCTCCGAGCTGCTGAAGGCGGGCGAGACGCTGGACGTACCGACCGCCTCCGAGGTCTTCGCCGACCGGACATATGACGCGCAGGGAAACCTGACCAGCCGCAAGCGCGACGACGCCATGATCCGCGACCCCGGGCAAGCGGTTGAGCATGTCCTGCGGATGGTCGAGACCGGAAAGGTCCGCTCGACCGACGGCGTCGAGGTTCCGGTCAGAGTCCATTCCATCTGCGTCCATGGCGACGAGCCGACCGGCCCCGCCGTCGCAAACGCAGTCCGCAAGGCGCTCGAGGCAAAGGGGATCGAGGTCGTTCCCCTGCCGGACGTGCCGCTGAACTGATTTTCCTACAAAGCCCGAAACCCGAGGAGCTACCCCGTGAGCCGCGAACAAGCCATCTCCGCCGCCGCAGACTATTTCGACAGCGGTGAATTCGTGAAGGATCTGACCCGCCGCGTGGCGATCCGCACCGAGAGCCAGCTCTACGAAGAGCGAAAGCCCGAGATGGAGGCCTACATGGCCGAGATGCGCGCGTCGCTGGAGCCGATGGGCTATGTCTGCGAGCAGTTTGAAAACCCGTCACCCAAGGGCGGTCCGTTCCTGATCGCGACCCGGCACGAGGGAGACAATCTGCCGACCGTACTGACCTACGGACATGGCGACGTGGTGCGCGGCATGGAGGGCCAGTGGGCCGAGGGGCGCGATCCCTGGACGCTGACCGAAGTCGGGGACCGGCTCTACGGCCGCGGGATCGTCGATAACAAAGGCCAGCATTCCATCAATATCGCCGGCATCAACGCGGTCCTGAAGACCCGCGGCAAGCTCGGCTTCAATTCGAAGATCCTGATCGAGAGCGGCGAGGAGTCCGGCTCCCCGGGATTAGCGGAGTTCGCGAAGCAGCAGAAGGCGAAGCTGAAGGCCGACTTCCTGATCGCCTCCGACGGCCCGCGCATCAGCGCCGATCATCCGACCGTCTTCATGGGCTCGCGCGGCGCCTATCCGATGGACATCACCTGCGACCTTCGCGAAGGCGCACACCATTCCGGCAACTGGGGCGGCCTGCTCGCCAACCCGGCGGTGATCCTCGCCCACGCGCTCGCCAGCATCGTCGACCGGCGCGGCCAGATCCGCGTGCCGGAATGGCGCCCGACCACCCTGACCCCGGCGATCCGCGCCGCGCTCGCCGAATGCGAGCTCGAGGCCGAGGCGAACGGACCGCAGATCGATCCGAACTGGGGCGAGGAGTCCCTCACCCCGATCGAGCGGGTCATCGGCTGGAACAGCTTCGAGATCCTGGCCTACACGGCCGGCCTGCCCGACAAGCCGGTGAACGCGATCCCCGGAAGGGCGACCTGCCGCGGCCAGCTGCGATTTGTCGTCGGCACCGATCCGGAAGACATCATTCCCGCCCTGCGCCGCCATCTCGACCGCGAGGGCTTCCCGATGGTCACCGTCTCGGACGCCGACCGTGGCTACATGAAGGCGACCCGGCTGGAACCGGACCACCCGCTGGTGCAATGGGCGGCGAATTCGATCCAGCGCTCGACCAACAAGAAGACCGCGATCCTGCCGAACCTCGGCGGTTCCCTGCCGAACGACGTCTTCAGCGAAACCCTCGGTCTCCCCACGATCTGGGTTCCGCATTCCTATGCCTCATGCTCCCAACACGCACCGAACGAGCATGCCCTGAAACCGATCCTGCGCGAGGGTCTGCAGCTGACCGCCGGCCTGTTCTGGGACATCGGCGACGGCACCCTGCCGAAGAGCTGGTGACATCATGACGAAGCGCCGCGTCCTCTCCGCCGAGATCAGTCACGAAACCAATACTTTCAGTGTCTTGCGGACCAATCTTGATGCATATCTCCGCCGCCAGTGCTATTTCGGCGACGATATCGCGAAGCACATGTCCGGGACGGCGACGGAGATCGCCGCCCATATCGACGCCGCGAAGAAATACGGTTGGGACCTGATCCCGACCGTTGCCGCGCATGCGACGCCGAGCGGCATGACCACGGCGGAGACATGGGAAAAGCTTTGCAACACTGTCCTTGCCGGCCTCGATAGCGGTCCGGTCGACGGCGTCATCCTGGCGCTGCACGGCGCCATGGTGACGGAGAGCAGTCTCGACGCCGAAGGCGACCTGCTTGCCCGGCTGCGCAAACGGCTCGGCAAGGACGTTCCGATCGCGGTGACGCTCGATCTTCACGCCAATGTCACCGACGAGATGGGGGAACTCGCCGATTTCATCGTGCCCTACCGGACCTATCCGCATATCGACCAGTATGAGGTCTCGATCGAGGCGGCCGCGCTGCTGCAACAAGCGATGGACGGCAAGCTCCGCCCGGTGACCGTTGTCGCCCGGGCAGCAACGCTCGACGGTCTCAATCACGGCCGGACCCAAGAGGGCCCGATGGTCGCGGCGCTGGCGCGGGCAAAGGAAATCAAGGACACCGATCCCTCCGTACTGGAAATCGGTCTCTGCGCCGGTTTCGCTTGGTCCGATCTCGCTGAGGCCGGCCCCTCCGTGACGGTGACGACGGATGGCGACGCCGATAAGGCAAAGGCGATCGCGGCGGAGTTCGTGGCGTTCATCTGGGAAACGCGGGATCAGAATACGGTTCCCTTGCTTTCCCTCGCGGAGATCGAGGTGAAGATCCGCTCCGGCCCGACGGGCAAGGGTCCGCTCGTCATCGGAGACACCACGGACAATCCCGGCGGCGGGGGCTACGGCGACGGCGTGCGGCTGCTCGAAACGATCATCGCCTCCGGGAACGGCAACGCCGTTCTGGCAGCCATTTGCGACCCGGCAGCGGCCGACCAGGCCCACGCGGCCGGGACCGGCGCGACAATTTCCGTCAGTCTCGGCGCCAAGGTCGACCCAGATCACTACGGCCCCTCGCTCAATGTAGATGCGCGCGTGCTCGCACTCAGCGAGACGGGCGCCTTCGTCTGCGACGGGCCGATGTGGGCCAATATGGGGGTCCGGCTCGGAAAATCGGCTCTGGTCGAGATCGCCGGAGTGAAAGTCGTGGTCGCCAGCAGCAATCTGCAGGTCACGGACCAGCAGGCATTGAAGCTCTTCGGCCTCGATCCCGCCTCTTTCGACGTCATCGGCGTCAAGTCCTCGCACCATTTCCGGGCCGCCTACCAGCCCGTCGCGCGCGAGGTCGTGCTGGTGGACAGCGGCGGACTGGTCTCGCAGGACTACAAGAGCTTCACCTACAAGCACCTGCGCCGGCCGATCTGGCCGATCGACGATATCCAGGACTGAAGACCGGGGTCAGTGGCGCGGAGCGACACTCCGCTCCACCAGCGCCATGAACCGGCGTGTCGGTCCGTCGTGGTACGGTGTCAGGACACCGCCGTCGAACGCGCTCGAGGCACGCCCTTTCTGCATCCGCTCGACCACGTCGATGTCTTCCATAAAAACCTCAACCCATCCTTCGAGGAGCTGGTCGCGGATCTCCGCATAGTCCGTTTCGAGGGCGGTCTCGTCCGCGAAATAGATATGCAGGTCCTCGACAGTCCGGCCCTGCCCGTCCGGGCGCACGATGATCCCGAACAGATGGTCGCGCTGCACGCCGAGCATCAGGTTCGGGTAGACGACCGGGTACTCGCCGCAACGGTCGGACGTCTCGTCGAGATCGGGAAAGGCCGGAAGCTGGCGTCCGCCGATCCCGCCAGGACGGTAATTCGCCGTCACCTGTCCGAAGATGTAAGGCGCGACATCGATCTGGCCGTGGATGTCGAGAGGCGAGACGCGGTTCAGCTCCGGATGCACCCAAGGCAGATGATAGCTCTCCAGATAGTTCTCCATGGCGAGCTTCCAGTTCGCCCGCAGCGAGAAGCTCTTCCCGAATCCATATGAGAGGCGGGAGAAATCGTATTTCGACCAGCGCGCCGTCAGAGGCGCCATGACCTCCTCAAGCGCCTCCGCCACTCCCGAGAGGTCGACAAAGACGAAATCGAGCCACTTTGCCGTACGCACCGGCCGGAGCCCGAGCTTCGACTTGTCTATTGCCGGACACTCATGCCGGTCGGGTCCGCCGACAAAGGGGGTGCGCAGGAGCTTTCCGTCGTGACCATAGGTCCAGGAATGGTAGGGGCAGCGCAATCCGGCCTGACGCTTCATCGGTTCGGTCACGAGAAGAACGCCGCGGTGGCTGCAGACATTGTGAAATCCGCTGATTTCACCGGCCTTGTCCCGCACCAGGACCAGCGGCTGCCCGCCGACATCGACCGGCAAGACATCGCCCGGGTCCGGAACCTGTGCGCCGACAGCCACACAGACCCAGTTTCTTCCGAAAATGCCGTCGGCTTCTTTAATATGCGCGGTTAATTCCGAGTAATACCTGTTGCCGAGTCCCCGCCCCGCAGGCGCGTTCGGACTGAATACTTCCGGCAGATCCTGTTCGGACATGCAGACCCCCACATCGTTATTTTGCGAACACTCTATTACGCCGGCCCTGTGACAGTCTGTCGCGGAGACGACCGATCACCCCAAGAAAACCGTCAACTTCTGAATAAAACAGTCAGGTCTCCACCCTGGGCGAAAAAACAAATTAAATGCAGTGTTTAAGTATCTTTTAAATCTTGTGCGCGAAAACCGCCTTCGGAAAACACCGGACCAAAACTTAACAAGGTCCGACGTATTCAAGACCGAATGAAACAGAACCCGAAGGAAACAAACATGCTCAGGAATCTTGTTCTCGCCGTCGCCATGCTCTTCACCGTTGCGACCGCCGCCAATGCCGCCGAATTCGCCACACAGGACGAAGCCAAGGCCATGGCAGAAAAAGCCGCCGCGCACATCAAGGCCGCCGGCATGGAAACCGCGATTAAAGACTTCATGACCCCGGGCGGCCAGTGGCACGATCGCGACCTCTATGTCTTCGTCTTCGACGCGAAAGGCACGACGATCGCCCACGGCGCGAAGGCTTCTCTAGTCGGCCGCGACCTGACCGGCCTGCGCGACGTCGACGGCAAGCAGTTCATCAAGGAATTCCTGACCGTCTCCGACGCCGGCTGGATCGACTACAAGTGGCAGAACCCGACCACCAACGCGGTCGAGCCGAAGTCGTCCTATATCATCAAGGTCGGCACCGACCTCGTTGGCGTGGGCGCCTACAAGCGCTAATCGGTCCGTTACCTGCTATCCGGGGGCGGCGTGACCGCCCCCGGGAGTTCAAAAAATCTCAAGGGCCAGGAATCAATAAAATGCTCAAGAACCTGCCGATCATCCAGAAAACGCTCATTGCTCCTGGAATTGCCTGCCTGATGATTCTCGTTATCGCGGCAGTGTTCTTCATTTCGTCGAGGCAGACGGCGAACCTGCAGAACCAGGCCGACATGGCACAGAGCTTGGTGCTGAAGACCAAGGATCTGCAGGGCACAGTCAATGCCGGACATGCGACCCTCTTCCGCGCCCTGAGTTGGCAGCAATCCGGCGTTGCCGCTGATGATGTCGCCAAGGCGATGAACGAGGCACGCGAAATCTTCGCCGATGTCGATCTCCAGTTCGACGAGATCGCTTCCATCTCAAGCGAAGACAATGCCGAAGCCATCAAGGAAATCCGCGCCGCCTTCGGCGAATACCGCAAGGTCGCGATCGAGACCCTGGAAACGGTTTCCATCGACGCCTTTCTCGCATCGATGCTCATGACCGACGCCCATATCCGCCTGCTCGATGTTTCGGGCAAGATCGGCGCGCTCTCGGGCTCGATCATCATCAACGCCAACAAGATCCGGCAGGAAGCCGAGGCCGCCGGAAAATTCGCGGAGATCGAAGTACTCGCGGTCGTCGTCGCCGCTTTCGTGCTCGCACTCGCTGTTGGCGTCTACGCCGGCCGGGCCATCACCAATCCGGTGCGCCGGATCACGGCCGTGATCAAGGAGATCGCCGACGGTAACAGCGACACCGATATCACCGATCAGGATCGCCGCGACGAGGTTGGTTCCATTGCCGAGGCGCTGGGCGTCATGAAGCAGGGCCTGATCGAGCGCGAGGAAATGCGCGCCCGCCAGCAGGCCGAGGAGCGGGAACGTGCTGCCCGCGCGCAGAAAATCGAACAGTCGATCAAGCGGTTCGAAGGCATGATCGGCCAATCGATGGCCGAACTGAACGAAATGGCGTCCAACCTGAACACGACCGCCACGGAGATGACCGAGGCGGCCGGCCAGACCAATCGCCAATCCGATCAGGTCGCCTCTGCCGCGACCCTTGCTTCGACCAACGTCAACACCGTCGCCGCCGCGACCGAGGAGCTGTCGGCATCGATCGGGGAGATCACCCGCAAGGTCTCCGATGCGTCCAACATCAGCCATTCGGCTGTTGAGGAAAGCCAGCAGACGAACGCGCAGATGCAGGCGCTGGCCCAGTCCGCGGACAAGATCGGCCAGATTGTCACGCTGATCCGGGATATCGCCGAGCAGACCAATCTGCTCGCCCTCAACGCCACGATCGAAGCCGCGCGGGCGGGCGATGCGGGCAAAGGCTTCGCGGTGGTCGCCTCCGAGGTGAAGAGCCTCGCGAACCAGTCCGCCCAGGCGACCGAAGAGATCTCGACCCAGGTTCAGGAAATCCAGCAATCCAGCGCCGCCGCGGTCGAGGCGATCAACCGGGTGACGGAACTGATCTCCAACCTGTCGGAATCCTCGACCATGATCGCAGGCGCCGTAGAGGAACAGTCCGCCGCGACCTCGGAAATTTCCCGCAACGTCCAGGATGCAGCATCCGGCACCGAGGAAGTGACCAGCAGCATCGCCCATGTGAACGAGGCGACCTCGCGAACCAGCGCCGCCGCGGAGAACGTCACCGGGACTGCGTCTCGCATGAACCACTCGGTGAGCACCCTGCGGAGCCAGGTCGACGCTTTCCTCGCCGAGGTGCGCGCGGTCTGATCCATGCTTCACTTTTGTCGGATGCGGCCGGATTTCGATCCGGCCGCATTCTTTTGCACGCCGGCTTCACGCAACCATAAGATTGCGTCGCATCCATTTATGCATTCTATTTTAAGGTGTAATCGAGCGCCTTTGAGAGTTTGCTTTAATTCCCTATTTTGAGCCAATTTTTTGCGGTTTTCATTCGTTAACTAAGTAATCAAAAGAGACAAATCGTGTGATACACTTCAATTTTTCGGGGAGTATCGCCATGCATGTACAAGAAATTCCCACGTCCTTCTACCGCTCCATCTACCAAACCTCGGAGAACGTCTACCTCTCCCGGTCCGCAGAAGCGGGATCAGGCGAGGAACTGACTGGACGCATCGATGACATCCTGGACAGGCGCCTCGCGACGACAGGGGGATTGTCGTTGAGCGATGCCGCAGAGCTTTTGCTGCTGGTACGCGAACACCCGCTTCCGGAAGCGCGCAAGGCGGTGAAGGACGCCGCCCGGGCCCTCCGGCACCGGACCTTCGGCCACGGCGTCGCCACCATGGTGCCGATCGAGGTCACCTCCTTCTGCTCCAGCACCTGCCGGTTCTGCGGCTGGCGCGCGGATAACAAGGCAATGGCGCGCATGGCGATCACCGGCGCGGCGATCCGTGAACAGGCAAAGGTTCTCGCCGCCAAGGGCTTCTCCCATTTCGAGATCGCCGGTGGAGACGACCTGAAATTCCTGAAAGACAATCTCGCCGAGTTGATCCGCGGCCTGAAACAGGAGACCAGCGCGGTCAATCCCGACGCCCGGGTCTCGCTCTGCCTCGTGCCGATGCACCAGGAACATTACGAGGCGCTGCGCGATGACGGTCTCGACTGCGTGCTGACCTGGCAGGAGACCTACAAGGAAGACCTCTATAATCACCATATCCCGGCCGGACCGAAGGCCTGGGGGATCGATCACGATCTCCGGCTGCAGAAGAAGAACGACAACAGTGTCGGCTGGCTGCACCGGATGCAGTCACAGGAACTGGCGATCCGAGCCGGGTTGCAGGCCGGTCTCGGCACCATGATCGGACTGGCCGAGATCGCCGAGGCGGACATCCTCTCGGTGATCATGCACGGCCAGAAGCTGATCGAGCATTATGCCGATACGATTCAGCCGCTGATCATCGGCATGCCGGCGTGGAACGCAATCCCGACAGAGGAGACCGACCGCCGCGCGACCGAGCGTCCGCCCTTCGAGGTTGAGCAGAATTTCGAGCTGCTCTCGGCGATCTACCTGCTGGCCTTCCCGGACAATCACGCCTGGGTCTTTGCCAACGGGCGGGTGAATCCGACGGTGCAGACCGACTGCGTCGAGACCGCCTCCTTCTTCACCTCGACGCTGGTCCAGATCGCGCCCGGCGCCTATCTCGGCCTCGACGGCAACAAGGTGCCGCGCGATATGTTCGACCGGGTGCGCGGACTTCCCGACGGCGCTCTCTCGCGGGACGAGATCCTATCCGGTGAGCAGTTCGTGCATTACCTCGACAGCCACGAGAATTTCGTCGCCGGCTTCGAGGCGCGCGGCATGAACGTCATCCCGGACCGGGCGAAGCTGCTCCACGCCGATCCGCCGCACCCGGCCGTCGTGGCGGCGGAATAGCACCCCGCCGAGGCCTTCCGCCCATGCTGAAACCGCTCTTCCGGCAGACGACCTGCGACCGTCTGCCAGGTCCCGAAGCGGGGCGCGTCGACGCCCGCGCCACCTGGACCAGGCTGGCGCCAACCCATGCATATGCGGGAGCGGATGCCCCCGACACGCATGCGCTCGATCTGGTCACCTGTGTCAAATCCGGCGAGCCGGGGCTGGTGCACAATCACGGCCATGCCTGGATTCGTCTGGTCTGGCCGGACGGACGCTATTGCAGCCTCGGCTTCTTTCCGGACGAAAGTACCGGCGTCGAGCCGGATGAGTATCCAGGCCTCACCATGCCGGGCATGCTGCTCAGCCCGGACAAGTACGACCGCGTTGGATGGAGCGACCGGGTGACGCGAATCCCGCTCACCCCTGCCGGGTTCGCAGACATCGTCTCCTGGCTAGAGGCCCTGCAGGCTGGCCGGACCGGCGGCAGTCTCGCCTTCGACCTCGTGGACAGGAGCTGCGTCGGCTTCGTCGTCCGCGCCGCCGCCCGGGCCGGTACGGACGTGACAGCGGACATGTCGCCAAGCCGCTTTCTGCTCGACCACCCGGTCCTGCGCCCTTTCAGACATCTTCCGCCCCCGCCCCGGCGGCTCCGGCAGGCGGGCTACAATCTCGTGCTCGCCTGTCTCGGCGGCCGCCTGAGACTCGAAAGACAATGGGTCCGGCGGGCGGACGGCGAAGTCGCAATAGAGAACATCCGGGGCTTTCGTCCGGTTTTTGCGAGTTGGCACGAGGTCCTCACCCGCCCGCTGCCCTTCTATCATGTCCGCGGCATGAGAGACTGGCAGGAACGGTCGGACGGCCTTCTCTCAGGCCTTTCCCTCCGACCGCTTCCAGATCAGGAACGCGATGCAGAGCCACCAGAGCGGACCGACGCCCACGCCGCCCGCGCCGGCGGCGATCTTGACCAGACCCTGATCGCCCGATAGCAGCCCCCCGAAGGCGACCAGATAGAGCAGAGCCGCGACGAGACCGAGCAGGCCGACGGCGCGCGGCAGAAGACCGCGCACCAGCCCGGCACCGTTGACGAGCGCGAGGAAAAGCCCGACGCAGCCGAAGATCAGCCATCCCTGCGTGTCCAGGCTGATCGAGAAGGACAGGATCGCATCCCGAACGTCCTGGCTGCCGGCGGCGACCGCGGCGGCGCGCCGCCCTTCCCCGCCGAGAAGGCGGAAGTAAGTGATCGCGGTCACCGCGTAGCCAAGCAGACCGAGCAGGCAGCCCCACTGCACCGGATCGCCCGTCCGTGCGCCCGCCATGCGGCCGAGTGCGGGGATTACCCCGATGGCGAAAAGCGCCGCGAGGCCGAAACAGGCAAGAAAGCCGGATCGCTCGACGGGCTGCGCGGCGAGCGCCTGCCAGTAAGCGTCCGATCCCGCCGGATGGGCCGAGGACGGATCCACGAGAAAGAAGATCCCGGTTCCGAGATAGGCCAGCGCACAGGCGGCGGCGAGAAAGGCGGCGAAACGGCTCATGATCCGATAACTCCCATGATCGCGAGTGACAGTGCGACACCGACCAGCAGCAGCGCGTAGACCAGGTTCTGGATCCTGACCGCTTTCGGAGAGTTGAACCGGGTTGCGAGCCAGGCGCCCCCGGTCAGCCAGGAGAAATGCGAGGCGAGGCTGAAGATCGTCAGCGCGGCGGCGATCTCAAGCGCAACGCGCCAGGAGGGGCGGCCGGGATCGGCGAACTGGGAGAAGATGACCAGCAGCAATGCCAGCCCCTTGCCGTTCAGCAATTGTACCATCGCCCCCTCGAACAGGCCCGGTGCCGCGCCCTGCAGCCTCTGGTCCTCGGCCGCTTCAGAGGAGCGGAGGATCTTCCAGGCGAGGAACAGGATGAAGAGCGCCCCCGCGATCTGGATGTAGTGAAAGGCATCCGGCACCCTTTTCAGCACGCTGGAGAAGCCTGTCCCGACCAGGAAGGCCGGAACAAAGACCATGACGTCCATGCCAATGACGAAGGGGATCGAGCGGGCGACACCGAACCTGCCACCCGCGGCCGCGCAGAGCAGGTTGCTCGGCCCCGGACTGAACATCAGCGGGAAAACCATCAGGAACAGCAGCAGCAAATCCGTCGGCGTGGACATCGGTTCTCCGCAGACAGCACCAGATGCTATGTATTATTGGTGGAAGCGACGGTATTGTCATGCAGTGATTGGTGGAGGAGCGCTGCGGGGGACCCGGCATGTCGGCAGATGGCACGGCACTCATCATCGGCAGCGGCGTCGGCGGCCTCTCCGCCGCGATCGCCCTGTCCCGCATCGGCGTCGCGTGCGAGATCTTCGAGCGCGGCACCGAGATCGGTCGTGGCGGTACCGGACTCACGCTCTGGCCGAACGCCCTCCGTGCGCTCGAGAAGCTCGGGATCACCCGGAATGTGACGCGCCATGCGGATCCGCTCCAGCGCGGCGAGATCTTCACCTCGAAGGGCCTGCCCCTGACCAGCGTCGATCTTAGCGAGATCAGCCGCCGTTCCGGCATGCCGCTGATCTGCCTGCGGCGCTCGGATCTCTACGGCGCTCTGCTCGACGCCCTCCCCGACGTTCCGATCCATACCGGCAAGCGCTGCGTGTCCTGGCGCGAACATGCAGACGGAATCACCGCCCAATTCGAAGATGGCAGTACCGCCACGGGAGACTTTCTCGTCGCGGCGGACGGTATCCGCTCCCGGCTCCGCCACATCATGCTTGGCGAGGACCCTTTGCGCTATGTCGGCTGGATGACCTGGCGCGGCGTCGCGGACCTGCCACCCGGCACCTTTCCCTCCGGGCTTTACCGTGAGTTCTTCGGGCGCGGCAGCCGTTTCGGGATCTTCGCGATCCGCGCCGACCGGGTCTACTGGTACGGCACGCTCAGCACCGAGGCCGATGAACGCGCGCCGGTCGATCCCTCGCACCGCCCGGAGGCACTGGCCCATTTTCGCGACTGGCCGGAACCCGCGGCGACCGTGATCGCCTCGACCGAGGACGCAAACTTGGTCCGGACCGGGGTCTATGACACGGAACCGCTGCCGCGCTGGGCCAAAGGGCGGATGGCTGTGCTGGGCGACGCCGCCCACCCGATGACGCCGGATCTCGGCCAGGGCGCCTGCCAGGCGATCGAAGACGCGCTCGCCCTCGCCGACTCTGTCGTGGAGGGCGGGGCCGTTCCGGACATTTTGCAGCGATACGAGGCGAGAGGTCTCGCGCGCACGCAAGGGCTGGTCGCGCGCTCGCGTCGGGTCGGCAAGATGCGCCAGTGGCGTCATCCCCTGCTGACCGCTCTCCGCGCCGCGACCATGCGTGCGATCCCGCCGAAGCTGCTGCTGAAGATGTTCGAGACGGACTGAAGCCCGGGCGCGTGCCCTACTCGTCCTTCTTCTCGACCGGCCCTTCCGCCTCGATCCAGGCACCGAGACCGCCCTCGAGATGAGCGACGTTCTCGAGGCCCATATCCTGCGCCGTCTTGGCCGAAAGCGCGGAGCGCCAGCTCGCGGCACAATAGAAGACGAAGGTCTTGTCCTCGCCGAAGAAGTCCTTGAAGTAGGGGCTCGCCGGGTCGATCCAGAATTCGAGCATGCCGCGCGGCACGTGGCGCGCGCCGGGGATGCGGCCGGTCTTGGCGAGCTCGCGCACGTCGCGCACGTCGATGAAGGTCACATCGTCGCGTCCGACCCAGGATTTCGCTTCCTCGACGCCGAGAATGCGTACCTGCTCGTTGGCTTCCGCCACCATGGATTCGACGGTCTTGATCTGTTTGGCGCCCATCGGGCTCTCCCTCGGATTGATTGTTCCGGGAGAGCCTAGGACGGGCGCCGGCGAGATGGAATTGCCTTTCGGGAAAGGGAGCTTTAGCGCCCCTCGCCCATTCCGATGATCAGCCCTCGGCGGCGACCTTCTTCGCATGCTTCTTGCGCTCGTGGATGTCGAGATAGCGCTTGCGCATGCGGATGTTGTTCGGCGTCACCTCGACCAGCTCGTCGTCGTCGATATAAGAGATCGCCTTTTCCAGCGTCATCCGGATCGGCGGCGTGAGCACGATCGCGTCGTCCTTGCCGGCGGCGCGGAAGTTGGTGAGCTGCTTCGACTTCAGGGGGTTGACGTCGAGATCGTTGCCGCGGCTATTCTCGCCGATCACCATGCCCGGATAGATATCCTCGCCGCCGCCGATCATCAGCGGACCGCGCTCCTCGAGATTGAAGAGCGCATAGGACGAGGCCTTGCCCTTCTCGAGGCTGATCAGCACGCCGTTGCGGCGCGCCGGGATCGGGCCCTTGTAGGGGCCGTAGCTGTCGAACACCCGGTTCATGATGCCGGTACCGCGGGTATCGGTCATGAACTCGCCGTGATAGCCGATCAGGCCGCGCGACGGGCAGCGGAAGGTGACACGCTGCTTGCCGCCGCCGGACGGACGCATGTCCATCAGCTCGGCCTTGCGCTGCTGCAGCTTCTCGACGACGGCGCCGGAATATTCCTCGTCGACGTCGATCACCACTTCCTCGATCGGCTCCAGGCGCTGGCCGGTCTGCGGATCCGACTGGAAGAGCACGCGTGGGCGGCTGATGGAAAGCTCGAAGCCCTCGCGGCGCATCTGCTCGATCAGCACGGCGAGCTGCAGTTCGCCGCGGCCGGAAACCTCGAAGGCATCCTTGTCGGCGGTTTCCTTCACCCGGATGGCGACGTTGCCCTCCGCTTCCTTCTGCAGGCGGTCCCAGATCACCCGGCTGGTGACCTTGTCGCCGTCGAGGCCGGCGAGCGGGCTGTCATTGACCGAGAAAGTGACCGCGATGGTCGAGGGATCGATCGGCTGGGCCTCGATCGGCTCGGTCACCGACGGCACGCAGATCGTATCGGCGACGGTGGTCTTGGCGAGACCTGCCAGCGCAACGATGTCGCCGGCCTCCGCCTCGTCCAGCGGCACCCGCTCCAGACCGCGATAGGCAAGGATCTTGGTGATCCGGCCCTGCTCCAGCAGCTTGCCGTTTCGGGAAAGGGACTTCACCGTCAGATTCGGCGTGACCCGGCCCGACTCGATGCGGCCGGTCAGCAGGCGGCCAAGATAGGGATCGGCTTCGACCGTGGTCGCCAGCATGCGGAACGGCGCATCGACATCGACCTTCGGCGCCGGGACATGGCGGCAGATCAGCTCGAAGAGCGGGCTCATGTCGGTGCCCTTCTCCTCTGGCGTCTCGCTCGCCCAGCCGGCCTTGCCGGAGGCGAAAAGCGTCGGGAAGTCGAGCTGCTCGTCGGTCGCCTCGAGCGCGGAGAAGAGATCGAACATCTCGTCCTGCACCTCGTAGGCGCGCTGCTCCGGCTTGTCGACCTTGTTGACGACGACCATCGGGCGCAGGCCAAGTTTCAACGCCTTGCCGAGCACGAACTTGGTTTGCGGCATCGGGCCCTCGGCCGCATCCACCAGAACGACGACGCCATCGACCATGGAGAGGATGCGCTCAACCTCGCCGCCGAAATCGGCGTGACCGGGCGTATCGACGATATTGATGCGGGTGCCCTTCCACTCGACCGAGGTGCATTTCGCAAGGATAGTGATCCCGCGCTCGCGCTCGATGTCGTTGCTGTCCATGGCCCGTTCCTGAACCTGCTGGTTCTCGCGGAAGGTACCGGTCTGTTTCAGCAGCACGTCGCACAGCGTAGTCTTGCCGTGGTCGACGTGCGCGATGATGGCGATGTTTCTGAGGTTCATGAAACGGCTCCAAACGGGACCGCCGCGCGCCGCTTTCCGGCGCGGTGCCAGCGTCCAAAACTGCGATGAATTCCCGCGGGCGTCTCCTGCCCGGACATAGGTCAAACTGGGTCGCCGCTAAAATACGGATATTGCAGCGCAAAACAAGCGCAGCTTTGCATGGCTGCCATCCAACGATGACGTGATCACCCGGGGGCTTTAATACGCGCGGAAATTATGTGAACATAACAGGAACATGTTGGAGGTCTGGCGAATGAGCGTCTCACGCGAACTTGTTGAATATCTTACTGACACGCTGTCGCCTCTCGGCGACATCTCCGCACGGCGAATGTTCAGCGGCTACGGCATAAAATGCGGTGAGGTGAATTTCGCCCTACTGCTTGGATCCGGAGCCTACTTGCGCGTCGACGATTCGAACCGTGCGACGTTCGAAGCGGAAGGCAGCGAGCCCTTCCGCTATATGAAGAAGGATAAGGAAGTCACCGTCGGAACCTATTGGGAGATTCCAGGCGACGTTCTCGATGATCCGGATCGTTTGCTGGACTGGGGGCGGGCCGCCCTTGATGCTGCGCGTCGCTCTTGGAAACCTAAGAAAAAACGAAAATCACGATAAATTCACGCAGCATTGCATATATTACACTCCATCCATCGCGACTTGGAGTCGGCGGACGAATCTCACTGGCCCAAGCTCCGCCTTTTGCTTTTATCCACAAATACCTAGAGATCAGATGGTTCCGGATTCCCAACGCGTTCCTTTCGACAAAGGCGAAACCGTCTGCATGCGCGGCGACCCGTCGGAGTACGTCATGTACGTCCTGAGCGGCGAACTCGCCGTGGAACACAGCCCCGGGCTCTATCTCGAACACGGCGGCAAGGTCATCACCTTCAAGCGCGGCAGTCTGATCGGGGAGAGCTCGGCGATTCTGAAGCGTCCCTGCATGGCGACCTTCGTCGGTTTCACCGAGGGTGCGATCGCCCGGGTTCCGGCGGACCGGATCCGCTCCGAGGTCCGCCGGGCCGGCAAGCTGGCTCAGATGATCATGAAAACCCAGGCGGAAAAGCTGGACACGACCTTCCGTCTGGTCATGCAGAACTACAAGACCGCCTCGAAAAGTCAGATCGACGAAATCTTGCAGCCCGACCGGGACTTCGGCGGCTTCTTCGAGGAAAGCGTCAGCCGCTAGGACGGACGCGTTATCCCACCAGCGTCACCCTCCCCTCCAGCGGATAGGCCGGATCGTTGTAACCCGGCGTCGAGGGATGGCCTTCCGGCACCAGCTCGTCGATCAATGCCTCGTCCTCGGCCGTAAACTCGTAGTGATAGGCTTTCGCATAGGCCTTCCACTGCTCCATCGTGCGCGGCCCGACGATGGAACCGGTGACGAGCGCGTTGTTCAGCACCCAGCCGACCGCGAGGTCGATAATCGTCGCGCCCTTTGCCTCCGCATGCGCCTTGATCTTCTCTGCGATCACCAGGCTCTCCTCGCGCCATTCGGTCTGCATCATCCGCTTGTCGGCGCGCGCGGCACGGCTGCCGGCTTCCGGTTCGGCACCCGGCTTGTATTTTCCGGAGAGCACGCCGCGGGCGAGCGGGCTGTAGGGGAAAACGCCGAGCCCGTAATAATCGCAGGCCGGAAGGTGCTCGGTCTCCGGCATGCGGTTCATGGCGTTGTAGTAGGGCTGGCTGACGACCGGACGGTCGATGCCGGCCGCATCGCAGAGATTGCAGATCTCGGCGACACGCCAGGAGCGATGGTTGGAAACACCGAAATAGCGCACCTTGCCGGCGCGGATCAGATCGGCCATCGCGCCGACGGTCTCTTCCAGAGGCGTCGAATGGTCTTCCTTATGCAGGTAGTAGACGTCGATATAGTCGGTATCGAGCCGCGCCAGCGAATCCTCGCAGGCCTGCAGGACCCATTTGCGGGAGAGTCCGCGCGCGTTCGGATCCTTGTCGTCCATCGGGTTGGCGAGCTTGGTCGCGAGTACCCAGTACTCCCGCTCCGCCGAGATGGCCCGGCCGACCACACGCTCCGACTCGCCGCCGTTATAGGCGTCGGCGGTATCGATGAAATTCAGTCCGAAGTCGCGCGCCTCGGAAATGATTTCCCGGCTCACATCCTCGTCCGTCGGACCGCCAAACATCATCGCGCCGAGACAGAATTTCGACACCTTGAGGCCCGAGCGGCCAAGATTGCGGTATTCCATGTGGTCACTCCCCTGAAACATCCGGTCACATCGCGATCCGGCCCGTGCTGTTATGGCCCGTCCTATTATGGAACGACAGCATAACCGGCTCCCGCGCGCACCGCACTTGAGGATCGGCTTTTCTCCTGCTCTGATGCGGCACGAATGATTTCCGGCACTGGGGAGGAACCGAAATGCCCGAACTGAGCGATAGCGCGCGCAAGAAGCTGGCAACCGTCAGCTCTGCAACCCTGACGACCCTGCTGATGAAGCGCGGGCTCCGGAACCAGTGCATGCAGGGTGTGAGCCGCCTGACGACGCATGACCGCAACATGGTCGGCGAGGCCTTCACCCTGCGCAATATCCCCGCGCGCGAGGATATCGACGTGATCGCCGCCTATGACGATTACGACCATCCGCAGCGCAAGGCGATCGAGACCGTCCCGCCGGGCAAGATCCTCGTGATCGACGCACGTCAGGATCCGACCGCCGCGACCGCCGGGAACATCCTGATGACCCGTCTCGAGGTGCGCGGTGTGGCCGGGTTCGTCTCCGACGGCGGCGTCCGCGATTCCAGCGAGATCGCCGAGTACGACATTCCCTGCTACGTCTCCGGCCCCTCCGCCCCGACCAGCCTGATCAAGCATCACGCCGTCGCGGAGCTGAACACGCCGATCGGCTGCGGCGGCGTCGCGGTCTATCCGGACGACGTGCTCGTCGGCGATGACGAAGGCGTCGTGGTGATTCCGGCGCACCTTGCCGAGGAACTCGCCGACCTGGCCTTCGAGCAAGAGAAGATGGAAGCCTTCATCTCCCAGGAGGTCCGCAGCGGCCGTCCGCTGCGCGGCACCTACCCGCCGGACGCGGACACCAAGGCCCGCTATGAGGAGTGGCGCAAGAAGCAGGAAAACTCGTGAGCGGCGACGGCCGCGACATTGACGCCGCGATCGCCGTGTATGATCAGCATGCACGGCGGCTCGCGGAGCAATGGTCGGCCTATGCCAATGAGTTCGAGGAGTTTCTCGATTTTCACCGGCCGTTTCTGCCGGCAAAAGGTGGCACCGCCCTCGATATCGGGGCCGGTTACGGCACGCACGCGAACGGTCTCGAAGGATTTGGTCTCGACGTGGTCGCGGCAGAGCCGTCCGAGGGCATGCGGGCCGAGGGGCTGAGGCGCTTTCCGGACAGCGAGATACTCTGGCTGGACGACCGGCTGCCGTGGCTGGACAAGGTCGCTGCGCTCGGCCGCCGTTTCGATTTCATGCTGATGAACTCGGTCTGGATGCATCTGCCGCCGGAGTTCCGCGAGGATGGCATGGCAATGCTGGCGAGCCTGCTCGCACCTGGCGGCCATTTCTCCGTCCTGCTACGGCACGGGCCGGCGCCGGAAGACCGTCCGATGCATGAATCCGAGGCGGCTCCCTTCCTTTCTCTTGCCGAGCGGCATGGCTTCGTCTGCCTCGAACGGGTCGCCAGACCCGACGAGATGAACCGCCCCGGCGTTTCTTTCACCCGGCTCATCCTGAGCAATACCGGACAAACCCGATGACCTACGAAACCCTGCTCTTCTCGGTCGACAATTCGATCGCGCGCATCACCCTCAACCGGCCGGAGCGCATCAACGCGATCACGGCGGTCATGCACGAGGAACTGCGCAACGTCATATCCAAGCTGGAGAAGCCCGGCAGCGCGCGCTGCGTGATCATGACCGGCGCGGGGCGCGGTTTCTGCTCCGGGCAGGACCTGGCCGACCGCAAAGCTGTCGATCCGAGCGAACGGCGCGATCTCAGTCAGTCGATCCAGCAGAACTACAATCCGCTGGTGAAACGCATGGCGGCGCTGCCGATCCCGATCGTCACCGCCGTGAACGGTGTCGCTGCCGGTGCGGGCGCTAGCCTCGCGCTCGCCGCCGACATCGTGCTCGCGGGCCACAACACCAAGTTCGTGCAGGCCTTCGTCAATATCGGCCTCGTCCCGGATGCCGGCGGCACCTATGTCCTGCCGCGCCGAGTCGGGCTCGCCAAGGCGCTCGGGATGGCCCTCACCGGCGCGCCGATCACCGGCAGGCAGGCCGCCGACTGGGGCCTGATCTGGAATTCCGTCGAGGATGACAGCCTCGCGGCCGAAGCCGAGGCGCTGGCGAAGACGCTCGCTGCCAAACCTCCTATCGCGCTCGCCTCGATCAAGAAGATCATGCGCGCGTCATTGGAAAACAGCTTTGCGGAGCAGCTCGATCTCGAAGCCGAGTTCCAGCGCCACTGCGGCTACACCGACGACTACCAGGAAGGCATCGCCTCCTTCCTCGAGAAGCGCGCCCCGGACTTCAAAGGCAAGTAGGAGCGGAACGATGAGTGTCGTGATTTATCACAATCCCCGCTGTTCGAAGTCGCGTCAGACGCTGGAGCTGCTGCGCTCGAGAGGGATCGAGCCGGAGATTCGGGAGTACCTGAAAAATCCGCCGAGCATTGCCGAGCTGAAGCAACTACTGACGCAACTCGGACTCGAGCCCCGCGCATTGATGCGGACGAAAGAGGCCGCCTACAAGGAGTTCGATTTAGGCAACAAAGACTCGGACCCTGACGCTTTGGTCCGGGCCATGCACGAGAACCCGGTCCTCATCGAGCGGCCGATCGTCGTTTCCGGAAGCAAAGCAGCGCTCGGCCGGCCGCCGGAGGCGGTGCTGGAGATCCTTTAGCTCAGGAACGCGCAACCCAGGCCGGGTTGCGCTCTTCCGCGGTCAGTTCCCTCAGATGCGCCACCATGCAGGGCCGGGTGCCGCCGCAGGGCGGCTCGTCATGGACATGCACGCAGGGCGAACAGGGCAGCTCGCTGTAGTGAACCGCTTCGTCCGTTCCCGGAAGGTCCTGCAGCAGCGTGTGTGGAGCGGTCGGCCCCCAGAAAGAGGTCGTCGGCACGCCGATCTGCCGCGCAATGTGGAGCAGGCCCGTATCGATGCTCCAGAAGCGGTCCATCTTCGCGATCTCGGCGGCCGTTTCTTTCAGCGGCCAGCGGCCGCAGGCATTCTCGACCGTCACACCCGGCAGGGCCGTGCGGATCGAGGCCGCCATCTCCTCCCCCGCCTCCCGGTCCCCCGGTCCACCGAACAGGGTGATTGAGATATCGCGGCCTTTCATCTCCCGCGCCAGCAAGTCTCCCCATTCGCTGGCGCTGAACATGCGCTCAAGTGCGAGATCGGAACAGAAACAGGCAAGCCCGATCCTCTCGGGCCCGTCGCTCTTCGGGTTTCGAAGTGCAATGGCGTTGGCTGCGAGGAACGCCGACCGACACTTGTCTGCATCCGGGATCTCCGCTCCCAGTTCCCGCGCGATCTGTGCGTAATGCATCGGCGCCGAACCGGACCGGTTGAAATAGAACAGATGCGTCGCGAGGCCTTTTCGCCAGTAGGCCGTATCGAGATAGAAGCTGATCCGGTTCCGCGCCAGGGTCAGCAGACAGAAGATGGTCGAGAGCCGGCTATAGACCTCGAGATCGATCATCGTGTCGCAGCGGAAAACGGCCCGGAGCGTCGTGAAACTGCTGCCGAGGAGCTTCAGGAGAGAGCCGCCATCATCGACCGAGTGAATCTCGTCGAAAATCCCGAGCAGCTCCGCGAAAGGCCGTGTCGCGCCGGTGCAGACGAGGCGCAGCTCCCGCTCCGGATATGCCCTCTTCAATCCGAGCAGCGCCGGATAGGCAAGGACGAGACTGCCGCCGCCAAGCATCTTGAGGATCACGATATCGCCCTTCGGACGAATGTCATGATCCCGGTGCAGGACGAGGCCCAGCACCCGTGCGAACGGCTTCAGGAGAATAATCGCCAACCCGCCGGCGCAGGCATCCAGACGCTGTTTCGCGCGCAGTTTCAAAGCTCTGCGTCCCGTTCTCCAAGGGCACCGGCTTCGGCGGCATAGGTGGCAAGCTTTTTTCGTTCCGGCGCCTGCAGCAGGAAGGCCGCTCCCGACATCACGCCTCCGGTGAGCGACAGGGCGCCCCAAACGAGCGAGATGAGAAGACCGGTCTCTGCCGGGATACCGACAAGTCCGAGCGCGAAGATCACAGCTCCTTCCCGGACCCCCCATCCGGCGATCGAGATCGGCACGGCGAGGGTGAGCAGGACTGGCAGCGTCAGACCGAGCACGGTGAAGAAACCGATATCCGCGCCCGCCGCCCGAGTGACGAGCCAGACGCAGGCCGCGGTCGAAAGCTGGGTCATCAGGCCGAAGATCGCGATGCGCAGACTTGCCCCGCCTTCCGCCCAGAGCAGATTCGCGTTCATCGCGATCGGCGCCAGCTTGCGCAGGAAGCGGGTCCGATCGAGCACCCGTGCGACCGGGCGCGCCAGCGCGAAGCCGGACGGCATGACGATCATTGCCGCGACCACCAGCACCACCAGAGATTCCGTCACCGGTCCATCCGGCAGAATGGTCGCCAGGTGCGGGAGCATCGCCGCGAGCAGCAGCACGAGGATCATGAGCGCCGCGACCCGGTCCAGCAGAACGGAGCAGACCGCCCTGCCCCATCCTTTACCGCCGCGCCCGGCGCTCCAGACGCGGTAAGCATCGCCGCCGAGGGCGGACGGCAGCATCTGGTTCAGGAACACACCGACCAGATGGATCCGTATCACCTCGCGCGTTTCCAGCTCCAGCCCGATCAGCCGGAGAAGCTCGCGCCAGCGGAGCGCACCGAGCGGATATTGTATGACCAGCACGACGAATGCCGCGCAGAGGAGCATGGGATCGAGTTCGGAAACCGCATCGAACAGCCGCGTGCGGTCGATCGATCCGAGCACCCAGTAGAGCAGCCCGCCGCTGACCGCGAGCTTCACCAAAAGGATGACGAGCGACCTGTTCACTGCGGCACCGGGACGGCGCTACGGCGCGCGGCTTTCTCAAAGTGCGACACGGTAGCGCCGGCACAATGCGGATCAAGGTCGAGATCGAGACGAAGAGTTTCCACCCGCCCGGCATAAAGGACCATCGGGTCCACGTCGAGAGGAACGACATGCACGCCGGACGAGAGGTCGAATTCGAGCGAACTGCCGCCATCCACGGAGATCCGGCCTTTTCCGGCGCCCCTGCCTTTTTCGCAGGCCAGTTCGAACAGAAGGAAATCGGCATCCGCACCAGGCTGGATATCGAACCGTGCCTGTGTTCCGAAAATCCGGTGGCGCCCGGGTTCGGGTGTCTGCGTCTCCGCTGCCCCTTCGAGCGTTTCGACATCCGACCTGGAAGCGAACCAGTCCGCGTCCGCTGAGGCACCCCATACCGAGGGCAGCTTTGCCAGCGGCGGCGGCGCGAAGAGCTTGGCAAGAATGTTCCTTTGAGCCGTTGCGGAGAGGACCGGGACTGTCAGCCGGTCCGGGCGAACCGCAAAGACGAAAGGTTCGACGAAAACGACGTCATAGATGCCGTCCCGCAATTGTTCGAAAACCCAGCCGGCAAGAAGCGGTGCCCTGAGCGGCAGGGTAAAGGGCCCGGCCCCGCTCGGCAGCGTTCCGAGCAAAATGACGGGCGGCGGCGCCTCGCCCAGCCGTGCGACCGAGCGGCTCTGCATGCCTTCCGCGGGGAGTGTCAGGACGGCGCCGCTCTCGATCGGCACCGCACGCCCAGTGTAGAAATATTGGGCGTTTGCGTTCGAAAGATCGAGATAGGTCTCGCCCGCTTTGAGCCAGCCGTCGAGTGCGCTCTTCAACGGCACCATACGCGTAAGCAGCGCCTCAGGGACAACCGTGCGGCCGAGAGCCGGAAGACCGATCGCCGCGCCATCGGCGGCGCTCTCGCCAGGCAGCACCGCGCGCGTCGCTTGCGGCAGCCGCAAAAGCTCCGTCACGCTGAGCCTGTGTGCGAATGCGGGTGCGAGCAGGCCGAGCGCCGCAACGAGCGCGACGATCGCTCCCGTCCGAACGCTCGCCGCCATGCTCCAGGCAAGTGGAATGCCGGCAAGCGCGAGCGCAAACATCGAGAGTGCCCCCGCCCTAGACGGACCGCCGGCATCGATGCGGCCGATCGTGTGAGGAATGACCAGCAGCATGAAGAGACCGGCAACACCGGCAAAGACGGCGAGCCGGTCCTCGCGCAACGCGGCCACGGGGTTGGCGCAGCCGCGCAACAAGCGCATCGCGGCGGTGACCAGCAACAGCAGCATCGCCGGAAGCCAGAGATTCCGTGCAAGTTCCCAGAAAGCTCCGTTCACCGGCCAGTCGCGCGCCAGGCTGTGGGCCCAGTCGAGCCCATGCACCGCGCCGTAGAGTGGCCGGTTCTCCAGCATGAAGCGGATCTGCGCCAGCACGATCTCGCCCGGGCCAAGCAGAAACAGCCCTCCGGCCAGCACGGCAACGCCAAACGCAGCGAACGCGAGCTTGCCCGGCATTTGCCGTACACCCCTCCAAAGATGGATGAGCGCGAGCGGCGCGCAAGCGATCACGACCATCGCTCCGGGTCCGGGCGCGAGAAGCACGAGAGCGATCCCAGCGGCGAGATAACACCAGAGCCATCGGACCGGATGCGACTGCAGGTTTCTCCCTGTCAGGAAAACCAGCCCGCAGAACACCGCGATGAAGATCGGGTAGCGCCCGGTCACCGGGAAGAGGAGAAGTGCGAGCAACGCCGGCACCGGCCCGGCAAGCCGTCCGAGCGCGAACGCCGCCGCCAGCGTCGACGCCCCGCGCACCAGCTGACGGGACTGCTCGAAGCCCGCAAGCGTCCCGTCCAGCAGCAGGCCATTGACCATTCCCGAAAGGTAATCGACCAGACCGTGGGACGGGCTGTAGTCGATATAAGGCAACTTGCCGAACCCGGCCCATTGCTGCCACGGGATCAGCCACTCCCCGTGATGGTAATAGTCGAGCGGATTGTCCATGCCATAGGGCGTCGGCCGCCCGTCCGCGAAGAGAACGAGTATGGCGATGGCGGCGATGCTCATCACGGGCAATGTCGCGCCCTTGCGCTTCCAGGCCGGGACAAGTGCCGCATAACCGATAAGTGCCGCCAGTGCGGGAACCGCCAGGAAGGCTGCCGTCAGAGGTGCCGTTCTTTCCCAAGGCAGTCCCTCCGCAGCCGGCGGCAGTATCAAAGCAAAGAATGCAAGCGGCAGTCCGAGCTGTGCGGCAGCGAAGATCCGTCCGAGATAGCGCTCGGGCAGACGCCCCGTGAGCACCAGAATCGACCCAAGGTAGACCAGCAGAAACGCGGCTGCCGCCAAAGCGCCGACGCCCCGCCCGGACATCATCTCCGGCACCAGAAACAGCCGCGCGCCAGCCGTCGTCACGCAGATCGCCGACAGTGCCGCCAAAACGGGGGCGCCGACAGCGACGGCGACCCAATCGCGGTACCGGTCCGCTGCAAGCTGTCCCAGCCTGCAGGCAACCGAAGCGCCAAGCAGGAGAAGGATCAGAGCCGCGGACAGATGAAGCAGGCTGAGATCGGCGAAATAAGGAGGCCCTGAGAAAGGTCTCCCGAGGACCTGCGAGGCACACCAGAAAACGGCGGGCAGTAGCGCCCAAGTCAGATATTCACGAAAGGAAGCACGCGTCTCCGGATCGTCGGCAAACCGAAACCTGAAAAAGGCAATCGCGGCAAAGGCGCCCAGCGTTCCCGCGGCGAACGCCCAGACCAGCAGGAAATCACCGCCCTTGCCGGCACCGGAGAACGTGAGCTCGCCGACAACCGGAGACGGATGAGTCTCGGGCCCGCCGACATGGACTTTCTGCAAGAGCGCCGCGACGGCCGCGCCAAGGCAAAGCGAAGCCGCCCACTCGCTCCAGTGACCTTCGCACTTGCCGTGGCGCCCGGTCCGCTCCATCGCACTCAGGCGTCCCGCTTGCTGACACCCGAAACGATCTCGAGCGCGACAAGCCCGGTGATCGTGTCGTCGTCGTCCGGAAGCACCTTGAACATGGCCGCATCCATGATCCGGTGCAGCGATTTCCGTTCATTCTCGTAGAGCCCGTTCACACCGGCATTGAGGAAATAGGTCCCGGCGGTCAGGTCGCATACGAATTCGAACTCGACATCGATCACCTCGCCTGCGGCGTAATCCGGCAAGCCGCGGCGCAGGCTGTGCGTCGAACGACCGGCAAGCAGAACGCCCTGGATCGTCTTGATCATCATCGCGCACATCACCTGCTCGCGCGCCTCCGAGAACGCGACCCGATAGCGGAACGCGTAGTGCCGCCCGCGCACCAGCAGATTGACCGGCTTGCCATCCAGCGTCTCGATGCGCGGATCCTGAATCTCCGCGCCGAGGCTGACATAGGCGGTGCGGCTTTCCGGCACCATCGCCGCGTCGTGGGTCTCTGTCGCTTCCCGGCGCTCGCTGACATGCCGGCGGATTTCCTCGCGCACGGACTCGAACTGGTCGGCAGGTGCGTGGGTCAGCTTGTGGTAGCTCGCGATCACAGCTTTCGGATCGCCGTCCATCAGCATCTCGCCCCGGTCGAGCAGGACCGCCCGATCGCAAAGCTGGGTAATCATCCCGGCCGCATGGCTGACGAAAAGGATCGTGGTACCGCGCCGCTTCAGCTCCTCGATGCGCGCGAAACATTTGCGCTGAAAGCCCTCGTCACCAACCGCGAGCGCCTCGTCGACGATGAATATTTCCGGATCGACGCTGACCGCGACGGCGAAAGCGAGCCGCACATACATGCCGCTCGAATAAGTCTCGACCGGTCGGTCGAGAAACTCCGCCAGACCCGAAAAGGCGACGATATCGTCGAAACGCGCATCGATCTCTTCCTTGGAGAGGCCAAGGATCGCACCGTTCATGTAAATGTTCTCGCGGCCCGTGGCGGACGGATTGAACCCCGCCCCGAGTTCCAACAGCGCGGACACCCGGCCATTCACGCTTACATGGCCTTCCGTCGCGGTCAGCAACCCGGCGACGATCTGCAACAGGGTCGACTTGCCGGATCCGTTGCGTCCAACGATGCCCACGGTTTCTCCCCGATTCACCCGGAAGGAGACGCCGTCGAGCGCGACGAAGGGCGTGAAATAGGTTCGCCGTCCGCGCAGCAGCGCCTGCTTCAGCCTATCGAGGGGCTGGCGGTAGATATTGAAGATCTTTGTGATCCCGGAAATATCGATGGCAAGTTCGCCCTCGTCTCCGGATCGGGTGACGGCGTTGCCGTCCTGAATGCTCATGTCAGACCCTTCGGGCACGTCAGCCGGCTCCTACATCACTTCCGAGAACCCGCGCTTGGTGCGCAGGAACCACCAGGAGCCGATCCAGAGAGCGGCGACCGCCACAACGGAATAAAGGCCAAGCCGTTCCCAGTTCGGAAAATGCCCCCAGAGCAGCACGTCGCGCGAGGCGTCGACCGGTATCGTGAGCGGGTTGAGCAGTAGCCATGGACGCAGCGGCTCCGGCAGCATTTCCGGCGGAAACAGGATGGAGCTGCCGAACATAAGGATCGTCATCATGAATCCGAGCACCTGCCCGATATCCCGGATGAAAACCCCGAGGGACGCCACCAGCAGACCCAGACCCGCCAGCATCACGACGAAGGGCAGCCAGACGAGCGGCAGCAGCAGCCCCGTCCAGTGCATCGGCACGCCATACCCCAGGATCACCGCAACCAGAACCGCGAGCGCCATGAAGGCGTGAACCAGATTGCTCAACAGCGCCGCAACGGGAAGAATCTCCAGCGGGAAGACCACCCGCTTCACGTAGTTCGGATTTTCCAGCACGATCGACTGGGCCCGGAGCAGCGTCTCCGCCAGAAGAACATGCAGCATCAGTCCGGAAAACAACACGATGCCGTAAGGCACATCCGACTGGCTCGGAGTCGCACCGAAGCGCACCTTGAAGACCAGGCCGAAGACGAAGGAATAGATCAGGATCATCACCAGCGGATTGATCAGCGGCCAGAGAAAGCCCAGCACGGTGTTCCGGTAGCGCGATGCAAGCTCGCTTCGGACCATGTTCTTCAGGATGAAGCCGTTGCTCCGAAGGCTGGCCGCCAGAGCGAACAGTGCGCCCGCGAAACTGACCGCTTGGGCCGACCGGCCCGGAGCCGAGATGGCGCCGCCCATGGAATTCTCCCGGAATCAAACAACTGCCCCGGACTGTTACACCAGATCGGCAGCCAACCGGAAGCTATTGTGCCTTTTTTGGCCGTCCGATCAGGCGTTCGGCGCGGCGAACATCGCTTCCATCTCGCGACGCACCTTGACCGCATCGTCATCCGAGTCGATGTCCACATCGCCCCATCTGAGCGGCGCCCCCTCCGGGACCGCGCGTTTCAGTTTCACATGCTGGGCAAGTCCGAGTGGCAGATAACCTTCATCCAGGGAGCGCCGAGCAGGCGTCTGCTTACCCCAAACGCAGAAACCGCCCTCGCCGTCCAGGACCTCGCCTTCCTTCAGATCGCGCTTGGCGGTCGCGACCACGTCCGAATTGAAGGTAACGGGCGACCCCGTCGGTTCCTTTCTGAGTGCGGCGGAGGCAACAGACACACCGAGCTCCAGCCCGATCATGTGGGTGGGCCGGTAGAGCGAGGCGAAGCGGAAGCTGCTGTCGGGGAGCATCTGATATTCCTCGAAACAGTAGCGCGCGTAATCGGTCTCGCCCTCAATCACGACATAGGTGCCGTATTGCAGGTGTCCCGGGACCTCGCTGCCGTCGCGATTGAGCGAGGAGACGACCTCTGTCGTTCCCGAATGGGTCAACGTGCCGCCGAATGCGGCCGGCTTGCACACCTCCGCAAGATCGAAGCGGGAGCATGGCGGAAAAGCGAGCCCGTCCGGCTGCGGCGTCAGCCCGGTCGCGTTGCAGACCGCGCTCATCTCGATGCCGGACTTGGTCCCGTCGAGGAAGCTGTTGAACATCTTCGGATTGAGCCGGCCACGTTTCACCACCTCCAGGTCCCAGCCGAAGTGATCCCAGACCGTCTCCGGCGTCGACTGGTGGAAGGTGGGCAGATAACGCGTCCCCTTGCCGGCCGAGACGACCGTGAAACCGCAGGTGCGCGCCCAGTCGACATGTTCCGCGATCAGCGCCGGCTGGTCGCCCCAGGCGAGACTGTAGACCACGCCCGCGAGTTCCGCCTTGCGGGCCAGCAGCGGTCCCGCGACCACGTCCGCCTCGACATTGACCATGACCACGTGCAGACCGTGATTGATCGCCGAGAGGCAGTGCCTGATGCCTGCGGCCGGATCGCCCGTCGCCTCGATCAGCACGTCAAGCCCACCATTGTTGATCAGCGCGGCGCTGTCCTCGGTGACGAAGGTGGAGCGGCTCTTCTCCGCCTCGTCGAAACTGGATGCTGCGAAACGCTCCGGCTCCCAGCCGATGTGAGCGAGTGTCTCTTTGGCTCGCGCGACATTGAGATCGGCGATGCCGACGACATGCACGCCTTTGGTCAGGCGTGCCTGCGACAGATACATGGCGCCGAACTTGCCGCAGCCGATGATCCCGACCCGGACCGGGTCGCCGTCATTCTCCCGCTGCAGCAGCATCCGTGACAGATTCATCGCATCCCTCCCCGGCCGCTTGATCCATTTGGACTTAGTTCAGCACGCGGATCGGATTGCCCTCGTGCCAGGCTTTGATGTCCTCGACCATTTCGCCGTAGAAGAGCCGGTAGGTCTCTTCCGTCACATAGCCCATGTGCGGTGTCAGCAGGATATTGTCGAGCTTGCGGATCGGATGATCCGCCGGCAGCGGCTCCGGCTCGAAAACATCGACGGCGGCACCAGCGATCCGGTTGTTCTTCAGCGCGTCGATCAGCGCCGCTTCGTCGACGATCGGACCGCGCGAGGTGTTCACCAGAAGCGCCGTCGGCTTCATCATGGCGAGCGACGCGGCGTCGATCGTATGGCGCGAACGGTCGCTCAGCACGATGTGGAGCGTGACGATATCCGCCTCGCGCAGCAGTGCCTCCTTGCTCGCCGCCTTGCGCACGCCGACCTGGGCGCAGCGCTCCTCGGTCAGGTTCGGCGACCAGGCGACCACGTCCATGCCGAAGAGCTTGGCGATCTCCGAGACCTGGCTGCCGAGCTTGCCGAGCCCGATGACGCCGAGCGTGCGGCCCATCAGGTCGATGCCGATCCTGGTCTGCCACTTGCCTTCCCGCATCATGCGGTCGTCATGGGCGACCTGGCGGGCGAGCGCCATCAGCATGGCCCAGGTATGCTCCTTGGTGGTGTTACCGCTTGTCGCCGTGCCGCAGACTGGGATCCCGCAGGCGCGGGCGGCGGCGAAATCGACCGAGTTGTTGCGCATGCCGCTGGTCACGAACAGTTTCATGTTCGGCAGGCGCTGGAAGATTTCGGCCGGGAACGGCGTCCGCTCGCGCATGGCGCAGACGATCTCGAAATCCTTCAGACGCTCGACGAGCGCGTCATGCTCGACGAGATTGTCTGTGAAAACGACCGTCTCGTAGCCCTCCGGCAGGCTTCCCCAGTCCGCCATCCGGAGGGAGACGTTGGCGTAATCGTCCAGAATCGCGATCTTCGGCATTTCCTCACCTGTCACATTCAGCGTTGATTCTAATTATTTGTTTCACAGACCTTTTTGATGTCCGTTTCACAAGTTATCAGTCGTCTTTTGGCTGCAGGTCAAGCGAGGCCGAGTTGATGCAGTAGCGCAAACCGGTCGGCTGCGGCCCGTCCGGGAACACATGCCCGAGATGGGCATCGCATTTCGCGCAATGCACTTCCGTCCGCACCATGAAATGGCTGCGGTCCGTCTGGGTCTCGATGTTCGCATCCTCGATCGGCTGATAGAAGCTCGGCCAGCCGCAGCCAGCATCGAATTTCGTCTCGCTCTCGAACAGCGGCTCGCCGCAGCAGACGCAGGTATAGGTGCCCGGATCGGTCGTTTCGGCATATTTGCCGGTAAACGGCCGCTCAGTCGCGTGCTTCCGGGTCACCAGGAACTGTTCCTCGGTGAGTTGCTCCCGCCACTCCGCGTCGCTCTTCTCGATCTTGGCCATCATGCCCTCCTGATTTCTGTCAGGGCTGAGATTGTTCGTATCGGCGAAGCAGGCAAGACACCTTTCCGCGATCCGCTATTTGCCCTTGCGGCGCTCTTCGAGCACCACCCCGCCATCGACGAGACCCTGGATCTCGTCAGGCGCGAAGCCATGCGCCTCCAGGATCTCTCGGCTATGCGCACCGAATTTCGGAGGCACGGAGCGGACCGAACCAGGGGTGCGGGAGAATTTGATCGGAATACCCCAACCCTTGTACCAGTCCTTCTCGACCGCCATGTCGCGGTGCTTCGTATGCTCGTGCGCCATGACCTCCGCCGTGTCGCGGATCGGCCCGACGGGCACGCCCGCGCGGAGCAACCGGTCGCAGACATCGTCGCGGTCGGCGGCGGAGAAAAGCTTTTCCAGCTCCTCGCGCAGCGCCGCACGGTTCGCCAGCCGGTCCGCATTCGTCTTGAAACGCGGATCGTTGCCGAGTTCCGGCTTGCCGAGCTCGGCGGTCAGACGTTGCCAGGCTCGATCGTTGCCGCCGGCGATAAAAATGTCGCCGCCCTTGGTCTCGTACTTGTCGTAAGGCGAGATGTTGGGGTGCTGGTTCCCGGTGATGCCGGGTACCTTGCCCGACAGCGAATAGTTGGCGACATGCGGATGCATCAGCGAGAGACCGCAATCGTAGAGCGTCATGTCGATATACTGGCCAAGGCCCGAGCTGTGCCGCTCGAACAGCGCCATCATGATCGCGTTGGCGGCATAAAGGCCGGTTCCCATGTCGACCATCGGAATGCCGACGCGGGTCTGGTCGCCCGGCGAGGAGCCGTTGACCGAGAACCAGCCGGTCATCGCCTGGATGATGCCGTCATAACCCGGAAAGCCGCCATAGGGTCCTGAGCCGCCGAAACCGGAGATTCGGCAATGGACGAGCTTCGGGAACTTTTCCTTCAGCACCTCCTCGTAGCCGAGCCCCCATTTCTCCATCGAGCCCGGCTTGTAGTTCTCGACCAGAACGTCCGCATCCTCCAGCAGGCGCAGCAGAACCTGCTTGCCCTCTTCCTTCGAGAGATCGAGACCGAGCGACTTCTTGTTGCGGTTCACACCGATGAAATAGGAGGCGTCGCCTTCGTGGAACGGCGGGCCCCAGTCGCGCACCTCGTCGCCCTGCGGCGGTTCGATCTTGATGATCTCGGCGCCGTGGTCGCCCAGCATCTGGGTGCAGTAGGGTCCGCCAAGGACCCGCGTGCAATCGACGATCTTGATGCCCTTGAGCGCGCCGGCCGATGCCGCAGTGCCACTCATTCCGTTACTCCCCGTTCGATGATCTGGTCCGGACGCGTTCGGTCCGCTCTGATAATTAGGCCGCCTTGCCGAGGCCGAACACTTCGGCGGCGAAGGCGGGATAGATTTCCGCGAGTTGCTCCGCGACCGGGCCGCGGATCGCCGCGAGCGTCTCCGCATCCGGCAGTGGCGTATCCGGCACCTCCGCCGGCTCATCGTAATCGAAGCCCGTTTGCTCGCGGATTTCCTCGACGGTATGTCCCGGATGCACGCTGGCGAGCCGGAACCGTCCTTTCTCCCGGTCGAAGGAGAAGAGACACCGGTCCGTGATCAGCGCATAAGGTCCGCCCGGACGGTAGACGTTCGGCTCCGAGGTTCCCGGCGCGCTGATGAAATCGACTTTCTCGACCAGCGTGCGCGGCGTGTGCTCGAGGCGGAAGAGGATCACCCGCGGCACGGTGAAATACATGTAGGCCGAGCCGAAGGAACCCGGGAAACGGACTTTCGGGCGGTCCGGATCGCCGACCGAGACGAGATTGATATTGGCCTGCCCGTCGATCTGCGCACCGCCGAGGAAGAAAGCGTCGATCCGCCCCTGCCCGGCACAGTCGAACAGCTCCTTGCCACCATCTGTGAAGAAGTTGTTCTTCTCGCTCCCGAGCACGGAAACCCGCGTCCTTTCCGGATGCCGCGCCCGTGCCAGCATCGCCGCCGCGCCCGGCACGGGTGAGGAGGCGCCGACCGCAATATGCGGCAGGCCGTCCAGCATCTCCGCGATCGCCGCGATCAGAATCTCCTCGGCGCGGATGTCTTTCGAATTGCTCACGTTCCTACTCCGCCGCCTCTTTGCTCTTGCCCGCCATATAATCGGCGAAGCCTTCCTCGGTGCGCGCCATTTCGACATAGCGCGCCAGTTCGGCCGCATCGGCGTCGTATCCGCCTGGAATACCGAGCGGCCAGGCACCGTTCTCCGCTTCCGCGAGCGCACCGACATAGAGGCCCGGAATGGTCCCAGCGGCGCGGACCGGATCGTCCAGCAGGTTGCCGTCGACGATCTTCTCCGCCGTCACCAGGCTGCTCTTCGCGGCGTGCGCCATCAGCATCAGCTCGCGCCGGACACCGACCCAGACATTGCCGAAGCGATCGGCTAGCGGTGCATGGAACACGGCGAAATCCGGCTGGATCGCCTTGACCATGAGGATCGGATCGTTCTCCGCGAACGGATTGTCGGCGACGATCCAATCGTCGCGGCGCCTCTCTAGATCGGAACCGATGACACCGCGGAGCGGCATGAAGGGAACGCCCTTCTCCGCAGCTTGAAGGCCTGCGTGGATCGCCGGGCAGGTCCCGTCGAGCATGCGGATCGAGGCTGACTTGACGGCGGCACCGAAACGGGGCGCCAAGCCGAATTCGCCGAGCGTCACGGCAGCGGTCTCGACCGTCGCGACGCAACCGGCGCCGATCAGCTGGTCCGCCTGAAACCCGAGGGCTGGCACGCCGATGATGTGCAGATCTTTCACCCCGCGCGCGATGATCGCGCGGACGAGCGCCATGGCGCAGTACGAATAGTCCGGCGGCAAGGCGATTTTCGCCCCGTCCGGCACCCGGGCCGCAAGCCCCTCAATATCGAGGCGGATGGCGTCCATGTTCCTTCCTCCGGTAAGTTTTCCGCATCCTACGCCAAACCAACCGCCTGAAAAGCAACAAGCGGTCACGACATTCTTTCCGCCGGCGCGGCGCCTTACCCCATCGACGGACCGGTTCGCGCGTCATATCCTCCGGCAAAATAACGAATAAAAGCGTCCGGGAGGCTCGGGGTGAGCGAGATCTACGATTACATAGTTGTCGGAGCCGGTTCCGCCGGTTGCGTCGTCGCCAACCGTCTGTCGGTCGACCCGAGGAACAAGGTGTTGCTACTGGAGGCCGGCGGCAAGGATCTGAATCCATGGATCCATGTTCCCGTCGGCTATTACCGCACCATGTACCACCCCGACCTTTCCTGGGGCTACGAGACCGAGCCGGATCCGGGAGTGAACGACCGGGTCATGATCTGGCCGCGCGGCCGCGTGCTCGGCGGGTCCAGCTCGATCAACGGGCTGCTCTATGTCCGCGGTCAGCAACAGGACTACGATCACTGGCGCCAACTCGGCAACGAGGGCTGGGGCTGGCAGGACGTGCTGCCCTATTTCAAGAAATCGGAGAGCTTCGAGCGCGGAGAAAGCGAACTGCGCGGCGGTTCAGGCCCGCTCTCCGTTTCCGACATCGCGGACAGGCGGCCGGTTTGCGAGGCCTTTCTCGATGCCTGCGAGGAAGTCGGGATCAGGCGCAACGAGGACTATAACGGGGCGGTTCAGGACGGCGCCGGGTATTACCAGACGACGAGCCGGAACGGACGCCGCTGCAGTGCAGCTGTCGCTTATCTGAACCCGATCCGCAGCCGCAAGAACCTCCGCATCGAGACCCGCGCCCTCGCCTCCGGTCTTGAGCTGAAGGATGGCCGCGCGACCGGCATCCGCTATCTGCGCGACGGGATCGAATACCGCGCCGAGGCTGGCCGCGAAATCGTGCTCTGCGGCGGCGCCATCAACTCGCCGCAACTCCTGCAGCTTTCCGGCATCGGCCCGGCAGCCCATCTCCGCAGCGTAGGTATCCCGGTGCAGCATGATCTGCCGGGTGTCGGCGACGATCTGCAGGACCATTTCCAGGTCCGCGCAATCTACGAGCTCGACGGCCTCGAGTCCCTCAACACGGATGTCGGCAATCCGCTGAAGCGGATCATGATGGGGCTGCAATATGCGCTTACCCGCGAGGGTCCGCTGACCATCAGTGCCGGCCAGGTCTTCGTCTTCACCAAGACGCGGGAGGAACTGGAGACATCGGACATCCAGTTCCATTTCATACCCTTCAGCGCCGACAAACCGGGCCAGTTGCTGCATCCCTTCCCCGGGGTTACCTCCTCGGTCTGCCAGCTCCGTCCGGAAAGCCGTGGCACGATCATGGTGAAATCGGGCGATCCGAGAGAATATCCAAGCATCAAGCCGAACTATCTTTCGACCGAGGGTGACCGGCAGACCATCCTCGCCGGGATGAAACTGAACCGGAAGATCTCCCAGTCGCCGGCCTTCAGGAAATATCTGAAGAACGAGTACGAGCCCGGTCTCGACCGGACGGACGACGAGTCCCTGCTCGCCTATGCCCGCGAGAAGGGCGGCACGATTTTCCATCCGACCAGCACCTGCCGCATGGGCAGCGACACGAAAGCCGTGGTCGATCCCCGCCTCCGGGTCCACGGCATCGGTGGCCTGCGCGTCGCCGACTGTTCGATCATGCCGACGGTGGTCTCCGGGAATACAAATGCCCCGGCCATGATGATCGGCGAGAAGGCGGCCGACATGATTCTGGAGGACAATCGGGGCCGATGACGGCATCGGCCTCATCTCCGAGGCTCGCCGATGCCAAATCGGCCTTGGACAGGGGCGATCCCGCAACCGCGGCTACGATCGCGCGCGCGGTCGCCAAGGCCAGCGGGCACCCGGCGGGAATCGCCCAAGCGCTTCACTTCGCCGGATTGATGGAGCTTGAGGACGCGAATGGCGCTTCCGCATTCCGGCTGATCCGAAAGGCGCTCCTGATCGCCCCGGAGCGTGCGAATGCCTATGCAAGCCTCGCGCAAATAGCCGGCACGGCAGACAATCCGGTGCGGCGCGCGCGCATCGCCCTCTGGTCGAATCCTCGCTCCGACGTCGCCTGGTCGGCCTACAGCATCGCCAGTGCAGAAGCTTCCCGGATCGCCCGTGCAGAACGTCGGTTCGACGCCGCGATCGCGCATTCGAGGCGCGCCGTGCTGCTACGTCCGGGTTACGCTGAGGCCCTTCAAGGATTCATCCTCGATCGCCGCTGGTTGTGCTGTATGGATGATCCGGACTGCCGCTTCGACCGGATCGTTCGCCTGGTCGCGCGCATCCGGGACGTGCCGGGCCATCCCCTAACGCTTCTTGCCCCGCATGTGAGCCCGGACGATCAGCGGAGGGCGGCGGAAAGGATCGTCCGCTCCCTGCCCACCCCCGCTACAAGGCCGAAGATCTCGACAACGCCGGGGGCGAAGATCCGCATCGGTTATGTTTGCAGCTTCCTGAAAGACCACGCGCTGGCCGAGGCACTGCCCGAGCTCCTCGAAAAGCACGATCGGGAGCGGTTTGAAATCCGTGTCTATGCCACGCCGAACGCGAATGGCCGCGCTGCTTGGAACGAGTCAATCCACGCGTCGGCTGGTGAAGTGGTCGATCTCGGCCGGCTTTCGCCTGAAGCCCAGGCAGAACGGATTCGAAATGACGGAATCGACATTCTCGCCGATCTCGACGGCTTCCTGGCAGATCGGCCGCTCGGATTGTTGTCGCTAGGACCGGCCCCCATCCTGGTCAATTATTTTGGATTTCCCGGAACATGCGGCGGTCTGCACGATTATATCGTCGGAGACGAACGCTTGATCCGCCAATCGGACGCGGTCAACTACAGCGAGCGCGTCGTGCGCCTGCCTCACTGCTACATGCCGTTCGACTGCACGCGCCCGGTTCCGGCGCCGCCGACCCGCGAGAGTGTCGGGCTGCCGGAAGATGCACTGGTCTTTCTCGGCTTCCACAGCCAGAACAAGATTGCCGCCGACGCCTTCGCGGCGTGGATGGGCTGCCTTCGGGAGGTCCCCGGAAGCGTCCTCTGGATGCTCGACCACGGCGAGCTCTGCCGGTCGAATATCCAGATCGCCGCGCAAGCCGCCGGCGTCGCGCCAGAGCGGATCGTGTTTGCATCCAAGGTCCCGGTCCGAAACCATGTCGCGCGGCTCGCGCTTGCAGACGTCTATCTCGACAATACCTGGTTCAATGCCCACACAACCGGTGCTGACGCTCTCTGGCGCGGGGTTCCTGTCGTCACCGTCGCGGGAGAAACCTTCGCGGCGCGTGTCGGCGCTTCGCTTCTGACCGCCGTCGGCCTTCCCGATCTGATTGCGCGCACGCCGGAGGAACAGGCAGACATTGCCATCGCTCTAGCCAGGTCACCGAAGCGGCTTTCCGCACTGCGCCGCCACCTTGAACGCGCCCGAAACGCCGCCCCCCTGTTCGATATGCGGAACTACACGGCCGCGCTGGAGCGCGCCTATCTGGAGATGGTCTTTCTCGCCCGCGAAAATCTCCCTCCCGCCGACATCACGATCTCCCCCTGACGGAGCTGCCTCATGGATTTCACCGAAGATCCGGTCCTCGAAGCCGTACGCGAAACAGTCAACCGCGTGTACGAAACCGAAATCGTTCCCAACATCGCCGCCTATGAAGCGTCCGGCGAATTCCCCTACCCGATCATCCGGGCGATGGGGGATGCCGGGCTCTTCGGCGCGGCCTTTCCGGAGGAGTTCGGCGGCACCGCGATCGGTTTCTCCGCCGTCGGGGTCATCGCGGAGGAGATCTCGCGGCTTTCGCCCGGTTTCGGTTACGCGATGAATATGCAGGCCATGACCTGCCCCTTCACCATCTTCAATTGGGGCACGCCGGAACAGGCGCGGAAATACGTGCCCGAACTGATTTCCGGACGGAAGATCGGCGTGTTCGCCCTGACGGAGCCCGGCGGCGGGTCCGATCCCGGCGGCGCCATGCGAACCACGGCCAGGCGGGACGGCGACAGCTATATCCTGAATGGCTCGAAGATCTGGATCACCTTTTCTAATGCCGCGGATATCGGCGTGCTGTTCGCGAAGACTGATCCCGGGGCCGGAAAGCGCGGAATCTCGGCCTTTATCGTTGAGCCTAAGAGCACGCCCGGATATAGCGCGAAACCGATCGACATGCGGCCGCTCTCGAACTGTCTCCGCTCCTGCGAGGTCTTTCTCGACGATTTCCGGGTTCCGGCGGAGAACCGCCTTGGCGCCGAGGGAGACGGTCTAAAAATCGCGCTGAACGCGCTCGAATATGGTCGTCTAACCGTATCTGGCCGACTCGTCGGTCTCGCCCAAGCCTGCTTCGACGAGACCCTGCGCTATGCCCGCGAACGCGAGGTCGGCGGCCAGGCGATTGGACATTACCAGATGATTCAGCATCCCATCGCCGATGTCGCGGTTGGCATCGATGCGGCCCGGCTCATGCTGCGGCGAATGGCTTGGCTGATGGACCAGGGCGAGCGCTCGACACGCGCGGCGGCCCGCGCGAAATATCTCGCCTCCGAGGTCGCCCAGAAAGCTTCTCAGACCGCGCGCGATACCTTCGCCGCCTACGCACTGGCCGAGGAATATCCGATCAACACGCTGACCGCCTATGTCAACATGCTGACCGTCGGCGAAGGCACGCCAAACGTGCAGCGCGTGCTGATCGCGGAAGACGCGCTCGGTTTCAAGAACGCCAACCGGCATCCGGTTATGAATCCGCTCCGACGCAGCGCCGTATAGCAAAAAGGCCGCCTCGCGGCGGCCTTTCTTATACGTCCTGGAAGAACGTTCAGAGTTTTTCGACGTTCACGCCAACCGTAATGGCACCGATCGGAGAACCGCCGTCGCTGACGGTCGCGGAAAGCTGCGACTGGAACGCCCCCGAGCTCTCGTCAAACTCGACCTCGTCGATGAAGACGGCATCCGCACCGGCACCGAAAGTCTTCTGGTGCTTGCCTTCGTCGCCCTGCATGTAGTCGGACGTGGTGTCGCTCATGCCGACATTCAGGCCCTTGGCATCCATGACGAAGATCTCGGCGATCTTGCCGCCCGCTTCGTCTTTCTTGCCTTTGAGCCAGGCTGACAGGGAATTGCCTGCGACCTTGTTCACGAGATCACCGCCGCCGGCCTTCGCCTCTGCGCGCCACTGCTTGTCGAGCGTATCGATTTTCGCGGCGTCATAGCCCGACGTTTCACCGTTCTGAGCCTTGATGGCGGCGATCACGGCCGGATCCGAAAGCCATGCCTTCACAGTGCTCTCGTAGAATGCCTTGATCTGCGGCTCGAAATCGTTCGCCTTCGCACCCGGTGCAAGAACAAACATCGCGACCGCGACAGTCATAGCTTTGATCAGAAATTTCATGGGAACCTCCTCCTTAGCTGCCCACGACATCCCAACCGATTGATGTAAATTTTTGGTTAACTGCAATTTCTTTGGCTTATTAACCTCATTTTAAGTAATAATTTAGACCATTCAGTGGATTGACAAGACATTTTTGGAAATCGGGCTGGAGTTCATTATGCGTATTGGGTTTCGTATTGCAGCAGGCTTCGCGGTCACGTTGTTCATCGCTGCAGGTGTCGGCCTGATAGGGTATTTCGGCCTGACCCGTTACGACAAAGACATCACCCTCACGCTTAATCTTCTCGACGCGGTCGACACCTTCGGACAGGGCAACGCTCAGGCCAAACTGTACGCAATGAGCAGAGATCCCGCCTATTATGAAACGGCGGTGACCGAGACCAGAGCCGCTGAAACCAAGCTGGCAGCAATGGTCGCCCAAGGTGAGGACGACCCGGCACTCCTCGAAATCAATACGGAACTCGCCACCTACGACGCGAAGCTCGGCGACCTTTTCGCCGTGAATACGGAAACCGCCGAAGTGACCGCGGCGATGGCCGCCGAGGCGGCGGATATCCGGTCCGCCGCGGAAAAACTCAGTGTGGGGGCCGAGGAAATCTTCAAGGCGAGCCGCGCCGTCGAACGTGACGCCGCAGAAACCCGCGACAGCAGCATTGCCGTCATGATTGCTGCCAATACGCTTCTCGCCGAGAGCAATGCTATCCGCGCCGCGGAGGCCGCATATCGCCTGGAGCGAAACGACGAGAACCGCGCGGCCCTGGAAGCCGGTACCAAGCGCCTCTTCCTCGGCGCTCTTGGGCTCAGGAAAGCCGCACAGGGAACTTCGGCCGAGGCCAGCGCGGGAAGGGTCGCACAAATCACCGTCAGCTACCGGAAACAGTTTTCCGAACTTGTGCAAGCTATCCAGGACGGGAGCGGCGACGTGACGGCGATGTTCAACGCCATTTCCGAAAGCAGCCTCGCCCTCGGCCAGGAAGCGGGCGCGATCACGAAAGACCGCAAGCAGGCCCTCGCCGACGCGAACACCGCCTACAAAGAGGCTTCGGAGAAAGGTACGCTGGCGACGAACGCGCGCATCGCCGCGCTGGAAATGTTGATTGCGGCCGACGAGATGTCGGCCGAAACGCGCCGCTTCATTGCCGAGTCGGACCCGGAAAAGCGGGAGGCGGAGAAAGAAAATATCGCCGGCTACGTTTCCGTTGTGTTTTCGAAGTCCCTCGTCATCAAGAAAGCATTGCCGGGAGAATACGGAGACCTTGCACTGCAGGCAGCGAAAGCCGCAAAGAGCTTCCGCGAGAGAGTGGATGTCGTCGCGGAAGCCTTGGTCAAGCAGGCTGAGATCGAGGCCGAGATGCATCAGGTCGAAGAGCGAAATGCCACGCTGACCAGCAGCTTCAAGGAGCAGAAGATCGGCGATCTCAGAGAACTCAAGGAACAGTCCCTCCAGTCCATCCTCATCGGCACCGGAGGGGGTGTCGCGCTTGGTTTCATTCTCGCGTTCCTGATCGCGCGCAGCATTGTTCGGCCGATCTCCGTCATTACCGGATCCATGAACAAGTTGGCCGACGGCGACCTGGAGAGCGAGATCCCGATGACCGAGCGCAAGGACGAGATCGCGCAGATGGCGAAAGCCGTCCAGATTTTCAAAGACAATGCGAACGAGATGAAAAGGCTGGAACGCGAGCAGCAAGACGCCGAACGCCGGACGACGGAAGAAAAGCGAAAAGAAATGACCGCATTGGCGGACAGCTTCGAACAGTCGGTGAAATCCATAGCTCAGCGTGTCGCCGATGCCGGCGGTACGATGGAAGGCTCGGCCTCAGAAGTGACGAGCGCTATTTCCAGAACGCACGACCAGGCCGCGGCCGTTGCGGCGGCGTCGACCGAGGCGAGCGCCAATGTGCAGACGGTCGCAGCGGCCACGTCCGAGCTCACATCGTCAATTCAGGAGATCAGCCGCCAGATCGCCGTTTCCAACGAGAAATCGCGGGACGCGTCAAACCGCGCCGGACAGTCGGTTGAACTGATGCATAGTCTGCGTAAGGCGGTCGACGAGATCACCGAGGTGGTGCAGCTGATCCAGGATATTGCCGAGCAGACCAACCTATTGGCCCTCAACGCAACGATCGAGGCGGCCCGCGCCGGCGATGCCGGCAAGGGCTTCGCGGTGGTCGCGTCGGAGGTCAAGAATCTCGCCAACCAGACTGCGCAGGCGACCGAACAGGTTTCCGAACGCGTCAGCGCGATCCAGCGGGAAACCGACAACGCCTCGCTCAATATGGAAGAGGTTTCCAAGGTCATCGAGGAACTCGGGGAAATCTCCTCCAGTATCGCAGCAGCCATGGAAGAGCAGACCTCCGCCACCCAGGAGATCGCCCGCAACATCGAGGAAGCCAGCATGAGCGCCGACGATGTCGCGCGGAATATCGAGGGGGTCAACGAGAGCGCCCAGATTTCCGGCGGTGCGGCAGACGCGGTCAGCGGCCGAGCCCGGGAGCTCACCCAGCAGATCGAAAGCCTCAATCGTCAGGTCGAGGACTTCCTCTCCCAGGTCCGCAACAAGTAACGGCACTCAAGCGCGGTTGTCGGCGCCGACCGTCCAGAACAGGCCGGCGCCGACAACCGCAGCCGCCGTGCAGACCGCGAAGCCAGTCCCGTATCCGCCGCTCAAATCGAACAGAAATCCCGAGGAGAAAGCGCCGAAGGCGGCTCCGATCCCCTGGCCGAAATTCGCCGCGCCGAGGATCGCTCCGATCCCCGAACCGGAAAAGCGCCGGGCCATCAGCGTCGTGATGATCGGGCCCCTCGCCCCCATGCTGAGACCGAAACAGACGATATAGATCACCAGCAGAATGCCGGTGCCGTCCGACGGCAGCAGGTAGAGCGCCCCGATGGCGATCACCGTCAGTCCGTAACTCCCGGTCGCGACGATGCGATGGCCGAACCTGTCCGCTGCCATGCCCGTCAGGGTCATTCCGAAGAAGGACAGCATCCCGGCGGTCCCGAATGCGAAGGCCGCCTGGCGCTCGCTCATCCCCTCGCTGACGAGATAGGCGACCGATTGCAGGCTGACCCCGTAGATCGACATCGCCGTGACGAAGAAGATGACGAAAAACATCCAGAAGGCTGGAGTCTTCAGCGCCGCGAGCAGGGTCGGTCCGGATTTTCCGAGCGCGCGCGAATAGCGCCGCGGATTGCCGTCCGCGCCCTCCGCGATCCGCCGCCAGGGGAGGAACAGGACGAAGACGCAGAGTACGGCGAAGACGGTAGCGTACCATTCGTAGGCCAGGCGCCAGCCCTGTTTCGCGATCAGATATTCCGCCAGCGGCGCCATGATTAGCGTGCCAACACCGAGACCGCCGTAGGTCATCGCAAGCGCAGTCGCCAGCCCCTTGTCGAACCAACGGCTGACCACGGCCTGTGCCGGCGCAAGCCCGATCAGCGCCGCACCGAAGCCGCAAAAAACACCGATCGCGAGCTGGAACTGCCAGAGTTCGGAAAGCGAACCGGCAGCGAAGTATCCCGCGGCAAGGGCGGCGAGCCCGGCGGCATAGACGAGGCGTCCGCCGAAACGGTCGAACAACAGACCTGCGAGCGGCGCAAAAAATCCCGTCGCTGCCATGAAGATGGAATAGACAGAGGTCGCCGAGGAGCGGTCCCAGCCGAGATCGCCGGAAAGCGGCAGCAGGAAGACGGCGTAACTCTCGCCAGCCCCACGCCCGAGCGCCGTCATCCCGAGACAGAGAGCGAGCACGCCGAGCGATGCGGCCATCGCCCTTCCGCTGATGAGTGCCATCGAGAATCGGCTCCGGCAGAAATACTGAACGCTCTCAGCCTAGTGGCTCGTCAGTTTCGCCGATAGTCCCTGCTGAGGCACTTCAGTCACGCGACTTCCCGAAAAACTGGCTCAGGATCAACAGCGTCGAAGAGATCACGATCATGATGGTCGAGATCGAGGCAATGGTCGGATCGATCTGGTCGCGGAGCGCGTTGAACATGTTCCGCGTGAGGGTCGAATTATCCCCGCCGGAAACGAACATGGCGACAATCACCTCGTCGAAGGAGGTAAGGAACGAGAGCAAGGCCGCGGTCAGGACGGAGAAACGGATCTGCGGCAAGGTGATGCCGATGAAGGCGGTGAAGCGCGAGGCACCGAGGCTGCGGGCCGCCATCTCCTGGTTCATGTCGTAGCTCTTCAGTGCCGCACTGACGACGATCAGCACGAGCGGCAAGGCGAGGATCGAGTGGGCGATCACCAGACCGAACAAGCTGTTCACGAGCCGGATCTGCACGAAGACATAGAAGGCCGCGATGGCGATCAGGATGACCGGAACCATGATCGGCGTGATGAGGACGATGTAGAAGAACTGGCCGAGCGGGTGTCGCGAGACATGGAGGCCGTAGGCCGCCGCGATTCCGAGCGGCGTGGCGACGCACATGGTGAGGAATCCAGCCTTAAGGGAGGTCCAGGTCGCATCGATCCAGGCTGGCGAACTCAGGTAATGCTCGTACCAGCGCAGCGACCATTCCCGCGGTGGAAATTCGAGATACTGCGAGGCCGAGAAAGACATCGGCATGACGATCAGGGTCGGCGCGACGAGCAGGATCATGATCACGGACGCGACGATGTAGAGCCAGAGCCGCTGGCCGTGGGTGATCTGGGTCTCGGAGGCAGGGCGCTTCAGCCAGTTCATCAATGCCCTCCCCCGAGAACGCGGTTCAGGTTCAGCAGACGCGACGCGGCGAACAGGATGCCCAGCGTGATCGCCAGCAGAACCACACCGAGCGCGCTCGCCGCCCCCCAATTGAAGAACAGCTCGATATTGTTGGTGATCTGGTTGGACACCATGATCACCTTGCCGCCGCCGAGCACGGCTGGCGTGACGAAGAAGCCGAGGCAGAGCACAAAGACGATGAGCGCGCCCGCGAAGAGGCCAGGCAGCGACAGCGGGAAGAAGATGTTCCAGAAGGTCTGCACCGGTCCTGCGCCGAGATTCGACGACGCTTTCAGGTAATCCTCGCTGATTGCCTTCATCGAGCCGTAGAGCGGCAGGACAAGGAAGGGGAGCATGATATGGACCATGCCGATCAGCGTCCCTGTCAGGTTATGGACAAGAGCGAGCGGTTCTTCCCAGAGCCCGAGGGAGATCCCCCACTCGTTGATCAGCCCCTTGCTCTGCAGCAGCACCAGCCAGGCGTAGGTCCGCACCAGCAGCGAGGTCCAGAACGGCAGCAGCACGGTCAGCATGCAGAGCGCCGCGGCGCGCTTCGGAAGCTGGGAGAGGAAGTAGGCGAGCGGATAGCCGAGCAGGATGCAGATCCCGGTGGTCAGGAAGCTGACCTTGAAAGTGGTCCAGAAGATGCGCGCATAAGCCTTGCTCTCGAGCATCCGGTCGTAATGCTCGAGAGAGAAGCTGCCGTCGTCGGACAGGAAGGAGAGATAAAACAGCCAGCCGACCGGGATCACCATCACGATCATGACCGTCAGCACCGCCGGCGAGGCCAGTCCGAGCAGCGCCCAGCGCTCCCGCCAATCCTGCCGGGTCAGCAGAGCCTCGTTCTCCCGCGTGGCGTTGCCGGATGCGATTTCCGCCACCCCTCTCATTCCCCCTCGTCCGGAATCAGAACGACGTCGGCCGGCTTCAGTCCGAGCGCGACGCGTTCGCCGACGGCCAGCTTCTCGATCGCCGCCTCGCTGCGCATGCCGGCGCGCACCGCGATGTCCGTGCCGTCCGCCAGCGTCACATAGGCGAGCGTGGTATCGCCCTGATAGACGAGATCCTTCACCGTGCCGGGGAAGATATTGGTTTTCCCGGAATCGCTGCCGTCGAGAATGGTCAGACGTTCGGGCCGAACGACAAGAGAGAGAGCGCGCCCGTCCGGCACCTCGCCCACCTCGAGCGCGACACCGGCGAAACTGAGATTGTCGCCCTTGCGCTCCAGCTTGAGGAAGGTCGACTCACCTATGAATTCGGCGATGAAACGGTTTGCAGGACGCTCGTAGATCCGGCGCGGCGCGTCGAGCTGCATAAGGCGGCCATGATTGATGACGGCGATGCGGTCCGACATGGTCAGCGCCTCGCGCTGATCGTGCGTGACATAGACCGTGGTCATGCCGAGCTTCTCGTGCAAGTGCCGGAGCTCGATCTGCATCTGCTCGCGGAGATTCTTGTCGAGTGCGGAGAGCGGCTCGTCCATCAGCAGAATGCGCGGACTGAAGACGATGGCGCGGGCGAGCGCGACGCGCTGCTTCTGCCCGCCGGAAAGCTGGCCGATCCGCCGTTCACCGTAACCGCCGAGCTGCACCGTCTCCAGTGCCCGCTCGACGAGACCAGCGGCTTCCGCCTTCGCTACCTTCCGCAGCTTCAGCGGGTAGGCAACGTTGGCCGCCACGCTCATATGCGGAAAGAGGGCGTAGTTCTGGAACACCATGCCGACACCGCGCTTGTGCGGCGGCATGGTCACGATCTCCTCGTCGCCGAAGCGGATGCTGCCGTGATCCGGGCGCGTGAAACCGGCAAGCGCCATCAGCAGCGTGGTCTTTCCCGATCCGGACGGGCCGAGGAGCGTCAGAAACTCGCCGCTCTTGACCTCGAGATCGACGTGATCGAGGGCAAAGAGGCTGCCATAGCTCTTCGTCAGGCCGGAAATCGATATCGGAAGCGCGTCCTGCTTCGACATTCCAAGCTCTCAGAAATTCGTGTCATGGGAAATGTGGCCGCATTCGCGGCGGATGGAAACGGGGACGGCGACCAGGCGCCGTCCCCTCCCCAGTTTGACCAAGAGCCGGTTTCTACTCGGTCAACATTTCCTGATACATCGCGGCCGCCTTCTGTTCCCACTTGGCGTACCAGGCGAGGCTGATCGGCAGCTGCAGCTTGGCATTGTCCGGGTGGGACGGCATCGCGCGCGCCATGGCTTCATCGATCTTGCCGATCTCATAGGCCTTCTTGTTGGTCGGGCCGTAGGTGATGTGCTCCGGCAGGTTCGCCTGGATCTCCGGCTTGCTCATCTCGGCCAGGAACTTCATCGCCAGATCCTTGTTCGGAGCGCCCTTCGGGATGGCGAAGCAGTCATAGTCGAGCAGCGCCTGGTTGAAGGTATAGGCCACCTTGGCACCATCCTTCTTCGCAACGTCGAAGCGGCCGTTCCAGCCGGTGACCATGTCGACCTCACCGTCCTTCATCAGCTGCGCATGCTGCGCTCCCGACGACCACCAGACCGCGACGCTCGGCTTCAGTTCGCGGATCTTGTCGATCGCGCGCTTGATGCCCTCCTCGCTGTCGAGAACCTTGTAGACGTCTTGCGGCGCGACACCGTCGGCCATCAGCGCCGGCTCCAGCGCACCCGCGACCTTGTCGCGATAGGATCGCTTGCCCGGGAACTTCTTCACGTCCCAGAAATCGGCCCAGCTCTTCGGCCCGTTATCGCCGTAGGTCGCGGTATTGTAGGCCATGACCGTGGAGAACACGTCGCTACCGATGCAGTAATCGGTGTAGAGCCCCGGATAGAAGGTCGAGACGTCGACGATTCCGAAATCGATCTTCTCGAGCAGACCTTCCTCGGCGGCGCGGGCAGCGCTGCCGGAGCCGCTGGAAACGATGTCCCAGCCGACCGCGCCGGCCTTCACTTTCAGACGGACGTCGGACATGCCGCCATAGGTCTCTTCCTTGACGGTGATCCCCATGGCCTTTGCCGCGGGCTGGAAGAGCGCAAGGCTCTGGGCATTCTGGTAGGAGCCGCCCCAGGACGCGACGGTCACGCTGTCGGCGGCAAGTGCGGGAAGCGCGACCGCGGACAGGGCCATCGCGCCGGCCGCCACGGTCAGAATGCCGCGGCGGGAAATGTTCTTCTTGTTCGTCATGTGAGGTTTCTCCGCTGTTCGTTTGGTGGGTCTTGCTCGGAGATGGAGCGTTTTCGCCCCTCTCCTGGACTACATCCGGTCCGGCCCGTTACAGAAAAGTGAAAGGCCAGATTGGCCCACGGAACAGGTCCATTCTCGAATAAACAACAGACCAATTTTACAGGGAGCAACCGTTCGCATCGAGGAAACCGCTACCGGTTCCAGCCGTCGCGCCAGCGGAAATAGGCAACCGACGCGGCGAGGAACCAGGGACGGCCCGTATAGAGAGGACGCGTCGGGAAACCGATCCCGTCGAAGGCCGTCCGGCCCTCCTTCTTCCCCAGCATCTGCTGCGCGACACGCATTCCGAGATACCCCGACATGGACACACCCGAGCCGCAATATCCCATCGCATAGTGGACGTTTTCATGACAGCCCACATGGGCAAGCGTATCGAAGGTATAGGCGACGAAACCCATCCAGGAGTGACTGACCCGGACATCGGCCAGTTCAGGGAAGATCGCGGCGAGATCGCGACGCAGCAGTGGCGCACTCTTGCGCGGGTCGGTCTCGCCGGCGGAAACCCGGCCTCCGAACAGAATCCGCGTCCGGTCCGGTGACGGCCGGTAGTAATAGACCACCTTGCGGCTGTCCCCGAGCATGCGGTCGGTCGGGATCAGCCGGTCCATCTGTTCCTTCGGTAGCGCCTCCGTGGCGATGATATAGCTGCCGATCGGGATGACCCGCCGGCGCTGCCAGCCGGAGACCGCACCCGTATAACCGTTGCTTGCGACCATTACATTGCGCGCGCGGACGACGCCCCTGCCCGTCCTGACCCGGAATCCGGGAGCGCTCTCCTCGATCGAGGTGACTGGACAGCGCGTGGCGATGACGACACCCGCTTCCTCGGCGCGTCGCAGCAGCCCCGCATGAAACTTCGCCGGGTCGAGCGAGGCCGTGCTTTCGTTCACGATCCCGCCGTAATAGGCATCCGTGCCGATTTCCGCATGCTGTTCGGCGCGCGTGACGACGCGGAGCGGCTCGACCAGTCCCGCCGGCTGGTTTTCCGCCGCCCAAGCCATCTTCTCGAACTGGATCGGGTTATGCGCGGCGGTGAACTTGCCGGGCACGGCGAAATCGCAGTCGATCTTCTCGGCGGCGACGAAATCGGTGATCCAATCGAGGGCATTCGAACCTTCGCGGATGATGCCGAACGCCGTATCGGTGCCATAGCGGCGCGTCAGTTCCTCGTAACCCGGCTTGATCGAGCGGCTGATCTGGCCGCCGTTCCGCGTGCTGCAGCCCCAACCGGCATCCTCGGCATCGCAAACCAGTACGGAACGTCCGGCCCGGGCCAGCTCCAGTGCCGCCGACAGGCCGGTATAACCGGAGCCGACCACCAGCACGTCGACCTGCTGCGGCAAGTCGGGCCTGGCGATCTCGGGCCGCGGCGTTTCCCCCCACCAATAGGGATCGGTGGTGAAGTCTTCAGTGAATATGTCGCTCTGCATGATGGCTCCGGTCGGCTCAATCGAGTTCAGAGCATTGATACTGCGCCCGCTCGAGCCAGTCTTGCCGGATCTCGACACCCCAGCCTGGTCCCGACGGAATTTCGACCTTGCCGTCGCGGGCCACGGGGAACGGATCGTAGAGATCCTTTTGCCACGGGTAGTAGTCGAAATCCTCGATCGCGAATTCGACATAGGGTCCGGCCGCCTCGATCGCGCCCATCAGGTGCAGCGTGAAGATCGTGACCAGACCGAGATTGGCCGAGTGCGGCGTGCAGGCCATGCCGTATTTCTTCGCCAGATCCGCGATATGCAGCGTGCGGTGGATGCCGCCGATATAGAGAATATCAGGCTGCAGCACGTCGACCGCGTGCATCGCCGCCATCCGCCGCCAGTGCGCGAGATCGCAGTCCTGCTCGCCGCCGGTCACGTCGATGTCGAGCGCGTCGGAGACTTCCTTGGTCCATTCCAGCTCCCAATAGGGACATGGTTCCTCGAAATGGCAGAAACCGTGATCCTGCATCATCCGGCCGACCTCGATCGCACGCTTGGGCGTGAAGCAGCTGTTGGCGTCCGCGAGGAGATCGCAGCTCTCGCCGAAAGCCTTGCTCATCGCTCCGATGATCTCTTCCGTCCGGCCGGGCCATTCGTCGACGTCATGGCCGTATTCGCTGCCGACCCGGATCTTGAAGGCGTCGTAACCGCATTCGTCCTGCTGCCGCTTCAGCCGTTCGACCTCGTCTGCCGGGGTGATGTCGCGCCGCATGCTGGAGCCGTAGACCCGGAACGGGCGCGGGGTACCGCCGAGCAGCTCGCAGACGCTTTTGCCCCCGCGCTTGCCGTAGAGGTCGTAGAGCGCGGTATCGAGCCCGGCCATGCCGCGGCGCAGATAGGCGCCCGGGAACTTGTGCTCCTTCTCCGGGATGATCCGCATCAGCCCCGGAAGATCGAAGGCGTTCCAGCCGAGTGCGTAAGGCGCGACCTGGCGATGCAGCACCAGCGAGGAGATATCGGAATTATAGGTCGAGACCTGGCCCCAACCCTGGCTCCCGTCTTCGATCGTCACGCGCACGAAGCCGACGAACCGGGTGCTGAATGTCTCGATCTTTGTGATTTTCATGAATGCATATCCACACCAGAGAAATCGGCGCCGCTGCCGTCCGCAGTTTATCGGCCACTTTGTTGCACAATCTTGACGATTGATTTGGACGCAAATTAAGGTCCATTTTCGAGAAAACACCAGACCAATCAATCGTCCTTTCTCCAGTCGGCAGGGAGCCCGCCGCATTCATGGTGAAACGTGCCGCCGGCGCCTTGCTCAGCGCCATCCGGATCGATCACGACTCGTCCCGTCTGCTGGCGAGCCAGATCGCCAGCTCGATCCGCGAGATCATCCTCGCGGGCGGGCTGCGCGGCGGCGACCGCCTGCCGGCGACGCGGACGCTGGCACGCGATCTCGGCGTCTCGCGTACCACCATGGTCGAGGTCTTCGAGCGGCTGATCTCGGAGGGGCTGCTGGAAGCCCGCACCGGTGCCGGGACCTATGTCAGCGACTCCGTACGGCTGGGCGACGGCGACGGCGGTTCCGAGAAGCCGCCGAAGGAAGCCCCGAGAACAACGAAAGCTGACGTTCGTGCCCCGGTGAATCTCGGAACCGGTTTCGCCGTCCGCCTGCCGCACACGGTGCGCGCCTTCACGACCGCCCTCCCTGCGGTCGACATGTTCCCGGTGGCGCAATGGACCCGGCAGTCGAACAAGCACTGGCGCGAGCAGCGCGACCTCGTGCTCGGTTACGGCAGCGCGACCGGCTTTCCGCCCCTGCGCCGGGCCATCGCAGCGCATCTGAAGGCAAACCAGGGGATCAATTGCGACGAGGAGCAGATCTTCGTCACCAACGGCGCCCAGCACGGCTTCCACATCATCGCCTCCATGCTGCTGAAACAGGGCGACAAGGTCTGGTTCGAGAACCCGGGCGCCATTGGAGCGCAGAACGCGCTCCGGGCGGCTGGCGGCGACCTGGTTCCGCTGCCAATCGACAGCGATGGCCTCGACGTCGCGGCGGGGCTGGAACGCGCGCCGGACTTCCGCCTCGCTTTCGTCACCCCCCTGCATCAGCAGCCGCTCGGCGTCACAATGAGCCTCGAGCGCCGCTTCGCCCTTCTGAACGCGGCGGAGGCCGCGGACGCCTGGATCATCGAAGACGATTACGACGGCGAGTTCTATTACGGTACCCACCCGATCCCGACCCTGAAGAGCATCGACCATGCCGACCGGGTCTTCTATGTCGGCACTTTCTCGAAGACCCTCTTCCCGGCGCTCCGGCTCGGCTACATCCTCGCTCCGCCGCCATTCGTGCCGATCCTGAACCACCTTTTCGAGAGCTGGCTTCCGAGTGCGCCGCTGAACAGCCAGGCGATCGTCGCGGGGTTCATGGACGAAGGTCATTTCGCCACCCATCTGCGCCGCATGCGCCGGATCTATACCGAGCGCTACCAGATCCTGATGCAGTGCGCGTCCGAACAGCTGGACGGCCTTCTGACCGTGAAGCCGACGGATACCGGCCTGCACACGACCGGGCGCCTGGCTTCCGGGCTAGCGGAAAATGCCGTTGCCGAAGCGGCGAATGACGCCGGCATCACCGTGACGCCTTTCGGACGCTACGCGATGACGCCTCTGGACAAGACCGGGCTCGTGCTCGGCTTTAGCGGTGTCCCTCCTGAAGATATCGAACAGGGCGTCCGGGGACTTGCGCGGATCCTCGAGGCCGAGCAGGCGAAACGACAAACGGCTTCCCGATTGGAAAACTCATCGTGACAGACACATTCGACTATATCGTCGTCGGCGCCGGTTCTGCCGGATGCGCGCTCGCGGCCCGGCTCAGCGAGAGCGGCCGGCACAAGGTCCTGCTGCTCGAAGCCGGCGGCGACGACCGGCAGTTCTGGATCCAGGTTCCGATCGGCTACGGCAAGTCCTTCTACGATCCGTCGGTGAACTGGATGTACATGTCCGCGCCGGTCCCGACCGCCGGAAACCGCCAGACCTATTGGCCACGCGGCAAGGTGCTCGGCGGCTCCAGCTCGATCAACGCCATGGTCTATATCCGCGGTCAGGCCGAGGATTACGGAGACTGGGAAGCGGCCGGAAATCCAGGCTGGGGATGGCGTGACATCCTCCCGGTCTACAAGCGCATGGAATCCCACCAGGACGGAGAGAGCGCCTGGCATGGCGGATCCGGCCCGCTGAAAGTCACTGCGCCGCTCGCGGACCTGCATCCGCTCTGCGCCGACTTCTTCTCGGCGGGCGCGGAAGCGGGCGTGCCGGTCAATCCGGATTTCAACGGCGCCAGCCAGGAAGGTATCGGACCGTATCACTTCACGATCGGCAGCGGCTTCCGGATGTCGGCGGCCCGCGCCTATCTCTGGCCGGCGCGGAGGCGTGCGAACCTGAAGATTGAGACCAATGCCGTGGCGGAGAAGCTGTTGTTTGACGGCAGGCGCGTCACCGGCATCGAATACCGCGCCCATGGGATCCCGCGCAGTGCAACAGCGGAAGCGGAGATCATTCTCGCAGCCGGAGCCGTCGGCAGCCCGGCCCTGATGCTTCACTCCGGCATCGGCCCGGCGGAAGAACTGCGCGACCTCGGCATCGCGGTCCATACCGACCGTCCGGGTGTCGGGCGCAACCTGATGGACCATTACATCGTCGACCAAATGTTCCGCTCGCGCCGGCCGTCGCTGAACAATGAACTTGCGCCCTGGTGGGGCCGCGCGTTGGCCGGCATGCGTTATCTTCTCACGCTCCGAGGGCCGGTCGGCATGAGCCTCAATCAGGCGGGCGGTTTCATCCGTACCCGGCCGGAGCTCTTGCGGCCGAACATGCAGCTCTATTTCTCGCCGCTAAGCTACAAGAAGGGTGCGCCGGGCAAGCGGGCGCTGATGCACCCGGACCCCTATGCCGCGTTCCTGACCAGCATCTCGCAATGCCGTCCGACGAGCCGCGGCTGGCTGAAGCTGCGCTCTGCCGATCCGCACGAGGCGCCGGAAATTCAGCCGAACTATCTCTCGACCGAGTTCGACCTGCAGGAGAACCTGGAGGGCTTCAAGTTCATCCGGAAGTTGGCCGCGACCCCGACCATGCGCGAGGTGATCGAGGAGGAAGTCTCGCCCGGTCCGGACGTACACAGCGACGACGAGATGCTCGACTATTTCCGCGATACCGGCGGCTCCGTGTTCCACCCCTCCGGCACCTGCCGCATGGGCCCGGACCCGGAGACGGACGTGGTGCGTCCGGATCTCCGGGTCCATGGCCTCGAGAATCTGCGCGTCGCCGATGCCTCGATCTTTCCGACGATCCCCTCCGGCAATACCAATGCCCCTTCGATCATGGTCGGCGAGAAGGCGAGAGACATCATCCTCGGCAACCGCTGAGCCTCGTAATCCAGGCGCCTTGCGGCCGGGAGGAAAAAAATCTGTCATCCGGCGGGCACCATGCGTTGACAGCGCTGAGGCGCCCGCATAGAAGGAGCGCAGCATACGCCGTGTTGTGGGGCTCGCCCCGCGTTGAGCCCTTGTGCGGAGGGGTGGCCGAGAGGCTGAAGGCGGCGGTTTGCTAAACCGTTATAGGGTTAATAACCCTATCGTGGGTTCGAATCCCATCCCCTCCGCCATTCCCTTTTTTTGCGACTTTCCCGCTCAGCATTCGATACGAAGATGTGCGTCCTTGTGAGCCATCAGAGTCTATTCGTAAATGTCCGACCTCCGCCGCCGCTTCCGCGAGAGCATCCTCGAGATCCTGAACCGCTCGGACACGCCGTCGGTGTTCGAATGCGAGGTGATCCTCTACCGCGCCGCCAAGTTGCGGGAACTGCTGCTGACCAACAGCCTGAAGCAGCGCGGGCATAGCGTCATCGAGGCGGGTCCTTTCAGGGGTATGCGCTATCACGACTTCACCGTCGAGGGCACGCATCTGCCGAAGATCGCCGGCGTCTACGAGCACCCTTTGCACGAGATCATCGAAACCAGCGTGGCGCGTAACTATGCGACCATCGTCAATATCGGCGCCGCCGACGGCTATTACGGGGTCGGCATGGCCCGGCTTTGCCCGGAGGCGCGCGTGATCCTCTATGAAGAGGTCGAGGAACGGCGAGAGCAGTGCCGTGTGCTTGCCGCCATGAACGATGTCTCGGAACGCTGCGAGATCCGAGGCCGCTTCACGCCGGAGGAGCTGGACGGCCTCGCCGCACTCGGCGCCGGCCTCATCCTCTGCGACATAGAAGGGGCCGAGAAGGATCTGCTCGATCCGACGACGTACCCTGCCCTCGCCCGGTTCGACCTGATCGTGGAATGTCACGACCTGCTGGCGAAACCGGGTGAGACGGTCATCTCGAAGCTCCTCGCAGATCGTTTCACGGCAACGCATGAGGTCCGCCTCGTCCCCCATGACAGCTATCCGGGCACGCCGGTTTCAGACTGGGCGCGCGGGCTCTCTCAGCTCGATCAGTTGCTCTGTCTCTGGGAAGAACGCGCCGGGCCAACACCCTGGCTCTGTATGACGGCGCGGAAGTCCTGAGGCCGCTCTCCCGGACTGAACGTCAGCTTTGACGAATTGGCGCGTTGACCGGGCGGTTTGGCGGACCGAGAGTGCTTGCCCTATCATCTCCGCCGGATTATCGGGTAAGAACCGTCAAAAGCTGGTGTCCGACAGACTTGCGCCTAACCGAGGAAACGCTCCGTGAAGAATTCTAGAACCCTACTCATCGACCGCCATCCGGGCCGCTCGGCCCAGACCATCGGGCTTGCGCGCGAGCTCGGCACAGATCCGGAGCTAATCCACGAGCCGTCCGTCGGCGTCGTCGGCACCAAGGGCGACAGCCAGTGCTATCTCGGCGTCCAGGCCAAAGTTGAGGCGATCCACGCCTGCCTGCGCGAGCGCATCGGGCAGGAAGCGGGCAAGCTGAAGCTGCGTCTGGTGCAGCCGGAATTCACCATCGCCACGTCCGACGGCGTGCGCAACGGCACGCCGGAGATGCGCTATTCGCTGATTGGCCGCGAAGTGACCAACGACGCGCTCTGCGAGCATCTCGAAGCGACCGGCCTTGCCGGCACCATCGCGGTCGTGGCGTGCGACAAACCGCCAGTCGGCACGTTGGCCGCCCTGCTGGAGCACAACCAGCCCGCCATCATCATGTCCGACGGGCCGATCCATCCGGGCAAGGATCCGAATACCGGCGAAGCGCTCGATATCGTCAGCGCCTATCAGGTCGCCGGCAATCCGGATCCCGAGTTCCGCCATCACATCTCCTGCCACGCCTGCCCCGGCTTCGGCAGCTGCGGCGGCATGTTCACCTACAACACGATGCAGACCTTCATCGGCGTCGTCGGCATGCAACCGCTACACATGGTCGCCCCCGCGTCCGACGACCCGCGCCGCCTCAAAGACTTCCCGACCGAGCTGGTCGACCGTCTGGCCGCTCTGATCGACGCTGACCTGAAGCCGCGAGATATCGTCGTCCGGGACTCGCTGCGCAATGCGATGATCGTCTCCATGGCGATCGGCGGCTCCACCAACGTGGTTCTGCACGCCCCTGAAATCGCCCGCGCGGCGGGTTTCAGCGACTTCTGGAAAGAAGTCATCACACCGGAAGAGTTCAACCATCTCTCCCAGCATGTCGTCCCGGTGCTGACCGACGCCCGGCCCTACGGCAAGTACTCGATGGTCGATATCGACGCCGTCGGCGGTGTCCAGGTCATCGTCCGCGAACTGCTGGAAGCGGGCCTGCTGAACGGCGACGTCCTCACCTGCACCGGCGAAACGCTGGCCGAACAGGTCACGCGGCTCGGCAGCAAGAAGGTCGACGGCACGGTGATCTATCCGGTCGAGAAGCCCTACAAGCCGACCGGTGGACTGCGCATGCTGGGCGGCAATCTCTCTCCCGACTTCTCCGCCATCCTGAAGCTGGCCGGCGTCGAGGGCGGGCTGGAGAACAACCGCTTTGCCGGCAAGGCGCGGGTTTTCGAAGGCGAAGCAGGGCTGCTGAAGGCGCTGGACGAAGCACCGGAGCAATTCGAGAACAACGATATCGTCATCGTCCGCTACGCGGGTCCGAGCGGCGCGCCCGGCATGCCGGAAATGCTCGATCCGACCTCCCGCATCACCACGCTCTGCCGTGAGCGCGGTATCGTCGTCGCGCTGATGACAGACGCCCGCTTCTCCGGCGGTTCGGTCGGCCTGGTCATCGGCCATGTTGGCCCGGAAGCGGCGCTCGGCGGCCCAATCGCTCTGATCGAGGATGGCGACGAGATCGTCGCGGACCTGGAAACGAACGAACTGAACTGCACCGCGCTGCAGGACCCGGCGACGGCGGCTGCCCGCAAGGCGGCCTGGGAGAAGGTCGTGGCCGACAATGGCGGCATTCACCCGAATTGCGGCGCCGCCGATACCCGGCTTCTGCACAGGGCTCGCCATACCGCGGTTCCGGCCATCCGGGGCGGCGGCCTGCACCCGAACCGGGAGGTCTGGGTCCGCGATGCGCGCGTGGCGGAGAAGTCGGGTTTCGTGCCGGAAAACAGGCATCGCCCGGGCTCCGCGAAAGCGTTCTAGTCTAGCGAACGGAGCATGAGTCAATCGGGCCGGATCTGCCATGTTGGCGGTCCGGCCCGTTTTTTTGCTCAGTCCCGTGCCGGAATGGGCTGCCAATGTGGCGGTGATTCCAGCGATGCCGCGCCATGCTCCAGCCACTCGGCCCAGGAAATCTCAATCGCTGCATAAGTCCCGTTGGCGCGAATTTCCTTGAGACCCCGGTCGAGCATACGGGCCAATGCCTTCGAACGGCCGAACTGAACCTTGCTGAAGGATATGAAGAGATCGAATTCCGTCAGACTGTGGATGGGCACCGGTGCCGGATCGATCCGCGCCTTGTTCCGCGCAATCTGAAACTGAGCGACCTTTTCATAGACGACGGCGAAATCAGCCCTTTTCCGCGCCACCATAGCCAAGGTCTGAAGATCCGATTCGACCGCAATCTTGTCGATGTCGGCATTCCGGTCAAAGGAATCGGTATAGGTAAAACCGCGCACAATCGAGAACGTTCCGGTTCGGAAATCCTCGCCCGTGAAAGCCTCGCGCCGGTCGGGGTGCGCATAGATCAGGATTCTGCCACGGAACAAAGGTTCTTCGTGAAAGAGGAACTTCCGTTGATTGGCTTCCGAGTTCGTCGTGTTGAAGCACCCGATCCGACGGCCGACTTCGACATCACGCACGCAACGGGCATAGGGCATGGCCGTGAAACGGACTTTGCAGCCGACGGCATCGAAGGCCGCCGTCACGATATCGAGGGAGAATCCCCTGAGCTCCCCCTGGAACAGCCCGGTATAGGGAAAAAACCCGTCTTCGGCCGCGATCTCGTGGACCGTCCCGCGATCGCATATCAAGCGCGTCTCCGCCGCAGCTGGCCGCAACGGCGAAAAGCAGACGGCCGCCAGAACAGTCAGCAGAACACTCAGCTGCAATCGCAATTTCCGTCCCGCCAAGTTTATTGTGGCTCCATTGAATGAAGATCGCGCGATGCTTTGGCCGTCGGCCCCGGGACAGGTATCGGATCTCGGGCAAAACCGGGAAAAACAAACCTTATTCGAGACACATATTACCGCAAGTAATCCACTAACACCCTAGAGTTCTGGCCTGGGGTAAAACGGTTCTATATCCTGAGAGTGCCGAGTCTGTGACGAGAGATTACGTGAGCCGTCTGCAGGTACCGTTCTGGCGCCGCTTGTCGGTTCGCCAAGCGCAAATCGCCGTTCTGATCGGAATGATACTCGGCATCCTGTTTGCCGCGGTACAGGTCCTTCTAGACGCGCACAATCAGCGGCAGAATCTCAGCGCGCACGCCGACACTCTCCTTGCTTTTGCCAGCCGGCCGGCCGCCCGGGCAGCTTACCGTCTCGACGCGGTCGGCGCCCAGGAACTGGCGCTCAGCCTCCTGAACGACCCCGCCGTCGTCCGCGCCCGGATTGTCGACGAGATCGATCTGACGCTCGCGAGCGCGGCCCGCGAAACGCAACCGTCCAGCAGCGCACTCGAAAGGCTGCTTCTCGGTTCCGAGGCACAGCATTTCGAGCGTCAGCTTCGTTTCGAGAACGCCGCGCTCGACGTCGGGAAACTGGAGATCGAGCTGGATCCGATAACCGCAGCTCCAGGATTCGCTCAGCGAACCCGTAACATCCTATTTTCCGGGCTGCTGAAGAGCACCATATTGGCCGTGGCGCTTATGCTGATCTTTCAATGGATCATCACGAAGCGGGTGACGCGACTCGCCGAGACATTTTCATCTCCTGCCGAAATCAGGGTCCGCTCTAAATCTCGCGGCGACGAACTCGACCTGCTTGAAGACGAGGTCGTCCGGACGACCAGAGCGCTCGCCGGAGCGGTCAGCGAGGCTCAGGAAGCCAACAAAGCGAAGTCAGTCTTTCTCGCAAGTATGAGCCATGAAATGCGCACGCCATTGAATGCCGTGATCGGCTACGCCGAGGCGTTGGAAATGGGCATAGGCGTCGACAATGCCGCGCATCGAAACGAGTATCTCAAGAATATCGTGCGCGCGGGAAGGCAACTGAACCGGCTTCTCGGCGACATTCTCGATTTTTCCAAAATTGAAGCTGGCTCGATCGATATCGAGCTCGGCGACGTGCGCCTCGCCGAAGTCATCCGCCAGGACCTGCCGCAATTCGAGGAAATCGTTGCCGGCAGGCACCTCAATCTGACCAGCGAAATCATGACCGAAGCGGAGGTCCGCGGAGATCGCGCCCGTATCCGCCAAATCCTACTGAACTTCGTGAGCAACGCCGCGAAGTACAATGCGGACGGGGGAAAAGTCGCCGTAGGCTGCCGGAATATGTCCGATGGGTGGATCCGCCTCTACGTCCGGGACGACGGCACCGGTATCCCGAAAAACCGCACGGACTCGATTTTCGAGCCGTTCGTCCGCGGCAACAACAACATGCCGGACATTCCCGGCGCCGGACTCGGGCTTGCGATCTGCAAGATGCTCACGGAAGGCATGCACGGCCGGATCGGTTGTGACAGCGCAGAAGGCGAAGGGGCAACATTCTGGATCGACCTGCCTCTATCGAGAGCCGGTTCCGGATCTCTATGAGCGAGGCGCGCAATCATCCTGCCGGCGGACCGATCGTGCAGATCGATTTGCCGGCCGGCGGTCATTGGCCACACCTCGATGCGAAAGGGCCGGATCTGCGATCCGGCCCCGATACTGATCTTCCGGTCCGTCCACTCAGAGAGAACGCACGTTGCCAAGGAAGCGATCGATCTCGCTCTTGAGCTTGCGATTGCGCTCGCTGAGTTCGGCAACCACGCTTTGCTGCCCGTCGGCGAGCTGGCCGGTCTCGTCAGCGGCGCGCGATACCGTCTCGACGACCTCGGCGACCGTCTGCGTTCCGGATGCGGCCTGCTCGATATTCTGGGCAATCTCGTTGGTCGCGGCCCCCTGCTCTTCCACGGCACTGGCAACAACCGCGGTCAGCTCGTCGATCTTGTTGATCGTATTGCCGATCTCAAGCACGGCGTCGGCCGCGGCGCCGGTTTCACTCTGGATTTCAGCGATCTTCTGGCTGATCTCCTCGGTGGCCTTGCTGGTTTGCGTCGCCAGGCTCTTCACCTCGCTTGCCACCACGGCAAAACCCTTTCCGGCCTCTCCGGCCCGAGCCGCCTCGATCGTCGCATTCAGGGCCAGGAGGTTGGTTTGCTCCGCGATCTCGTCGATGATCTGGATCACCTGCCCGATGCTTTCCGCCGCGGTGTTGAGCGCGCCAACTCGGGCATTGGTCGTTTCCACTTCCCCGACGGCCGCACGAGACACCGCCGAAGCCTGAGACATCTGCGACGAGATCTCGTTGATCGAAGAGGAAAGCTCGGTGGTCGCCGACGCCACGGTCTGGATATTCGTGTTCGCCTCCTCGATCGCAGCAGCGGCGTCACGGGACAGATCGTTCGTGGTTTGCGCGTTGCCCGCCATGGTCGAAGCGGAGTCCCGAACACTATTGACCGCCTCCTCGACCAGTTTCAGAACGGTTTCCATCTCGCTATCGAAGGCACGGGTAAACTCCTCCATCTTCTGATGACGTTCGTTCTCACGCGCCTGCTGCTCAGCCTCTCGGGCCTGCTGTTCGCGCTGCTCCAAACCGTTGCGCTTGAAAACCTCGACCGCCGCAGCCATGCTGCCGATCTCGTCCTTCCGCTCCGTTCCACGCACCTCGACATCGAGATTTCCACCAGCCATCACACCCATCAAGTCGGTCATCTCGCCTATCGGCGAGGCAATCGATCGGCTGAGAGCAACGCCGGAAACCACCGCGATGACGACCACGAGAGCAATCGAGATGTACATCGTGAGGGTGAAAGCCTCCATCGCTGCGGCGCGGGTTTCCGAGGCAGCAGCCAAAATCGCCTGGAGTTCCGCCTGAAGTTTCGATGATGTGTCCGTGAAATGATCAATCGCCGCCTGAGGCTCACCGGTCACCTCGATCGCTCTCGCCTGATTGACCGTGAGATAGTTGCTCATGAGGCGGACCTGTTCGGACGCGTAGTCATCGGCCCACTTCTGGTAGTCCGTCAACAGCGTATCCACCAGCTTGGACAGCGCCGGGTTGTTTTTGCTGCTCTCTTGCAGCTGGGTCATTCCGGCTTCGACCTTCGGCGTCATATCGTTAAATTTCTTAAGCCCATCGCGATCGCCCGTCAGGAGGTAGTACAGGAGTCCTTGACGCTTGAGCGCGAAAGCGCGTTCGTAATCGAGAAAGATCTCGCCCAGCTGCTCCGACCTGACGCTTTCCTCGTCCGCGCTCTTGATCTTCTCGATGGATGCGAAAGAGAGGACCGCCATCAAAACGGTCGTCGCGATCAACAAGGAAAAGCAGAGCGCCAGTTTTCGCGAAATCTTCAAGTTTTGAAGAAAGTCCATTTGCATATTCTCCTTCAGCGTTGGGCTTCAGCGCGTCACATCATGCCGCGCCGGCGGGCCAGCTCGCTCAGGTTGTATTCGACGGTAACGGCGCCGATGGCCTCACCATCCTTCGCAATCGTCAGGTTGACTTGCGCGCGCCAGGTCTTGCTTGCTTCATGGAATTCCGGTTCATCGACGAAAACCGCGGTCGGACCGACATCGAAGGTCTTCTGGAACTTCGCCTCGTCACCCTGCCAGAAATCGGAGGTGATGGAGCTTTGACCGACATTGAGTCCGTAAGCGTCCATCACGAAAATTTCGGTGAATATTCCGCCTGACATTGCCTGGATCTGGGTCAGGTAAGTGGAGAGCGGGCTGCTGAGGGTCGCCGCGATGAGCGGCTGATCCTCGCTCTCGCGCTCTGCGCGCCACGCTTTATCGAGAGCGTCGATCTGCTCCTGGCCGACGCCCTTATAGCGCTTGTTATGCGCGAGGATCGACATTTCCACGACCGGATTTTTGAGCCAGTCCCGGACCAGTTCGATCGCTGCCTCGTCGATAATCTCGACGGATGGCGGCTCGGATTGCCCGAAAGCGTTGGGTGCGGAAAACGCGATCAGCATCGCGGCTGCCGCGGTGACGGTTCGGAAGGTCTTTTTCATTGAATCCTCGCATCTCCAAACTTGCGGAATGCATCTAAATCGGGCGATTACGGATCCACGAGTATCCTCCCAGCAATTAAGAAATATTTAAGTTAATTCGCTTTTTCTCCTGAATTTCTTACGGAAAATCACCTTTGGCACATTGATGCGGCAGAGCTTTCACGATCGGGCAAAGCTGTAACCTCTTTCCCGACACCCAACAGCATCGGTTACCGACGGAACGGATCGATCACAAAGGAGAGCTGTTCAGATTCCGGCGATGTCCGGGGCCGCAAAGTTCCAAGGCAAGCTTGTCGCTACCACCTGATCGGAACTTCCGGATCGTTCCGCCGCGTGCGGTCGTCAAACGCAACAAACGGGCAATCCGGAAGCAGTTGAGCAAGATCCTGATCCACATCGACACGCAAATGGGCCGACAAGACCTGATCCAGACCTTCTCCGTTCGAGAGAGGCAGATCCAGGCCGATCACCTTGATATGCGATCTGCCGTATTCCGTCAGGCTACCGCCGGCGAAACCGAAAAAGGGCCTGCGCGACATCTCCGCGAAATACCCGCGTTCGACCGACCAGGCATCCGGGTCGCTCGATTGGGTTCCCAGCGTCTGGCCGGTGTAGTCCACGCGCCACCACTCGCAAAGCGTGCTTCCCCAGAGCGTAAATCTCAGGTCGAAAGGATCATGCTCGATCTTCGCGATGAATATCCGCCCCATCCAATCGGAGAACTCTTCCGCCTTGAAATCACTGCGACGAGGCAAGCCGCCATTCGGCCTCCGCCGGCTCTGCCACAGGGTGACCAAGCTGGCGAACGGCCCGAAACGATCGGCCGTCGTGTCGATCGGGCACATCCAATACCCCCAGTCGAACGCGACAGCGGGAGCCGCATTCACCGGAGGACGCAGAGAGGCGGCACTTGATCGGAATGTTCTCGAGTCGGCCATCAAGGCTTTCACGGTAAAAGACATACAGCATAAATAAATTATCAGTTTAGCCCGCCGCGATGCGAATTATCTTTTCGCACCACACTTCATAGACGGACTGAACGCAGTAAAACAGCCGCACTGTCTGCACTTAAGTCAATGCTACGGCGTAGCAATGCTCCTCTGTCACGAAGTGACTCGTGCGCAACTCGACAGTGCGGTTCGAGAGATCCGTGGCCGTTCGGTCCACCCGGAGCAACGGTTGTCCGGCGGCGACTCGCAGTCGTGCACAAACCTCCGGTTTTCCGGATACAGCCCTGATCCGCTCATTCGCCTGAACGATGGCGATGGAATAAGCATGCTGATAGAGCACGTAGAGCGTGTTTGGCAGCGGCGACCGTTCGGACAGGCCGGGAAAAAGGGCTGCCGGTACGACTGAGACTTCGTGGACCAGGCGGCTGCCGTCGACCGAGCGAACACGCTCGATTTCGAACACATGATCCGGCTTGCCGAAAAGCGCCTCTCTCTCGTCCCTCAGCGAACGCCGGCGCCGCACGTTCTCCTCTTCGAGAGCTGGTGCCGCGTGACTGCCGTCAGGATTACGCAGGCGAAAGAAGTGAAAGAGCGCGCTCTCGGGCGTCCGCGCGGTCACGAAGGTCCCGACACCCTGGCGCCGGCGCACAATACCCCTGCGCTCCAGATCCATCAGGGCCTTGCGCGCCGTGCCCTGGCTGACGCCGAGCTCGGCGCCGAGATCTCCCTCACTTGGCAGCATCGCGCCAGGCGCGAGATCGCCCGACGCGATCCGGTCGATCAGGGTCTCGATCACATATTTGTAGAGAGGCGCTGACAGGATCGTCTCCTTAGATGCCGCTTGCTCCGTTCATTATTGCCTTCTTAGCAAGAGTTGCGACCCAAGTCTTGTATAAGAGTTCAGGTACAGGTATTCACGCTCATAACAAGCTTCACGAAACCGGGAGGAACAGGGAAATGAGCAACATTCCCCAGCTGCTGGTCCATCATCCGGACGACAATGTCGGCGTCGTCGTGGTCGAGGGCCTGAAAGCGGGCACGGAGATGCTCTGTGTCATCACGCATGACAATTCGGATTTTCGGCTGACCGCGAAGGCGGACATTCCGATCGGCCATAAGGTCGCGCTCAAGGATCTGGCGGCCGGAGATACGGTCATCAAGTACGGCGAGGACATCGGCAAGATGGTCGGCAATGCGGGCACCGGTGAGCACGTCCATACCCACAACCTGAAAACCAAGAGGTGGTAGAGATGGCCGACCTAGCGAACACATCCGTGAATGCCTGGCGCCGCGAGAACGGCCGCGTCGGCGTCCGCAACCACGTCCTGATCCTTCCCGTCGACGACATTTCCAACGCCGCCTGCGAAGCGGTGGCGAACAACGTCAAGGGCACCATGGCGATCCCGCATGCCTATGGCCGCCTGCAGTTCGGCGAGGATCTCGATCTGCATTTCCGCACCATCATCGGAACCGGGGCGAACCCGAACGTCGCCGCCGTCGTGGTGATCGGCATCGAACCGGAGTGGACCCAGGTGATCGTCGACGGCATCGCCAAGACTGGCAAACCGGTCGAGGGCTTCTCCATCGAGCAGAAAGGCGATTTCGAGACCATCCGCCAAGCCTCTTGGAAGGCCAAGGAATTCGTCCACTGGGCGACCGAATTGCAGAAGGAACCGGTGCCCCTCACCGACCTCTGGGTCTCGACCAAATGCGGCGAGAGCGACACCACGACCGGTCTCTCCTCCTGCCCTACCGTCGGCAACATGTACGACAAGCTGCTGCCGCACGGGCTCTACGGCTGCTTCGGCGAGACCTCGGAAATCACCGGGGCCGAGCATATCTGCGCCAAGCGCGGGGCGACGCCGGAGGCGGGCGAGAAATTCATGAAGCTCTTCCAAGCCTATCAGGACGAGGTGATCGAGCCCTACAAGACGACCGACCTTTCCGACAGCCAACCGACCAAAGGAAATATTCTCGGTGGCCTGACAACGATCGAGGAAAAGGCGATGGGTAACCTCGAGAAGATCGGCCGAACCTCGACCTATATCGATGCCATTGGTCCCGCCGAGACCCCGGAAAAGGGTCCGGGCCTCTATTTCATGGACAGTTCCTCGGCAGCGGCGGAATGCGTCACCCTGATGGCGGCGGGCGGCTTCGTGATCCACACCTTCCCGACCGGCCAGGGCAACGTGATCGGCAATCCGATCGTTCCGGTGATCAAGATCTCCGGTAACCCCCGGACGCTCCGCACCATGTCGGAGCATATCGACGTGGACGTGACCGGCGTGCTGACGCGGGAGATGACCATCGACGAGGCCGGCGACTCCCTGATCGACATGATCATCCGCACCGCGAACGGCCGGCACACGGCGGCGGAAGCGCTCGGCCACCGGGAATTCTCGATGACCAAGCTTTATCGCTCGGCCTAACCAGACTCCAATGTCACAGCCTCTCCGCCGCCGATCTTACTGGCGGCGGATCAGGTTCCGGTCACGATGAGAATCAGATAAGTCCCCATTCGAGCGATCCGGGTGCAATACCGACCAGAAATACCGACGAGCCATTGGCATAGCTAACGAGCGTTCCGGCGTCCGTTCCAGCCAGGGACCCCGTTTGGTCGGAGAGACTGTCTCCTTCTGCTTGATCGAAGCCGAAGACAGTATCTGCGCCGGAACCGACGACGAAATGGTCCGCGCCCGAGCCTCCCAAGAGGATATCGTTTCCGTTTCCACCATCCAGAAGATCGGCGCCTCTGTTACCGAAAAGCACATCGGCACCTTCGCCTCCCGAGAGGACATCGTCCTCCTGCCCGCCGTAGAGCGTATCCGCGCCATCGTCACCGACCACGAGGTCGTTGGCCTTGTTGCCATACAGGACGTCGCTTCCGCTTCCTCCGGAAACGGTATCGGCGTCTTGACCGCCGAAAAGAATATCGTCACCGGCACGCCCGGAGAGCACGTCCGCACCCTGATTTCCGTAGATCAGATCCGCGCCGCGGTTGCCGAAAATCGTTTGCGCACCGGTCCCTCCGAGTTGAAGCGAAAACCCGGTATCGGGAGCAGCACCGCCGAACAGAAAGTCGGTCACTTCCAAGTCCTTGTAGGTCGGCAAGTCGTGCGCACGACTGATTGTCGGGACCATGACGCTGTAGGAATTCTGGTGAGCAAGGCCGATCGAATGCCCCACCTCGTGGATCGCAAGCACGGTCAGGTCGCGGTCTGAAATACGGTCAATGTCTGCCGTATCGATCACGATGTTCCCGCCGCGATAGGCGAAAGCGAGATAATTGCCCGTACCGTCGAGAGGGGAAATATTGAACGTGAATGAATTTTCGGGATTCGTTCCGTATTGCCCGAAATCCACATTCGTCAGCTCTTCCCAGACATCCATGGCATTCAGGACCGCCTCCAGCGCACGGCCACTGAAAGTCGTGAGGAATTCGAAGCCGACCGTGAAAACACCGTCTCCGTCCGTATCGACGAGGAGATCCTGGTTCGGGCTTATTCCCGGATGCGCAACCATATTTTTCTCCGCCCTGAAGCGTAATAATTCAGAGAATACACTATTAAAAATTGCATCTCGATCATCGCAATTATTTTATGTGTTATGCAACAGTCTCGAGCGTGTCGCCCCACCCCGAACATTTGTGCAATTGAGCGAACACGGCATCAGATCATTGAACCAACGGTGATTGATCGCCGAACGGCCGGCGCGCGATGATGCCGCCCGGGAGGAACGCTAATGACCAAAAAAAGTACGGCACATGAGACGGACGCGCTGTATCCGACGGAGAGATTCGACGCGCTGATCATCGGCGCCGGCTTCACCGGGCTATACCAATTGCACAGCTTGCGCGACCGGCTCGGCATGAAGGCCTTGGTGCTGGAGGCGGCGGACGGCGTCGGCGGCACCTGGTACTGGAACCGTTATCCGGGCGCACGCTGCGACAGCGAGAGCCATTCCTACTGCTACTACTTCTCCAAGGAGCTGTTGGAGGAATGGCAATGGTCCGAGCGCTATCCGGGCCAGGAGGAAATCCGCCACTATCTGAACCACGTCGCCGACCGTTTCGACCTGCGCAAGGACATCCGGCTTTCGGACCGCGTTATCTCCGCCCGTTTCGACGATGCCGCCACGCTCTGGCATGTCGAGACCGAGTCCGGGAAACGCTATGCCGCGCCCTTCCTGATCACAGGCGTCGGCTGCCTCTCCTCCGCCAACCTGCCCGACATTCCGGGCCTTAAGGATTTCAAGGGCGACTGGTATCACACAGGTGAATGGCCGCATGAGGGTGTCGATTTCCGCGGCAAACGGGTCGGACAGATCGGCACCGGCTCGACCGGCATCCAGGCGGCTCCGGTCATCGCCGAGACGGCGGAACATCTGACCGTCTTCCAACGCACCGCGAATTACAGCATCCCGGCGCGCAATGCGCCGCTGACCGACGAGTTCAAGCGTTACCTGAGAGAACACCGGAACGAGATCCACGAGACCATGGTCTCAACCCCGAACGGCCATCCCTTCCGCATCGAGGAGCGGCTGACGGCCAGCGTCTCGGAAGAGGAACGTCAGGCGATCTACGAAGAGGCATGGCAAAAGGGCGGACTGCGCTTTCGCGCCGTCTTCAAGGACATGCTGGTCGACAAGGCGGCGAACGACACCGCCTCCGATTTCATAAAGGCGAAGATCCGGGAAATCGTGAAAGACCCAAAGACGGCGGACCTGCTGAGCAATCTCGACCATCCGTTCGGCACCAAGCGCCCGCCGGTCGATACAGACTATTTCGAGACCTTCAACCGCGACAATGTCACCCTCGTCGACATCAAGTCGGACCCGATCAAACGGATCACAGAAACCGGGATCGAGACCGAAAATGGACAATGCGATCTCGACATCATCGTCTTCGCGACCGGGTTCGACGCCATTACCGGTCCCCTCCTCCGCCTGAACATCACGGGCAAGAACGGCCTTGCCCTGAAAGATGCCTGGGTGGCCGGGCCGAAGACCTATCTCGGCCTGCAGATCGCCGGGTTCCCGAACCTCTTCACTGTGACCGGCCCTGGCAGCCCCTCGGTGCTGACCAACATGCCGGTCTCGATCGAGCAACATGTCGACTGGATCACCGACTGCATTGCCCGTATGCGCGAGGAGGGAAAAACCCGGATCGAGGCGACCGAACAGGCCGCCGAGGACTGGGTGATGGAGACCAACCGGGCGGCCGACGCGACCTTGCTCCCGCTTGCGAACAGTTCCTGGTATCTTGGCGCCAACGTCCCCGGAAAGCCGCGGGTCTTCATGCCTTATGCAGGCGGGTTGCAGCATTACCGCGCACGCTGCGACGCGGTTGCGGAGGCCGGTTACGAGGGGTTTGTCCTGAGCTGAGTTCGCCTAGATATTGCCGCCATCGACCCTGAATTCCTGTGCCGTACAGCCGCGCGAGGCGTTCGAGGCGAGAAACAGCACCATCTCGGCCACGTCGTCCTCCTGCATTGCCCGCTTCAGGCACTGGCGCTCGATGACGCCCTTCTTCGTCTCCGGGTCGATCCAGTCCCTGAGCTGGCGCGGCGTCAGGATCGCGCCTGGAACGATGGAATTGACCCGCACCCCGGCCTCGCCGAAATCCCGGGCGAGCGACCGGGTAAGACCGAAGGCTCCGGCCTTGCAGGCGTTGTAGACCGAGAGATTGCGCACACCCTGCCCCGGCGCGATGGATCCGAAATTGATGATCGAGCCGGTGCCGCTCGGCGCCATCAGCCTGTAAGCGGTCTGCGCCGCGAAGAACTGGTGCTTCAGATTGATCGCGACCAGATCGTCCCAGTCCTTCTCTGTCACCTCTTCCGCCGGAACGCGGTGATCGCGCGCCGCATTGTTCACCAGCGCATAGAGCGAGCCCGTGACCTCGGAGGCGCGCTCTATCGCGTCCTTGAGAGCCGCCGTATCCGTCACGTCGCAACGATGGAAAAACGGCGATGTCCCGGTTTTCTCGCCGACACTGGCCGTCAGGGCCTCAGCGGACGCCTCGTCGATATCGACGAAATAGGTGTGCGCCCCCTGCCAGCAGAAGGCTTCGACGATCGCCGCGCCTATACCCGTCGCACCGCCGCTGACGAACACCGCCTGTCCCTTCAGATCGGGGTAGCGCGTCGCATATGCCGCCATCTTTCCTGCTCCTCCCGCTGTCCTCGCTGAAAACATTGACGGCCAGATCGGCTTGCGGCAACATATTTTTTAATCATAAAAATAAATCAATCGGCGAATAATGCCGCATTCCTTGAGGGAGGAAAACATGAGGGTAAATCTCACGAAATTGCTTGCCGCCGGAGCCCTCGCGCTCGGTGGACTTGCCGCAGCGCCGCAGCCCGCGACGGCCGCGGACACGATTGTCGGCGTCAGCTGGTCGAATTTTCAGGAAGAGCGTTGGAAGACCGACGAGGCCGCGATCAAGGCCGCGCTCGAAAAGGCCGGCGTCGAATATATCAGCGCCGACGCGCAGAGCTCGACGGCCAAGCAGCTCTCCGACGTGGAGAGCCTGATCGCCCGCGGCGCCAAGGCACTCATCATCCTGGCGCAGGACGCCTCCGCCATCACTCCGGCCGTGAACAAGGCCGCAGCCGAGGGCATTCCCGTTGTCGGCTACGACCGGCTGATCGAGCACCCGGACGCCTTTTACATCACCTTCGACAATGTCGAGGTCGGACGCATGCAGGCGCGCGAGGTTTATGCCGCCCAGCCGAAGGGCAATTACGTCTTCATCAAAGGCAGCCCGCAGGATCCGAACGCGGACTTCCTGCATGACGGCCAGCTCGAGGTCCTGAAGGCAGCGATCGACAAGGGCGACATCAAGGTCGTCGGCGAGCAGTACACCGACGGCTGGCTACCCGCGAACGCCCAGCGCAACATGGAACAGATCCTGACCGCCAACGACAACAAGGTCGACGCCGTTGTGGCCTCGAACGACGGTACCGCCGGCGGTGTGGTCGCCGCCCTGACCGCACAAGGGATGGAAGGCCTCCCGGTCTCCGGCCAGGATGGCGATCATGCGGCACTCAACCGGGTCGCCCTCGGCATCCAGACCGTCTCGGTCTGGAAGGATGCGCGCGATCTCGGCAAACGCGCGGCGGAAATCGCCGTCGAACTGGCGAAAGGCACCGACAACAAGAAAGTCTCCGGTGCCCAGCAATGGAAAAGCCCGAGCGGGCAGATGCTGAGCTCGGTCTTTCTTGCGCCGGTGCCGATCACAAGGGACAAGCTCGACGTCGTGATCGATGCCGGCTGGGTTTCCAAGGACGTGGTCTGCAAAGGCGTGAAGAGCGGCACGGTCGCAGCCTGCGACTGACGCCGAAGCTCCGTCCCACTGACCGGCACCAACTGGTGCCGGTCTTTTCTTAGCTGCCGAGTGCCTGACGCATGAGCGACCGGACATCCCCCCTTCCCGAACCCTCACACCAGAGCGCGGCTCCAGCCGCAGCCCCGTCGCGCGGACTTGCGGGTCTCGTCCGGACTATGGAGCTCGACTTGCGTCTGCTCGGTATGGTCGGAGCATTGCTCGCGATCTGGGTGCTGCTGGACCTGATGACCGAGGGGCGCTTCATCACCCCGCGCAATCTCTTCAACCTCTCGGTCCAGACGGCCTCGGTCGCCGTCATGGCGACCGGCATGGTTTTCATCATCGTCACGCGGCATATCGACCTTTCGGTCGGCTCCGTCCTCGGTGTCATCGCCATGGTGATGGGCGTCGTGCAGACCGAGATCCTGCCGGAATATCTCGGCTTCAACCATCCCGCCAACTGGGTCCTGACCATCGCTGTCGGGCTCCTGCTCGGACTTCTGATCGGCAGCCTGCAGGGCTGGGTCATCGGTTATCTCGGCGTGCCCGCTTTCATCGTCACGCTGGGCGGCCTGCTGGTCTGGCGCGGCGCCGCCTGGTGGGTCACGACCGGACGCACCGTCGCTCCGCTGGACGAAACCTTCGTGATTTTCGGTGGCGGCATCGCCGGGACACTGGGCGAGGCCGGCTCCTGGCTCTTCGGCATCGTGATGACGGCTTTCGTTCTCTACGGCATCCTGAACGGGCGCCGGCGGCGCAAGCTGTTCGACTTCCCGCTGAAACCTCTCTGGGCCGACTGGCTGAATATCGGCGTGCTGACCGTCGCCATCACCTCCTTCGTCGCGGCGATGAACGCCTACCCCATCCCCGCGCGGGCCGCGCGACGACTGGCGGAGGCGAAAGGCCTGGAGGTTCCCGAGGGCGGTATTGAGATGGTGCACGGCATCGCCGTTCCGGTCGTCATCGTCGCCATCGTCGCCGTTGTCATGACCATCATCGCACGGCGCACGAAATTCGGCCGTTACGTCTTCGCTATGGGCGGCAACCTGCAGGCGGCCGAGCTCTCCGGGATCGATGTCCGGCGCATGACGCTCTACATCTTCACGCTGATGGGCGGCCTCTGCGCGCTCTCCGCCGTGATCGCGTCAGCCCGCCTGCAATCGGCGGCGAACGATCTCGGCACGCTCGACGAACTCCGGGTCATCGCCGCCGCGGTGATTGGCGGCACGTCGCTTGCCGGAGGCGTCGGCACGATCTACGGCGCCATCCTCGGTGCCCTCGTGATGCAGAGCCTGCAGAGCGGCATGGCTCTGATCGGCGTGAACACCTCGCTGCAATCCATCGTCATTGGCCTCGTGCTGGTCCTTGCCGTCTGGGTCGACCAAGTCTATCGCCGGCGGATCGGGGAGTAAGCGTCATGAAGACAGACACACGGACGCCGCTCGTCGAGATGCACGATATCCATGTTTCCTTCGGTGGCATCAAGGCTGTCGACGGGGTGACCTGCGATCTCTATCCGGGCGAAGTCGTCGGTTTGCTGGGCCACAACGGCGCCGGAAAATCGACCCTGATCAAGGTGCTCTCCGGAGCTAACCCGAAAGACAGCGGCGACATCCTGATCGATGGCGAGACCGCGACGATACGCAATGCGAGGGACGCCCGGCGCCACAATATCGAGACCATCTACCAGACACTCGCCCTCGCCGATAACCTCGACGCCGCCGCGAACCTTTTCCTAGGTCGCGAACTGCTGACACCCTCGGGCATGCTCGACGAGGTTCGCATGGAGGCCGAGACCAGGGAGATCATGGGGCGGCTCAATCCGAACTTCCGCAAGTTCGCATCCCCGGTGAAGGCGCTTTCCGGCGGCCAACGCCAATCGGTTGCGATCGCCCGAGCCGTCTATTTCGACGCCCGCGTGCTCATTATGGACGAGCCGACGGCGGCGCTCGGCGTCCAGGAGACACAAATGGTCTCCGAGCTGATCAAGCAGCTCAAGGCAGAAGGGATCGGGATCTTCCTGATCAGCCACGACATCCATGACGTCTTCGATCTTTCCGACCGGCTGACCGTGATGAAGAATGGCCGTCTGGTCGGGACCGTCCGTACGGAAGAGGTTTCAAAAGACGATGTGCTTGGCATGATCATTCTCGGGAAGATGCCCGACCACCTGCAGGAGCGCGCCCTTGCCTGACACCGTCCGAGCCCGCCTGCTCCTCGATTGCCGGAATATCCTCGCCGAAGGCATCCAGTGGCACGCGGAGCAGAAGAAGCTCTACTGGACGGACATTCATGGCCGCGCGCTCTGGAGCTGCAATGCCGACGGCGGTGAAGCCGAAAAGGTCGCTTTTCCGAAACGCATCGGAAGCTTCGCGTTCACGGAACAGGACACACTCCTCCTCGCCCATGAGGATGGTCTGGCGCATTTCGACCCAGCCGCGGGGAAATTGACCGAGATCCTCCGGACCGAGCCGGATCTTCCAAGCACACGGCTCAATGACGGTCGCTGCGACAGGGACGGAAGGTTCATTTACGGCGGCCTCGACGAGGAGAGCCTGCGGCCGCTTTCGGCTGTCTATTCCTATAACGGCGGCAAGACTGCCAACCGCCTGGTCGCCGATGTCGGCTGCACCAACAGCCTTTGCTTCTCTCCCGGCGGCGAGATCATGTATTTCGCGGATTCCTCAGGCCGAAAGATCTTCCGCTATGGCTATGACCGGGAAACCGGAACGCTCTCCGGGCGGGAAGTGTTCGCTGAACTGGATGGCACCGAAGGCGCGCCCGACGGCTCCTGCGTCGATGCGGAGGGTGCAGTCTGGAATGCCCAGTTCGAGGGAGGATGCGTGCAGCGTTTCCTCGCCAACGGCACGCGCGATGTCAGAGTGCAGGTTCCTGTCAGTCAGGTGACCCTCGCCTGCTTTGGCGGCGCGAACCTGAATCGCCTGTATATCGCGACCGCGCGGGAAGGCTTCTCTGCGGAACGCGAGCGAATGCAACCCACGGCCGGCGGCATTTACGTCGCCGATCTCGACGGCATCAGGGGACTTCCGGAAGAACGCTTCCGGGGCTCCCTTCCTCTCTAAAAAGATGGATCAAGCGAACAAGAGGCTCGGTCGGCATATTCCGGACCCGGCGCGTGCAAAGAACCGGAAGGCGGTCGTGGACTGTCTCCGCCGGCGCGGTGCCGCGGCGCGGATCGAACTCGCCGAACATATCGGCATCAGTCCCGCAACAGTCACCATCATCACCTCCGAACTGCTTGAGGACGGCGTCATCCGCGAGGAACAGGGCGCCCCGGACCGCGACGAGTCCGCACGAGGCCGCCCGCGGACCCGTCTCGAACTGAACCCTGAGGCCGGTTTCGCGGTCGGCATCAAGATCTCGATGCACCAGGCGTCGGTGTCGCTGACCGATCTCTCGGGCGACATCCTCGGAGCCGAGACGATCCCCGTCCGGGCGAACCGCGACGCCCCGGAATGGATCGCCGACATCTGCATGCAACAGGTCAGCAAGATCGTCGGAGAGTCCGGAATTGACCCGGATCTGGTGCTCGGGCTCGGCATCGGCGTCCCCGGCTATGTCGAATACCCCTCCGGCCTCGTCCGCTGGGCACCGGTCTTCTCCGGCCGGGACGTTCCGTTCCGGGAGATCGTCGAGGAACGTACCGGCTTCCGGACCTTCATCGACAACGACGCGAACATGACCGCGCTGGCGGAGAAATGGTTCGGCGTCGGCCGCACCTTTCCCACCTTCCTCGTCGTCACCGTGGAGCACGGCGTCGGCATGGGGCTGGTGATCAACGAGAGGCTCTATCGCGGCTCCCGCGGCTTCGGCGCGGAGTTCGGTCATACCAAGATCGTTGTTGGCGGCGCACTTTGCCGTTGCGGCCAGCGCGGCTGCATCGAGGCCTACGCCTCCGACTATGCGATCGCGCGCGAGGCCAACATCCTCGGCCCATCGGTCGCGACGGACGATCCGATCGCGCTCGAGGCGCGGATGCGCGATCTCATCCAGCAGGCGGATGCCGGGGATCCCGCGGTTACCTCCGTCTTCGAACGCGCGGGAAGCATGCTCGGCACAGGCATCGCCAATCTTGTGGACATTCTGGATCCGCCGGTCGTGGTGCTTTCCGGCGCCCGCGCACACTCCGCGAAGGCGTTTTACGCCGCCCTGCGCAAGGCGCTTGAGGAAAACATTCTCCCGGGCACGGACACTTCGATCGATCTCCGGATCGATTCCGGTGGAGACGAGGTTTGGGCGCGCGGCGCCGCGGCGCTCGTGCTGGAGGAAACCCTGATCTGATTCAGGCCGGAGAAACCGCTCCCCGCGCGGGGTCGAGTGCATAGACCAGTTGGCGCAGGTCGTCGAGCAATGCCTGCCGGTCCGTCCCTCCGCCGAGCTCCTCCGCCCCGACCGGTGCACCGATATGCGCCCGCACCTCGTCACCGATCCGGCGCACCACCTCACTCATCAGCAAAGCCTCGCGCAATGCCTCGCTGAAACGGCTGACGAAGTGGAAAAGAAGCCGGTTCTGTCCCTCGAAAAAGATCGGCACAACCCTCGCCCCGGAATGGGCTATCAGCTTGCCGGCAAAGAGCTTCCAGGGGGCATCGGTCGCCCGACCGAAAACGCTATCCGCCGTGGAAACGCGTCCGGCCGGAAAGATCACCAGCGCCCCGCCATCCTTCAGATGGCCGAGCGCCGCTCGCTTCGATTCGACATTGCTCCTTAGCGCGCTGGAGGCGCCATCGAATTCGATCGGAATCAGGAACGGCCGGAGCGGTTCGGCGCGCCCGAGAGCCGCGTGGGCCATCAGCTTGAAGTCCGGCCTTACCTGCGACGTGATATGGCCCACCGCGATGCCATCCAGGACGCCGAATGGATGATTGGCGACGATGATCAGGGGACCCTCGGCGGGAATCGCCTTCAGGCGGGATTCGTCGAAGCGGACGGAGAGCCTCAGATACTCGACGGCAGATTGCCAGAAATCGCCGCTCCCGAGATATTTGCTGCAGTAATCGTCGTACATTCGCTGCAGGCGCGGTTGACCCGTCAGCAGTTCGATACACCGAATCAGAATCTGGCGTCCGAATGCATCGTCCGGATTGCAATACGAGACGACCGGCCTTCTCGATTCGAACTCCCGCCGGAGCCGGTTCCATCCGAGGTTCACTTCCATTTTCCCGCTGCTCTCCGCATGCCAAATGACGAACGCTAGCGACGACACGTGACAGCCTGATGACCGAATGATTGCAGAGAGGCGACGGCACGCACCCGGCAAGTCGCCCTGAAAGCGGGTTGATCCGGCGCTCCGTTTCGTATGACCATTGGCGCTGTCATCCATCGGCAGCGACGGACTCCGGTCGCGGGCCAAACCAGCAAAGAGAGGCGCTTGCCGAAAGGCAGAGACTTTGAAATGGTGGACGCTCAGTTCGACGGAAACCGGAATACTCTGACCGTTTCGCCGCCGGCGCGCAGCTCGAAGCAAGACGACATCCTGAAGGTCAGCCTCCTCGGCGGCTTCGCGATCGCGGCGCCCGGCTGCGAAGCTAACCTGCCCAGCCGGAAAGCCCAGGCCATTCTCGCGTACCTCATGCTGGTCCCGGCCCACAGCGAGACCAGGGAGAGGATCGCCGGCCTGCTCTGGAGCAGCGCGCCGGAAGAACAGGCTCGGGCATCCCTCAGGCAGGCGCTGAGGCGCCTCAATCAGTACTTCGAGAAAGTCGGACACAGTGCGATCGAGGTAACGCGGAACGAGATCCGCCTGCGCACCGACGCGTTTATCAGCGATCTCTGGACCATCCTCGACCAGGACGCGAAGGCGCCCGTCCACCCGATCCTGCTGCAACGCAGCGACATCTCCTCCTCTCTCCTTCTCGGGTTCGAGGATCTAGACCCGGCTTTCGGATCCTGGATCACAGTGCAAAGGCAGATCCTGCACGACCGGCTGGTCGTCAGTCTCGAGGCCCGCATCAGCGATCACACTCGCTCCGACGAACCGCACGCCGAACGGATCTCGAAAAACGCGGCGCTCGCGCTCTCCAACCTGGATCCGACGCACGAAGGCGCCTGCCGCGAACTCATGCTGCAACATGTTCGCACCGGGGACATCGCGTCCGCCCTGAAACGCTACAACAGGCTCTGGTCCCTGCTCGAGGCCGATTACGACATGGAGCCATCGGACGAGACCAAGGCCCTTGTAGCGCTGATAAAATCAGGCACGGCTCCGGATGCCACAGCCCAGAACGGCAATGATGCTATCGTGAGAGCAGCGCGGAATGCGGTCGGCGCGCCGCGCCTTGTCGTCGGTACATTTTCCGATGCAGGGCTCCCCGAGCCGCTCAGGTTCATGGCTCGCGCCTTTCGTCATCAATTCATGTCGAGCCTGCTGAAATTCAGGGAATGGCTGGTGATCGACGGAGAACGCACGGAATCCGTGAAGGGTCTCGTTGCTCTGGATCCGAGCTACCGGGTCGAGGCGGACGCCTTCGTGAAGGAAGCGGTCCTGCATGTTCTGGTCTCGGTGCGTGACACCGCCTCCGATACGATTCTCTGGAGCGAGGAAAGTCCCGCCAGTCTGGAAACCTGGCCGCGTTCCCTGAAGCAGCTGGTGCAAAAACTGGCTGTTGCCGTCAATGTGCACCTGTCGCTCGGCCGATCCGGACTTTCCGCAAGCGATGCCCCGGTCTCTCCGTCGATTCATGACCGCTGGCTTTTGGGACGCGGCCTCATGCGCCGCTGGACGCCGGCTTCCTGGTCCCAGGCGACCGATACCTTCGATGCGATTGTCGTCGACGCTCCGGACTTCGCGCCGGGCCTCTCCAGCCGCTCCCTGTCTTCAAGCATGAAGGGGTTCGTCTGCCCGGGATATCAGACCGATGTGGAAACAGAGGAAGAAGCGCTGGAGTTCGCGCAACGGTCGATTGAGGCCGGGCCGCGCGATACCAAGAGCTACCATGCCTCCGGATGGGCAAATCTCCAGGTCGGCGCGTTCGAACGCGCGATCCTTTGTTTCGGGATCGCGGAGAACCTCAACCAGAACGATGTCGGCACCGCAATTTCTTCGGCTCTCGGGCTCGCCTTCTGCGGAGAAACGGCAGAGGCCGTGCGCCGCATCGAGGCTCCGCGGGAAACGGATTCGTCATACCGACCGCTGAACTGGTGCTTCGAAACCGCCTGCCGCTATCTGTGCCGCGACTATCCGGGAACCATCTGGGCGGCCGCGAAGGCCGGGGAAAACAACGTTCTCTACCCGCCGGCCTGGGCGGCGGCCGCGTTCGCCCATCTCGGTAATGGCAAGGCCGCCGAACGGGAGGCGGAGCGCTTCCTCTCGACCGCTCGCGAGAACTGGATCGGCGAAATGCCTCCACTGCCCGGAGACATCGCGCAGTGGTTCCTCTCGGCTTTCCGGTTCCGCAATGCGGAGGATTATTTCCATCTGAAGCACGGTCTTGAGCGCGCCGGCCTCGCGGCGCGATAGGTTCCCGACCCCGGCCTCTCTCTCAGTGCCCCACCCGGTGCTCCAACCGGCTGAGCAGCCGGACGACCGGCCAGAGCATGATCAGATAGGCCGCCGCAGCCATGACGATCGGCGAGGCGTTGTAGGTCACCGAGCGGGCCATGTCGGCGGAATAGAGCAGTTCCTGGAACGAGACCACGCTGGCGATCGAGGTCAGCTTCACGATCTCGATGATGTTGCTGAGCAGGTCCGGCAGCACGTTCCGGGTCGCCTGCGGCAGGATCACGTAGCGCATGGTCTGAAAGCCGGAGAGCCCGGTCGAGCGCGCCGCCTCGAACTGCCCCGCGCCGATGCTGTCGATCCCGGCCCGATAAATTTCCGCGAAGTAGGCTGAGTTGTTCAGCAGAAAGGCGACGCAGACCGCCGTGAAGGGAGAGATCTCAACGCCCGCGAAGGGCAGCCCCGCATAGACGAAGATGAGCAGGACGAGCGGCGGCACCGCGCGGAAGAGATCGATCAGCGCGATCACGGCATAACGGAGCGTCCGGTATTTCGTTCGCGTCGCGAGGGCGACCAGCAGACCGCCGAGCAGCCCGAGCGGAATGACCGCGAGGCAGAGCAGCAGCGTCATTCCCGCACCCCGCAGCATTAGCGGGAAGACTTCCTTCATGATGTCGAGATTGAAGAAATTGTAGATTAGCTCGTCCATTTCAGGCGCGCCTCCACTGGAAGCGGGTCTCGATCCAGCGCCCGACGGCGACGACCGGGATGAAGAGCAGGATGTAGGCGATGGCACCCATCATCAGCGGCGTCGCGCTGCCGGAAAAGGATTGCGCGGTCGAGGCCTGGTTCAGGATCTCCCCCACTCCGATGACGGTACCGAGCGCAGTGTTCTTGGTGATCGCGATGGTCCGGTTGGTCAGCGGCGCGACGGTCATCCGGACGGCCTGGGGGATGACGACATAGATCAGGGTCTGGTTGAAGCCGAGCCCGGTCGAGCGCGCCGCTTCCCACTGCCCCTTGCGGACGGAGAGGATCCCGGCCCAGAAGATCTCCTCCGAGAAGGCCCCGAGCACGAGGGTCAGCACCAGCCAGAGAACGAAAAAGCCGGACAGGGTCAATCCAAGGGTCGGCAGGCCGAAATAGATCAGCAGGATCAGCACCAGCGGCGGCAGCGAGCGCATCAGATCGACGAAGATCACGATCAGCGCAGAGAGAAATGTGTTCCGGTAGCTGCGGAGGACCGCGAGCGCCATGCCGAGCGCGATGCCGCAAAGCACGACGAGCACCGCGATCTCACAGGTGACGATCACGCCTTTTCCGATCGCGCCCGAATATTCCGCGATCAGGTCCGGGCGGAAAAAGGTCTCGACGAACCGCTCCCACATGGTGGCGGGCACCGCTTCGCTCATTGCCCGATCTCCGCCATGAATTCACGGGTGCGCGGATGCTGGGGAGCCTCGAAGATCTCCGCCGGCGTGCCTTGCTCGAGGATCTGCCCGTCGGCCATGAAGATCACCCGGTCGGCCGCCGCCTTTGCGAAACGCATCTCGTGGCTGACCACGACCATGGTCATGCCGGCGTCTCGCAATTGCTGCATCACCTGGAGCACGCTGCCGACGAGTTCGGGATCGAGCGCGCTCGTCGGCTCGTCGAACAGCATGACCGCCGGTTCGAGAGCGAGCGCGCGGGCGATGGCCACACGCTGCTGCTGACCGCCGGAAAGCGCCCCCGGATGGGACTCGGCCTTGTCGGCGAGACCGACGCGCTCCAGCATCTTCTCGGCGATTTCGTTAGCTTCCGCCCGGCTCTTGCCGAGCACCTTGCGCAGCGCCAGCGTGATGTTGTCGCGTGCCGTCAGGTGCGGATAGAGATTGAACTGCTGGAAGACCATCCCGATGCGCCGGCGCATCAGGTTGATGTCGACGCTCCGGTCCATCAGATCCACGCCCTCGAAGATCACGGCGCCGTCGCTCGGCTCCTCGAGACGGTTGAAGCAGCGCAGCAGCGTGCTCTTCCCGGACCCGGACGGACCAATGATGAAGACGAGTTCGCCTCTCTCCAGCGTGAAATCGACGCCTTTCAGCGCCTCGAAATCGCCGAATTTCTTCCAAAGGCCATGGGCCTCAAGGATAGGTGCCATGAACCGGTACTCTGATGGTGTGAATGCAACAGGCCGGCGGGCACAGGGGTCCCCGCGGCCCCGGGCTCCCCCCGCCGGGCGGC